>DALYIW010000044.1:31283-38077 GCA_031970155.1 Coleofasciculaceae cyanobacterium CTOTU46601 | reverse complement strand
TCCCTCTCCTCCTCTGTGCCTCTCTCCCCCTCCCCCTCTCTCCCTCTCCACAGATACACCCCAACGCGAGGCACTACTTTTGGCGGGGGTGGATTATGAGTCTGCCCCAGACAGACATCAACGATAAACTTGAGAGCATTGACGAAATTTTCAACACCACCTTCTGTGAGGTAGCGCCATAGCCGATTAACAACAGCAAGATTAAGGGTAGAGTGACTGATTAAATCTGGATCAGGGCGGTCATCCCCAGGCAAAACCACCAAGGCGGCACCCGTTTGTTGGACTGTCTCTCGCACCACTTCTAAACCATAAGACCAGTAGGAACGTCCTCCTAAGAGCCTTAGAATAATAATTTGGGCAGAGGCTAAGACATTTTCCGAATAGGTATCAATAGTTAGTTGTTGCTGCAACTGCAAGAGGTTAACTACCCGTAAGGCTGGGAACCCAACTGGCAATTGAGATGTTGATGCCGCCAGAGTCTGAATATCAGTATCAGCTGCTGTAATAAAAACAATCGGTGCCGGAGTCTGTTCAATAAAAACAACCCCTTCAGCTTGAGGATTCCACCCTCCTGGTGTCGCGGCAATACGATGCATAGTTTTGTTTTATGGCTTCCTGATAGCAACCCAATCTACGAAATATGGAAAAAAGATGAAGATTGAAGAATATATCACGCTTGGGTCGCTACGTCTTGGATAGCATCAACAAAGGAACCATGCCGACATTGAATCAGTTAACTAGCCGCCGTCAACTCTAACGGGTATGCCGGGAGATTGAAAAAGCCATAGGTTGATTAGCTCACCTAAAACATCAGGTAAATGATATCTCGTTACATTGTTGGTGAGTGGTTTTTTAGTAGTAAAGCGTTGTTGCTTTTTAAGAATAAATTCAGAGTAATGCCTAGATTAGGTAATCTAAGATTCAGCCGAACTTTACCATTGACGGTATTCGAGCAACTACAAAATCTGTTGCAGCAGATGAAGTCAAAAATCGGCGAAGAGGCTGTGGTGTTAACAGAGGAAGTACGTTCATCAACGGCAATTGCTCTGGAGGATCGGGCACAACGATTTACTGTTGTAGTGTCAGAACAGTTCAGTGCGCTGATAGTGGGTGAACGGCAAGATACAGAATCGTTGAGTGAGGATAACAGCAAGCGGACACTTTACCAGGTGGGATTGACATTTGAACCAGAAGCGATCGCTGCTTTCCTCATGCAGCTAGCTCATGAGTTAACAAACCACCCTGTAGCTCTAGACTTGCTCGAACTTGTCCCAGCCTCTCTCTACCCTAACGATGCAGCCATCCAAAGCGATTTCACCCTTTCATTAGTTGAAATTCTCTCCTCTAACCAAACCAGCAACTCACCAACACCTGAACCGGCTTCTCCCTCTGCCTCAACCTGTCAACCCGTGGTAGAGGAGGTACTGCGCCAGCAGGTAGAACAAGAACGACTACTTCATCAAGTAACCACCCAAATCCGTCAAAGCCTAGAGTTGCCAGTTATCCTCAAAACTGCTGTAGAGCAGGTGCGACCTTTCTTACAGGTAGATCGGTTGGTAATCTATCAATTGGACTTCAATTCGACCCATGCCGCCACAAAAAAAGACACCTCCAGAGGCGTGAACAAAACAAAGGCGTCAACTTTATCTCAAGCCTCTCAATCCTCATCTTTCACCCCTAAAGCGGGCTGGGGTTGTGTTACCTACGAAGCCAAAATTTCCGATAATATCCCCTCAGTGTTGAAGTTGAGAGAGGAAGAGAACTGCTTCACTCAGGTACCCAACTGTAGAGAGAAATATCGTCAAGGGCTGACTTTTGCCGTTGATGATGTCGAAACAGCCTACACTGATTCTCCTTGCTTACTAGAACTCCTGCGAAAGACTCAGGTACGAGCTAAGCTAGTCGCACCGATTATTGTTCAGAACAACCTGTGGGGGCTACTTATTGCCCAACAGTGTTTTGAGCCACGCCATTGGAAAGATAGTGAAAAAACATTTCTGAATTTGATTGCAGAAAATCTAAGCGTCGCCATTTACCAAGCCAAATTATACGCTCAGTTGCAACGGCAAAAAACAACTCTTGAACAGCGAGTAATTGAGCGCACGCAAGAACTGCGGGATACACTTCAAAGTGCCGAAGCCGCCAACCGCGCCAAAAGTGAATTTCTGGCCACGATGAGTCATGAGTTACGGACGCCTCTTACCTGCGTGATTGGGATGTCAGCAACTCTATTACGTTGGTCTTTTGGTCAGGAAGGAGCACGAACGGTACCTCTTGACAAGCAACGACGCTACTTAAAAACCATCCAAGAGAGTGGAGAACACCTCTTGGAGTTGATCAACGATATTCTAGATTTGTCTCAAGTTGAATCGGGGAAGGCAGTTTTAAGCCTCAGTGAATTTTCCTTGAGCAAGCTAACCCATCAGACGTTGAGAACGTTGCAAGAAAAAGCTTCATACCAAAAAATCACCTTAGAGATGGATTTTCAAGTGGGGCTAGAGAGCGATCGCTTTTGTGCAGATCAACGCCGAGTTAAGCAAATTCTCTTTAACCTCTTGGGTAATGCAATCAAATTCACCCCCGAAGGTGGACAGGTAATACTACGAGTTTGGCGAGAGCAAAACCTAGCAATTTTTCAAGTTGAAGACACCGGAATCGGCATTGCCCACGAGCAATTTCCCCTACTATTTCAAAAGTTTCAGCAGCTAGAAACGCCCTACCACCGTCATTACGAAGGTACTGGTTTAGGTCTAGCATTAACAAAACAGTTAGTAGAACTTCATGGGGGCAGAATTGATGTCGAATCTGTATTGGGTGAGGGGTCTTGCTTTACAGTTTGGCTGCCAAGCCAATTTATTAGCCCTGCCGCTTCTGCCAAAGGAACAGTTACTCACAGCAACGCTTCCAAACCTCAAGGGAATATTGTCTTAGTGGAAGACAATGAGGAAAACGCCATACCCATTTGCGAAATTCTCACAGCAGCAGGCTTTCACCTTGTCTGGCTAGTTAATGGTTCCACGGCGGTTGAGCAAATTAAACTGCTTCAGCCCAAGGTAGTGATTGTAGATTGGCAGTTACTGGGCATGAATGGTGGTGAGATTATCTACCGTCTACGTCAAGCACCTGCAACTCAACAAATTAAGGTTCTGGCTTTAACGCCTCCTACTTGGTCACTAAACCCAGAGGATGAGTTGAATGGCACAGCAGATGATTACTTGCCTCAGCCCATAGAACCCGAAGAGTTATTGCAAAAAGTTACAGCATTGTTGGCAGATTAGTTGTTTGTTATTTGTTGTTGGTTGTTGGTTGTTTGTTGTTTGTTGTTTGTTATTGGTTGTTGGTTGTTTGTTATTGGTTATTAGCGTACTAGCAGCAACAAACAACGTGGGTTAGAGATTCTTGACTTACTAACAGCAATCAACAACGTAATTTAGAGATTATTAACTTACGAACAGCAACAAACAACGCTGGTTAGAAATTATTAGCGTCATAACAACAACCAACAACAAACAACCAACAACAAACAACAATTTCTATGACTACTAATTTTCTAGGTTTAATTGAAGCTTTACGTGATGGTCTAATTGTGTCTTGTCAAGCACCCGTTGACTCGCCCCTACACAACCCACTGGTAATTGCAGCAATGGCTCGCTCATCTGTGAATCAGGGAGCAGTAGGTGTTCGGATTGATACTCCAATCCATATCGAAGCCGTGCGATCGCAATGTCCAACCACTCCTATCATCGGATTATGGAAGCAGCAGTTACCAGGGTCTGAGGTTTATATCACTCCCAATTTTCATCATGCTGCCGATGTCGCAGCTGCGGGTGCTGACATTATTGCTATTGACGCTACGTTACGAGAACGTCCTGAGGGAGAAACTGTTGATACTTTGATTGCTAGAATTCACGATGAACTAGGTAAGCTGGTGATGGCAGATGTGGATACCCTTGAAAGTGCGATCGCCGCCCAAGAAGCTGGTGCTGACATCGTAGGTACAACCCTCTATGGCTACACAACTCAAACAAAACATCTCTCTTCTCCTGGCTTTGACCTCCTCACGCAGCTAGTCGAACAGTTGAATGTCCCAGCGATTTGTGAAGGCGGCATTGCCTCACCGCAGATGGCTCAAGAAGCACTGAAATTAGGAGCCTATGCCGTTGTTGTTGGCACAGCAATCACTGGCATCGATCTGCAAGTCAAAGCCTATCAACAAGCCATTTTAAATATTACAGAAATTTGAGCAATTGCCTTAGCACCACGCAAAATGCGATCGCATAAAAACCCATTACCCATTACCCATTACCCATTACCCATTACCCATTACCCATTTGTTATTCGATTAATCCCTGATGTTTAAGAAATAAAATCATAAAGATTGTGAGAACCCAACTGATAATAGTAAAGAGAATTGGCAAATCTTTTAATAAAATTTCTTCAGGTCGCTCAGTCTGACCTCCTTTTTCAAGACTTGTGATACTTCTACGAGCAATTTCATGAGGGTCGCTAAGTAGCTGATAACGAAAAATACCATATAAAACAAAAGGTAATGTCAACAGCATCCAGGGTGTTGATGCATCATCTCCATTGATTTGAGGTCCGGAACTCCAAAGGGCATAAGTGAGAACTGTGCCCGTTGTTACTGTACTTTCCATGCGAAGTAGTAGAGGCAAGGAGTAGCCTTTGAGAACAGAACGAGTTTTGCTACCTCTGATTTTTGACAAACGTAGTTCAGCTTTGCGCTTCTCAACTGCCAAAAACAAAGCCAACATAGCAGTACAAATTAAAAACCAGGGGGATATAACAATTCCAGTGGCTGCCGCACCAGCGTAGGCTCGCAAAATGAATCCTGTAGCGATCGCAATAATATCGAGAATAACTTTATGCTTGAGCTGTAGGTTATAGGCGGTTTGCAGCAGTGCGTAGCCAACGAGAGTTATTCCCAAGCTTGGCGATTGAAGCCAGCCTAAGCTTATCGCAGTAGCCAAGAGGACTACGGCAATTGCGATCGCTATTGGAATACTAATCTTACCTGCTGCAATTGGGCGCTTGCACTTAATCGGATGTTGTCGGTCTGATTCTACATCAGCGATGTCATTGAACAAGTAAAAACTACTAGAAGTACAGCAAAACAAAACAAACGCTAGCAAGCTGTTCAGAAAAGATGGCAGATTGATGTGAAATGCAAACAACGGTGCAGCAAAGACAATTAAGTTTTTCGTCCACTGGCGAGGTCTTAAAGCCGCTAAATAAAAAGACTTACTTATTTTTTCTCTGCCCACAGTTAGATGCTTAACAAACCCATTCCTACTCCCCACTCCCTACTCCCGACTTTCAATACAGACGCCATGAGCTCTTATCTCACAACTGGCATCCATGAAAATATTTCTTCCCCGACTCCCGACTCCCGACTCCCGACTCCCTATTTTCTAGACAGCTTTAAGTCGATCAGACTACTGCTAGTAAAGGTTATAAATTTTCAGCTAATTGCTGTCGTTTTAAAATCACCATATTTGACCCAACAACTGGACTACGAGCAAGTAATGTCCCTTCAAGGTCGGTAATTTCTAGCTTTCTAAAATCTAGTTCTTTAGACCGACTCAGAATATCATCGGCTAACTTGTTTTGCTGAGGCTCTTTCAAGTCATACCAACCATCAGTAACTTTAACCACTAAACGGCTTCCTGGAAAGTTGGCTTGAATAGCCTTAATTAGTCCATTGCCATACTGATCTGTAATTTCAGCAACTTGATTTTGAATCGATGCAATCAGGTTTTGCTCTGGGGTTAACTCTGGTGCAGGCTGTGGTAGGGCTTCAACGGGTTGCGGTTTGTCTGGTGCTTTCAATACAGGTGGCGCATCGATTGGCTTAGGAAGAGCTTTAGCCTGTTGTGTTGGCGTCTTTGGTAGCAGTGCCACTGTTGTTAACAGAAGAACTACTACAATACCAGCGATCGCACTAGTCAATCCCCAATCAGACAGCTTTTCATTCCAAGCTGGCGGCAGCAAGGAGCGGACTTTTTGTAACGTGGCATCCCAAAACGCCTGTACCCGGTTGAAACTGGGAAGTAAGCGATCGATCAGTTTCGGCTTCGTAGGCTGAGGTATTGACCCACTGGCAAGCTCCTCTGCGGTGAGTTTAGATTTTACTCTAGGAGTATCAGAGGCAGGTGTAGAAGCAACAGGTTCTACAACACTACTCGTAGATACTGGTTCTGGTGTCGCTGTCGTAGTATCTGAAACAGGTACCGATACTGTCGTTATAGGAGGCGTGGCATTAGGAGAAAGGTCTGTCACTGGTTCTGCCTCCAGTTTCTCCACAAAGCCTTCTAGTACCCCTATTGTTCCTCGCAAGATTTTGACACCCTGAGTTTTCACCAAGCGTTGTGCTAGGTTTCCGGATGGTTGAGTTGTCCGGCTCATTTTTTCTAACCTTTTTCCGGTTTGACCTGCCGAAGCAGACTGCGGCGGCGTTTGAGACTCGGAACTTGCTGATTCTGGCTGCTTCTGTTGGTCGTCTGACATTAAAACCTCCCTCCTCGGCAGCACCTCTACGCTCAAATGCGATAGATTTTTTACGGAAAGCTGCCACTACAGCACAAATTTATCACTTCTGTTTGCCTTGCCTTCGGTCTAAAGCAAAATCATTGCTCCCTATAACTAAACATCCATGAGCATTAAACGCCGTCAGTTTCTTATTTTGAGCAGCCTTAGTGGCTTGGGTTTAGCGGTTTTCGCCCAAGTATTTAGAAGTCAGATAGCTCGCAGTAATAATATCAATTCGACTGATAGCA
>DALYIW010000044.1:7531-31259 GCA_031970155.1 Coleofasciculaceae cyanobacterium CTOTU46601 | reverse complement strand
CTCACCTCAAAACCAGCCACCTCAGCCGATACTTTAAGCAATCCGGTACAAGGGCAACCCCTACTGCGGTTTGTTTCTGTGGCAGATACTGGTACAGGTACGGCAGGGCAATATGCAGTAGCAGCAGCGATGACTCACTATCATCAGCTAAATCCCTACGATTTGGTAATCCTAGCTGGAGACAATATATATACGTATGGCGAGATTGAAAAAATTGGCACAGTATTTGAGCAGCCTTATCAAGAGTTGCTAAAACAGGGTGTTAAGTTTCAAGCCTGCCTTGGCAACCATGATATCAGCACGGATAATGGCGACCCTCAAGTTCGTTATTCTGATTTCAATATGTCGGGACGTTACTACACATTTCGTCGTGGAGACGTGCAATTTTTTGCTCTCGATACTAATAGTAATGCCGACTGGAAAAATCAGATACCTTGGCTAGAACAAGAACTCAGCGGTAGTGATGCTCCCTGGAAAATTGTGTATGGTCACCATCAGATTTACTCGTCTGGGCACTATGGCTTGAATCAACCTTTTATTGAAAACCTAACTCCTCTTTTCAAGAAGTACCAAGTGCAACTGTATATCAACGGTCATGACCATCATTATGAGCGCAGTGAGTCAATCAAGGGGACTACCTACTTGATTTGTGGGGCTGGGGCAGCCACTAGACCTGTAGGGCGTTCGGAATGGACAGCGTACTCCGCACAGCGGTTGAGTTTTGCGGCGTATGAGGTGTATAGCGATCGCATCCTCATCAGCGGCATCGGCACGGATAACGAAGTCTTTGATAAAGGGATCATCCCCTTGCAATCCTAAGGTCAAACAGTAACGCCCCTAGAAAAGGCTGATTAGACCTGTTTTGAAAGTCGGGAGTCGGGAGTCGGGAGTCGGGAGTCGGGGAAAGAGACTTTCATGCATCTCTCATCCTTCATCTTTATAAGACCCTTTTAACTGAGCGATTGCTTTACCCATATACTCAAAAAGGTCTGAATCGACTGCTCCTCGACTGGCAACTTCTGGCCCCTCCTGTTGATACATTCTGTTCAACGACTGCTCGATCCCAGGATCGCCGCCTGTGAACTGCTCAATCAGTTCCTGCCAGCGTCGCGCCAGAGCTTGTACCGACTCGCTTGTGGGATCAGTTCCCTTTTCTTTTTGGGCACGAACCTGCTCAATGAGTTCCTGCCATTGTGCTTGTCCTTGCCGCATCCCCTCTTCCCCAAGTAACTCTGCTCGTTTCTGGAGAGTTTCTGCTTGTTCTGGGGTGTAGTACTTCTCAAACATAGTAATTGCCTCAATGGTTTGAATTAAATCCTCGATAGAAACTGATTCTGTCGAGTGTAAATTTCTAGCGATCGCCTCTAGGCGGTTGAGCAGTCTCATCGACAATGCGAGCTGTTCTTTCAGACGTGCCATGTGCAGCTCAATGACGCGATGCAGTGAGTAAGCTGGACGTTCGAGGCATTCTCGGATTTCATCCAAAGAAAAGCCAAGTTGCCTGAGCGATACAATTTGCTGTAACCGAGCAATATCTTCAGCTGTGTACAGGCGGTGATCAGTCCGCGTGCGTTGAGATGGCGAGAGCAGTTTAATCTCGTCGTAGTAATGCAGAGTCCGAACTGAAATTCCTGTCTGTTTGGCGAGTTCACCAACTTTCATCGCGGTAGGTTGCATGGCACTGACTCCTTTTTGAAAAGAGGGATGCTAGCGATGATTCGATGCTAAAACCTGACGTTACGTGAGGTGCAAGAGGTAGGAAGTACAAATTTTTTGGAGTGCGATCGCTGATATCTTCAACCAGTACTTTCGGTTAAGTGCGATCGTGAAGATCGTTGGCGTCAGCATGGTACATAGCAGCAAAGCGCAGAGCGCACTATCATCAGTGGCATCGGCACCTCGCATCTTTAACCAAAGTGTTATCCCATTGCAATTACCCTAACTTATGCCATGAGAGTCAATCGGCTGAAAATAAACTCGTTCCGTGGAATCGGAGATTTGACACTAGAACTCAGTGACACTGAGCCGACGGTACTCATCGGTGTTAACGGAATGGGAAAATCGAGCATCCTTGACTGTCTTGCCATCCTTTTGTCTTGGCTTCTAGCCCGAATTCAATTTGACCCGAACGATACAGGTTCATTCATGAGAAGGCAAGGTGGAAGTCTAGTCAGCGGAAGGCAGCAGGATTTGGCAAATGGACGTTTCTTCAGCGCACAGGACATCAAAAATGGAAGTAACCAGACACAAAATGAGATTACAATTTCAATCGACTTTCAGGAAGTTAAGTGGTCTATCAATACTGTTCAGATAGAACATAGTACAGAACTCAAAAAGGATTTTGCCGAGTTAGAGGCAGTTACTAAGGATATGCGTCATCACTGGGGAGAAAGCTCTCAAGCCAATCTGCCTCTGGTAGTGTACTATCCGGTCAATCGTGCGATTCTTGATATTCCCCTAGATATTATTCCGGAGTATTCGTTTAAGCAAGTATATGCCTATGAACAGGCACTGGATGGAGTACAAATCGGTTTCAGTAGTTTCTTCCAGTGGTTCAGAACTGTGGAAGATTTAGAGAACGAAGAACGGCGGGACGATTCTGATTACCGAAACCGACAGCTAGAAGCAGTGAGACAAGCTATCTATTCCCTACTTCTAGGCTTTTCAAACTTACGGGTGAGACGAGCGCCATTGCGAATGACTGTGACCAAACAAGGTCAGGAACTCATAATTAATCAGCTATCTGATGGCGAGAAATGCTTGCTAGCAATGGTGGGGGATTTGGCAAGGCGTTTGGCGATCGCAAATCCATCTTTACCAGATCCACTCCAAGGTAGCGGCGTTGTCCTCATAGACGAAATCGAGCTACACCTGCACCCCAAGTGGCAACGAGAGATTATTCCAGCACTGACAAGAACATTTCCTAACTGCCAGTTCATTGTCACGACTCATTCGCCACAGGTAATCAGTCAAGTTAAACCTGAGGGTATTTATATTTTGGAAAAGATCGATGGAGATATCGTTGCTAGGCGTCCAGAAAGCTCATATGGCAGAGACAGTAATCGAATTCTGGAAGACCTCATGGATACCCCAGAGCGTCCTCAGAAAATTAAGGACGATCTTCTTGAGCTGTTTCGACTAATTGCTAGAGGAGATCTTGATAGCGCCAGACAACTATACCAAAAAATAGCTGATGAAATTGGAGCAGATGAACCAGAGCTAGTTGGTGCTAGTGTATCTATCCGACGACGGGAGATTCTAGGTCGGTGAAATATATTAAAAAGGGTGAGGAACCAGAAAGTTTCAAAACCTGGAAAGTACTTGCTAGAACCACACCGAATTGGAGCTACAGTTACCTACAAAATCCAGAAAAAAGAGAACTGCATAATGCATTACTACGAGAGCAAGGATATATTTGCTGCTACTGTGGAATGCGTATCGCCAGGGAAAACAGTCATATTGAACATCTCAAACCTCAGAGTGCCACAGACCCAGACCTGTCTGTAGAGTACACAAATTTGCTGGCATCGTGTCAAAGGGAACGCGAACCTAAAAAACCCGTACATTGTGGGGTAGCTAAAGATGATTGGTATGATGAAAACCTTATGGTTTCGCCATTGCAGCAAAACTGTACAGATTTCTTCATTTACACAGACGATGGACAAATCCTGGAAACAGACACTTCAGAGAAAAAAGCAGCGGCTGCCACAACAATTGATAGGCTATGTCTAAACATTCCGAAGCTGATTGCCATGCGTAAAGAGGTGATAAACAATCTCTTGGCAGACATAGATATAGACGAACTGACGGACGAAGATAGACAAAAACTCATTCAGGGCTTTGAACAACCCGATGCTGATGGGCGATACGAAGAGTTTTATGGTGCGATCGCCTATATCCTCAACCAGTACTTTACCTAGCCCTGGGCGCTGAGTAGACTGACACAGACAAAAATATGTCAGATTGCACTTCGCCTAACTGCCGATCGATGGCATTATTTACATTGACGCTTAACGGCGTTGACTGTCTCTCAATCCGAAGAAACCAAGTTGATTAGAAAAATCATTATCGGTGCAATAGCGCTCTTGGCTCTAGTCCCCCAAGGCAAGCAAGTTGCCCAGCAGCCCCCACCGGCTCCGCAGGCCCCGCCACCCCCCCAAGTTCCGAAGGGACCGCTTACAATGTTTCTCCTCAGCCGCCCATGTGCTAATTCAGGAGTTGGCAACTGGTCTCGTCGGACTGAAGATATTACCGTAGGCAGAGCCTTCTACACATCGAGGCTATTTATGGGTCCAGGTACTCGCTTTGCCTCATTCACCTGTAGACTTCAGCCAAATAGAGCGAACACCATCTTTCAAAGGCTACGGCTCTCGTTTGGGATGCGAGACTATGACCAAGGTAGTCCTCCTGTTACTGTTAATGTCTATTTAGATGGGGTAAAAGCTGAGTCTCGTACAGTTGCTCCAGGAAGAGCCGAATCAGTAGCGTTGGATGTCACTAGTACTAGCAACGTTTCTCTAGAAGCTGTATGTTCAGGAGGTCGATATTGTGAGCGCGTTTATTTCTGGGAAGCTGAACTTGAGTACCCGCGTTTGCCACCTAGGAAAAAGTAATCAATAAGCTCATGTGTAAGCTGTTCGTCATTTAAACTTGATTGTCAATAATTGTGAAATTCTTGTAGTGCGACCATCTTGGTCGCTACTTATATTCAATTTAAATGCGTGATATTATGTCCGGTTGATTATTTACGAATTGTCGGTTGACATCAACAGATCCTGATGTTGGGTCTCGTTCCTCTACCCAACCTACGCATATCGTAAGCGTTTAAGCGGACATGATATGACAGCTTATTTCAGCGGCACATCTTGAATCGCCGTATAAAAGGGTGAACGGTCATTCATTCCTACTAGATTCCTTTTGAATCGCCCTATGTAAGGGTGAACAGCCGTTCACCCCTACTATATGTGGTGACTTTGTGTAAATCTTTTATATATCTAATTGATGCTGATAAGAAGCTATATCGCCAATTCAAATAGCAATTCTATCTTTCCCTGTATTTGTTTAAGGAAAAGGTTAAAATAAGACTTTCTTTTTCCCTTTTCCCTTTAACCTTTCTGCTTTCGCAGTAAAATGTAACTTGAATGAACATTAGCTGCTCTTTCACCATTCTGGGCAGAGTAAGCTGAGGTTGCAGTCAGGCTTAATTTGAGTCGCTTGGTCAAAACTCGCGATCGCTTCTGAGAACCGTTGCAATTGCCATAGCACCCAGCCTCGAAAATACCAAGAGTGGTAATCATCAGACTTAATTTGAATCGCTTGGTCAAAACTCGCGATCGCTTCTTCATATTGTTGTAACTGCAATAGTACCAAACCTCGATTAGACCAGGCTTGACCCTGGTTAGACCTAATTTGAATGGCTTGGTCTAGACTAGCGATCGCTTCTTCATAGCGTTGTAATTGTGATAGAATCCAGCCCCTAAAATACCAAACTCGATAATGATGCGGCTGAGTTTGAATAGCTTGGTCAAAGGCGGCGAGCACTTCTTCGTTTGGTTGCGATTCTATTAACATCTTACTGAGGTCATCCCAAACATCATCTCGTGACTTACAGATTTCCATATTGATGAATTTGTCCTTCTCAATTCGATAGCCATAAGTTAACGAACCGGAGAAGTTGTCCACATGAAATAAATGTCACGAATAGACCATTACATTTATCACGATCAAGGGGGTAGGGCTAAGGCAATGCCTTAGCCCCTACAGATAAAAAAATTTCAGCACGATAATATCGTGCCCTTCTACAAAAACTTAATTCTTTTCCAACCAGGAGAGAAAAGAATTAGCAACGATCGCCGCTTGAGTGCGATCGCGTAAATTCAACCGAGTCAGGATGTGGGAGATATGATTTCTCACCGTCCCCTCAGAAAGAAACAGTGCTTGGGCAATTTCTCGATTGCTTCCGCCAGAGGCAATCATCCGCAACACTTCCCGTTCTCTAGCGGTAAGTTCTGCCATACCCGGAGGGAGTTCTGTAGGCTGTTCAGGCTCATTTGCTGGGACTTTAGCCATCATTTTTTCCAAGATTCCTGGTCCAAACTGGGTGTAGCCTTGGTGGATAGAACGAATCACGCCTGCCAGTTCCTCCAAAGGTGTATCCTTCAACAGATAGCCCTTTGCCCCAAAACGCAACGCCTGGGCAACGTACTTGGCATCATCAAAAGTAGTGAATACCAAAATCTTCGTACTGGGAAATTCCTCAGAGATAATTTGAGTTGCACTTACGCCATCCATCACGGGCATCCGAATGTCCATCAGCACCACATCAGGGGGTGTAGAGGTTTCATGTAGCGTCTTGACAAGTTCAATTGCCTGTTGCCCGTTGCCTGCTTCTCCAACTACTTGGAGATCAGATTTAGTTTGTAACAACGTCTTCAAGCCCCGTCGGACAATCTCCTGATCTTCAACTAATAACAGTCGAATCATAAGCGATACCATTTTGGTACATTTTGTTGACATCCTCGCCGCCCTGGAAGGACGGCGATTCCCTACCAGTCAAACAGTCGTAACTGTTCGTACTTTAGATGGGTTGACAGGTCAATGAATCAGGACTTACGCATTTGAACCAAGAATCTAGGATGCGAGGGAACCCTTGAAAAGCCTTATCAACTCCCGACTCTCTACACCGGGACTCCCTACTCCTGTGCGTAAGTCCTGCCCATGTGATATTAGCCAGAAGATTCAGGCAAAAAGGCTTTAATTTGGCATCCTGCCCCCGGTTGGCTAACAATGTCAAGATGACCGCCTAACCTAGTAATTCGTTCTCGCATACCCTGAAGCCCAAATCCGCTACGGTTGGACTCAATCTGAAAACCCTTGCCGTTATCTTGAAGGGTGAGTAGTAACCCTGAGTCGGTAGACTGGAGTTCAATAGTAACGACTGTAGCTTGGGCATGTTTGCAAATATTAGTCAGTCCTTCCTGCACGATCCGATACACAACCGCGCTGACTTGGTTGGATAGGGGCTGAGGGAGGTGAATATGGCACTGTGGTTCTACTCCAGTGGTGTTGTGAAAATCTTGAGCCAAAGTAGCGATCGCATCTTCTAACACCTGATCTTGCAATGGATCAGACCGAATTTCTGAAACAGACTGGCGCACTGCTTGCAGGGCGTTAGAACCCAGTTGTTTTGCCTCTACCAAAAACTCATAAGCTTGGTTTGGAGCATCTTGCCACAGCGCTAGGGCAGTTTCCATCTGAATATTGAGCGCCACTAGTGCATGTCCTAGAGAATCATGAATATCGCGGGCAATGCGGTTGCGCTCTTCTAAGGTTGCCAATTCTTCAATCCGCTGATTGAGCGCTTGTTCCTGCTCTAAAGCTTTGCGAAGTTCTGCCTCTGCTGCTTGCAAGCGGTGATTTCGTTGTTGGAGTTGCACTTGCAGTCTACGGATGTTGAGTTGATTTTCAATACGAACTAGTACTTCCTCCAGTTGAAATGGCTTGCTAATGTAGTCCACTCCGCCCAGGGTAAAGGCTTTGACTTTATCAAATACTTCGTTGAGAGCACTGAGAAAAATCACCGGAATGTCGCGGGTGTCGGGATTTTCTTTTAAGCGCTGACAGACTTCATAGCCGTTCATTCTCGGCATATTGATATCCAGCAAAATCAGATCAGGGGGCTGTCCCTGTACGCCCATTAATGCTGCTGAACCACTTATGACACTGCGGACGTCATATCCCTGCTCAATCAGCATCGTTGAGAGTAGGCGCAAATTGTCTGGGGTATCGTCAACCAGGAGTATGTCCCCCTTGGAGGACTGAGTGGAATCCATAGTCCTTGTTTCTGGTGGGGTAGGCGACACGAGCAGCCCTTGAATTTGATCAAAGGGAATGCGAGCAACAGGTGTAATGCGATCGCCTCAAAATGCTATGCGATCGGCAATTACCACAAGCATCGCAGAAGCTAACACACACTCGCAAGCAGATTATAACCTTTCGAGCTGATGACAAATGTAATGGTTGTAGTCGTGACATTTTTTCGTGCTCTTCATGACATTTATTCGATGTATGCAACCTCTCACTCTCGATAAGTTGTAACTATCGAATCGAGGAGGATAAATGAATGCCACTGAATGGCGTAACTCAAGTTTTAAAGCTTCTGAAACAGTTCTTAACTATTAGTACCCCAGTCAGTGCTGTTTTGAGCTTATTGTTATTGATGTCCACAGGAGTTTTGGCAAATGAGCTTGGCAATGACGATCCACCACCTCGTACAAATGGTCAATCGGGAGGCTCCCGTCTTTACAGCAATGAAGGGTATTCAGTCAGAGAATTCAAGCCGCGTCAATCACTGCAAGGATTTTAGATTGACCCTAATTCTTGGTTAATCATCAACCGGATAGTGCCTTTAAGACAGGTTTAGTTCAACACTTATTGGCAGTTAAATTCCAAGTTTTTAAATTAATCTCCCTAAAAATACATAGTTTTGTTGAAGTCAATTAAACAAAATCAAATCTAGACGATAACTGATAAAAATGCTAAGCATTTCCCAGATTTCTGGTTGAGAATAAAAAACCATTAAAACCCATAAATAGCCTTTAGCTAGCCTGGTCTTGCTGCATCAGTCAGCGATATATTATTAAGGAAAAAGAGGTAGTAAATTGATGATGTTTTGGTAGAGAACAAAGGGAAGTGAGCGCTTCACTATCTCAAGACTTACGCTAGAGATATGCACTTGAAAACTAAATCAATACAGCTGTTTTATCACAGTTCGCGCAGAAAACAAGAATGCAATTGTTGCTTACATGGCGATTTTGGCGACGGGTTTCTCTGATTGGGCTAATTCTCCTATCATTTCTGGTAGCCCTACTTTGGCAGCGACTGCAAACGCCCCATCAACTAACGCTGCCGAAAACCACCCCGGTGGAGACAACAACGGTAAGAGAACCGATTCAACCTATCCCTGTAGCGATCGCACTCAATCAAAACAAAGTCGCCTTGGGTAAGCAGTTGTTTCAGGATGTACGCTTTTCCAAAGATAATCGAGTATCCTGTCTAAGTTGCCATAATTTCAGCATGGGTGGGGCCGATCGCAAAGCTTACTCAACTGGAGTCAATGGCGCGGTAGGAATTGTGAATACCCCAAGCGTATTTAATGCTGCATTCAACTTCCGCTTGAATTGGGACGGTAAATTTGACAATTTGTCAAGTCATCTTGATGGGTTAATGCAAAACCCATTGGCGTTGGGGAGTCGGTGGGACGAGGTGGTCAATAAACTGCGCCAGTCAACCCAGTATAAACAGGCGTTTGCTGGAATTTATCCTAATGGCTTGACTCAAGACAATATTAAAGATGCTCTGATCGCCTACGAGCAATCTCTCTACACGCCTAATTCCCGTTTCGACCAATTTTTGCGGGGAAATAAACAGGCATTAACCGCCGCCGAACAAAAAGGATACCAGATGTTCAAAACCTACGGGTGTGTGAGTTGTCATCAGGGAATGAATGTGGGCGGTAATATGTTTCAAAAATTTGGGGTAATAGGAGACTATTTCGCTAACCGAGGCAATATAACCCCCGCCGATTTTGGACGCTACAACGTTACCAAAGATGAAGCTGATCGCTATGTATTTCGGGTTCCTAGCTTGCGAAATGTGGGGGTGACTCCACCTTACTTTCACGATGGATCTGCCAAAACTCTAGAGGATGCGATCGCAGTTATGGCAAAATATCAACTCGGTCGTCCCCTCGCTAAAGCGCAAATCAACTTAATCGCTAAGTTCTTGGACTCTCTCACTGGTGAATATCAGGGGAAATCCCTATGAAATTCAAAGCTTTCTCTACATTCAGCAGTTACTTAATGTTCGCTGGGGGAGGGATGCTGTGTCTGTTTTTGTGGGTTAAGTCCGAAGCGATCGACTTCCAGCAGCACAGTGGTTATGTTGATCGCCTACGCCAGATTCAAGCTGTCGATGCCCGTATCAATCAAAATGTCTTGCTGGCAAAAAATAGTCTGCTAACCTACTATGACCCGATTGTTAATGAATTAACAACCTTAAGGAAGCTGCAAACGGAACTGAAGCAACCTCCCACCTATATCGACCAAGTAGGACGTGAGGAACTTAGCCGACTCATCGAGAACCACATTCAGGTATGGCAGCAAAAGGAAAAGTTAATCCAAAAATTTCAGTCCCAAAATGCAATCCTGAGAAACTCCTTGAGCTATTTGCCGATCGCCATCACAGGCATAACCAAGCAAAAAACCACAAATCCAGATGAAGCCGCCCGTTTAACTCAACTATTGCAGAACATTCTCCTATTTAACCTCTCTAGCGATGAAAAACGGGTTCCCCAGATTAAGCAACAGATTCAACAAATTCTAGCAGCAAACACTCTACCCGCCCAAAGAGGGGAGATCAAAAATGCGATCGCCCACGCCAGAATTATTCTTAACAGTCACCTCCAGGTGGATAACCTAGTCAGAACCACGATGGCGCTACCTACTAGTAAGCGTAGCGAAGCGATCGCCAAGGCCTATGACCGTCGCTACAAACAAGCACTCGATACTACTAATGCCTATCGCCTCTGGTTCTACCTGCTGTTTACAGTACTACTGATGGGGGTAGCTACCTCAATTATTTTGCAGTTACGTGCTTCGGCGATCGCTTTGCGGTACAGCGAAGCCAAGTTTCGCAATATCTTTGAGAACTCTCAAGTCGGAATCTTCAGGGTTCGAGTTGAAGATGGGCTAATTCTGGATATTAATCAACGCTTCCTCGACATGTTCGGTTACAACTATCCAGGCGACTTGATCGGAGTGAAGCGCACCACTGAATTCTACGTTAATCCCAATGAGCGCCAACAGATGCTGGAATTGTTGCGAACACGGGCGCAAATCCAGAACTTTGAAGCCCAATTTCGTCAGCGAGATGGTGCCGTGTTCTGGGGATTACTTTCAGCCCGTTTCAGTGCTCAGGAAGGTTGCATTGAGGGAGTAATTGCCGACATTAGCGATCGCAAAAGGACAGAACAAGCCCTACAAGCCTCCGAAGCTGAACTGCGGGGACTGTTTGCTGCCATGACGGAGCTGATCCTCGTCTACAATCAACAGGGGCGCTGTCTAAAGCTGGTTTCAACTAATCCAGATCTGCTGTCTATACCCAGTGAGGAGCAACTCAACCGTACTATCTATGAGTGCTTACCCCAAGAGCAAGCTGAATTTCGTCATCGGTATATCCAGCAAGCATTAGAAACCCAGCGTACCCTGAACATCGAGTATACACAAGCGATCGCTAATCGGACGGTGTGGTTTTCTGCCAGTATTTCCCCTTTATCAGACAACACTGTTTTGTGGGCTGCTCGTGATATCAGCGATCTCAAACAGGCAACAGAAGCCCTCCGTCAGAGTGAAGCTACTAATCGTGCGCTGATTAGTGCTATCCCAGACTTGCTGCTGCGGGTTAAAGGCGATGGCACCTACCTCGATATCCTCGGCAGCGGCAAATCCAATCTGCTCAACGTCAAGCAACTGGCTAATGGTACAACCCTATATGACCCACTGCCACCCGATAGAGCGCAAGAGCGATCGTACTACATTCAGCAAGCCCTAAAAACGGGTGAAATCCAGATCTACGAGCATCAGCTGGTCAACGATGGCGCAATTCGCGATGAAGAAGTGCGGATTGTGGCAAGTCGAAACAATGAAGTACTGGTGATGGTACGCGATATCACCGATCGCAAACGCACAGAACGAGCATTGCAGCACAGCGAACGCAAGTTTCGTAATATCTTTGAGAACTCTCAGGTAGGGATATTCCGCATTCGAGGCGAGGATGGGCTACTCTGGGAGGCCAATCAACGCCTAGCAACGATGATGGGTTATGACTGTGCAGCAGAAATGATTGGACTCATGTACGCTGATGATTTTTATGTCGATGCCAATCAACGGCAGCAGGTAGTAGAAACCCTACAAACCAATGGAGAAATCCAGAACTTTGAGGCACAATTTTGTCAGCGTGATGGAGCAGTAATTTGGGGGTTACTCTCCGCCCGTCTAGATGCAGACGCCGGGTACATTGAAGGTGTAATTACCGACATTTGCGATCGCAAACGAGCAGAAGCCGCCCTGGAAAAAGCAGTAGAAGCCGCCGAAACCGCCAATCGTGCCAAGAGTATTTTCTTGGCAAACATGAGCCACGAACTACGAACCCCACTCAACATTATTCTCGGCTTTTCTCAGTTAATGATTCGCAACGGTTCTCTCAATTCCCAACAACAAAACTACCTCAACAGCATCAACCGCAGCGGCGAACACCTGCTGACCTTGATTAATGATGTGCTAGAAATGTCCAAAATTGAGGCAGGAAGAATCACCCTCAACAAAATCGATTTTGACCTCTATGAGTTACTAGACTGGCTGCAAGAGATGTTTCAATTGAAAGCCCAATCTAAAGGATTACTACTTTCAGTTGAACGAGCCAATGCTCTACCAAAATATATCCGCACCGATGAAAGTAAACTGCGTCAAGTTTTAGTCAACCTGTTAGGCAATGCCGTTAAATTCACCACAACAGGAAGCATAACCCTGCGCGTAGGACTAGACAAAACAGGTAATAAAGAAAACCAACAACCAACAACAAACAACCAACAACCAACAACTAACAACCCTTCGACAAGCTCAGGGCAAGCCCAACAACCAACAACCAACAACCAACAACCAACAACCATTACTTTTGAAGTCGAAGACACAGGCCCTGGCATTGCTCCTAGTGAGATTGAATGCTTATTTCAACCCTTCGTGCAAACCGAAAGCGGTCAGAAATCCAACGAAGGAACAGGACTCGGTTTAGCCATTAGCCAGAAATTCGTACACCTAATGGGAGGAGAGATTACCGTCAGCACTAAAGAAGGCAGTGGAGCCGTTTTTAGGTTTAACATTCAGGTTCAAGCGGTTGAAACTAAGGTTCAGCAGAAATCAGTAGATACTCGGCAGATAGTGGGTTTAGAAGCCCAACAGCCAAGTTACCGAATTCTGGTAGTAGAAGACAAACCGGAAAATCGTAAGATACTGGTTGATTTGCTTACCCCTGTTGGTTTTGAAGTCCGAGAAGCTGTCAATGGCGATCGCGCGATCGCACTTTGGGAAAGTTGGTCACCTCACCTGATCTGGATGGATATTCGGATGCCTGAGATGGATGGGTTTGAAGCAACTAAACAGATCAAAGCTATATGCAGTACCACAGGTCGTCAATCGCCGATAATCATTGCCTTAACTGGCAGCGTCTTTGAAGAAGATCGCAGGATTGCTCTATCTGTAGGTTGCAGTGATTTTGTCCGCAAGCCTTTTCGAGCTGAGGAGATCTTTGACAAGATGGCTCACCACCTAGGAGTCCGTTACGTTTATACCTCAACACAGGAGAAATCGGAAGAGGGAGAGACTGGGAGCAACACAAACTCTAACTCTGTGACTTCCGGACTTCCTCAACCTCTCACCGCCTCAGATCTAAAAGTTATGCCACCAGATTGGGTAGAACAATTACATCAGGCAGCAATCAAAGTAAATGCCAAGCTAGTTTTCCAGCTAATAGAGCAAATCCCTAAATCGAATACTCATCTAGCTAATTCTCTGACTGAGCTAGTTAATAACTTCTGTTTTGAAGAAATTGTTGAATTAACCCAACAATAATCTACTGGCTCTAAAGCATTGGTGGCATACTCAAACCTTTGAGCGTTTGCTGCTGTTGCTCAATTGTCAGCCCTTTACTCTGAATTAGGACGCCAAAGCCTCCCACTCCCATGGGGTTCATCAGCTGGTGTAAAACCTCGCGACGGCGCATAATGGTCATCACTTCCTGTACTCCAGCGATCGCTTCACCACGAGCATCACCAGGAGAAGAAAGAGCAGCAATGCGATCGCCTAACCCCAGTGCCATCAAAAACAATCCCTGCTGAGTAAAACCCACCTTTCGCAAGCCACTTAACTCTCCTTGACGCTCCAGAGCAGTAAAGTCTACATGAGCGGTGATATCCTGATGCCCAACGTACAGATAAGGGTCGTTATGATGCCGATGGCGATAATAGCACTGCAATGTCCCCTGATGACGTGCGGGCTGATAGTAGCGCGGCGCTGGATAGCCATAATCAATCGTCAACAAAAATCCTCGCTGTAGCTTGTTGGCAACAGTCTTTAACCAGTCCAAAGCTGCCAGATTAACCTCGCTGCGATAGCCATCTGGATAAGCACCGGACATCAAATCGATACCCACCAAGTCGAAATACTCAGCTATTCGAGGTGTTGAAGGGGTGTCTGTGACTTCGACAAAGTTAATTTCAGACGATGGGATTACGTCTAAAGTTATGCGATCGCCAGCCCTATTACCTGTTGTCACATAGATTTCCTGTAGCTGCCCTTGTGCGATCGCAAATTGATGCACAGGTAAAGCATCCACTAGTTCATTAGAGAAACAGCAGCCAGTAATTGAGTTTTCTGGTATCTCTTCTAGAGAAGACCATCTTAGGGGTAACGATTGGGAATTGTCCTTCGTCGGTAATCTTAATTTCTGTAGCAGTTGCTGCTGTTGAGCAATCAGTCCAGCTGCCTTCTCAACAATGATGTACTCCAAAGCAGCGAAGCAGTCAGAGTGCTGTCGGTAAAGATAACCTAATACATCTACTGCCAAAAGTCCTTGCCCTGCTCCCATTTCCATTAGGGTGAAAGGCTTTGGGCGTCCGAGAATATCCCATATTTGAGCAAACTGCTCAGCAAGTAACTCACCAAAGTCATTGCCCAGGTGAGGCGAGGTAAAAAAGTCTCCCCCTGCTCCAATACTTACCGTACCAGTAGCGTAGTAACCCTGATCAGGGTGATAAAGCACCAAGTCCATGTACTCAGCAAAAGTAATTCGCTGGTTTGGCGCAGCAGCAATTCTACGAGCAATTAAGCTTCGCAGATTTTGATTCTCAGAGTGTGATGAAAATGTTGAATTTTGAATTTCTTGTTTTGAATTAAAAGAATTACTCATAAATTTTTTAAAGTTAGCTCAAGCAAAAATGTCCTCCTTATTCCGACAGATTTGTTTAGCTCATTACATCAAAACTTAACATTAGATTTGTTCCTCTGGTATGAAGTTGAGAGCAACAGGACTCGTTAAATTACTTAATCAGTAGTCAATTAAGTTAACAATACCCGTTTTGTAAATAAAAACCCAAAGGGGTCAAGAAGATAAGAGGAACCACATACTATGAAACCTTCTGATTTGACCAAAGTTTTTTGGGCTGGTGCTTTCACTTTGAGTTTAACGACTGTTCCCTTAGCTGTGCCTGCTTCTGCCCAGAGTAGCAGTGGTTCGGGTAGCTCGACTTCTGGTACGAGTACAACTAGCGGTGCAAATTCGACTGGCACTACCACTAATCCCAGTAGCACCACTAACAGTACAGGTATCAATGGCGGTACCAGCACAACTGGCACTACCACTAATCCCAGTAGCACTAATTCCGGGACAGGTATCAATAGCGGTACGAGTACCACGGGCACTACCACTAATCCCAGTAGCACTAATTCCGGGACAGGTATCAATGGCGGTACCAGCACCACGGGCACTACCACTAATCCCAGTAGCACTAATTCCGGGACAGGTATCAATAGCGGTACCAGCACCACGGGCACTACCACTAATCCCAGTAGCACCACTAACAGTACAAGTATAAACAGCGGTACGAGTACCACGGGCACAACTACCAATCCTAGTAGCACCACTAACAGTACAGGTATCAATAGCGGCACCAGAACCACGGGCACAACTACCAATCCTCGTGGCACCAATTCCGGGACAGGTATAAACAGCGGTACCAGCACAACTGGCACAACTACCAATCCTAGTAGCACTAATTCCGGGACAGGTATCAATGGCGGTACCAGCACAACTGGCACAACTACCAATCCTAGTAGCACTAATTCCGGGACAGGTATCAATGGCGGTACCAGCACAACTGGCACTACCACTAATCCTAGTAGCACTAATTCCGGGACAGGTATCAATAGCGGTACCAGCACCACGGGCACAACGACTATTCCTGGTGACACAACTTCTGGTACAGGTACAATTCCTGATACAGGTACTACTGGAGGTACAGACACGACTTCCGATGGTACAACTTCGGGTACTACCACCTCTCCTGATGATACGACTTCAGGTGCTACCCCATCTCCTGGTGACGCGACTTCAGATGCTACCCCATCTCCCCGTAGAGTAACTGCAATCACCGAGCCAATTCAACCTGAAACTAACCGTCGTTCCAACGTAGGCTGGTTAGGTTTGACTGGTTTGTTTGGTTTACTAGGTTTATTCCCCAATCGCAAAAAACCAGTACGTTACGTTGAGACAAATGAGACTACTGGCTCTAGATCCAGATATTAAAATGCTTGAGAATCCCACTAACTATTTTTAGTGGGATTCTTGCTTATTACAGCAGATTTCAACAAGCGTAAAGCACACAAACTAGACTTTAAAACGAGCAGGACTTACGTACAGACACCACATCTGGTAGGGGCACAATACCAAAGCAAATCCTTTGTTGAGACATAGTTTTTGCTCGTAGTTAAGCCGATGGAGGGTTCATTACTAAATACAGGGCGGGCACAGAGGCACCGCCCTGCCAAAACTTATATCCCTAGGTTTTCTGTGTCTGTGAGAAACGCATCTACCTCTTCTGCGGTGGGTTGAGCAGCGATCGCACCCGGTCTCAAAGTCGTCAATGCTCCTACTGCACTAGCATATTTAATGACATTCCTAGCCGACTCAACTGTAGCAAAGCTTTTAAGTCCGTACTGACACACTTGATGAATGAAACCAGCAACGAAACCATCACCAGCACCCGTGGTATCTACGACTTTCATTGAAAAAGCTGGAATCTGTCCTTCATGTTCACCTAAGCAGTAGACACAGCCTTTATCTCCATCAGTTACTAAAACGCCTTCTACCGAGCCAAGGCGATGAGTAATGGCACCAGCATCATGAGTGTCAAAAAGCAACTCAGCTTCTTCTTTTGCGATTTTGAGGAAATCAATTTTCTTCAAAATTTCCTGAATCATGGGTACAGCCATACTTTGGTCAGGCCAAAACATGGGACGCCAGTTGACATCAACTAAAATTTTGATGTCGTACTGCTCTGCCAAATGAAGCGCTTTTGTAATGGCTTCATGGGTTTGAGGGTAAGCCAATTCCAGGGTGCCTAAGACTAAAAAATCCGCATTAACAAACAAAGATTCTGGTAACTGTGAGGCGTCGAGGAAGGCATCGGCAAATTGAGAGGTATCCAAATCGCCAAAACCAGCAAATTCCCGTTCACCCGCTTCGGTACGCACTACGTAAACTTGTCGTGTCGGTGCGGTGGGATGCCGTTGGACGCCTGTGCTATCTACTCCTATGTCCTGCAAAAGTTGTACCAGGGTGTTTCCTGGCTCATCTTCTCCCACACACCCGATAAAGCCAGCAGAGGTTCCCAGCTTGACTAGGGCACAGGCAACATTGGCAGGAGCACCTCCTGGGTAAGGTGTCCAGGATTCGACTTGTTCAAGCGATCGCCCCAGCTGATTAGCTAGAAGGTCAAATAATATTTCACCAAGGCAGAGAACACGAGGATTATTCACACAAATCTCCGAGCAGAATGGTATTTAAACCCTTTCTAGGGGTGGGAAGAAAAATGACAACTCCCCCTTGAGAGGAAAGCAAGAAGACAGCCCTACAAGTTCACGACTGAAGCCGTGGGATTCCTGACGGCTGCCCACATCTTGATTTTTTCAGACTACCAGAGGGTTAACCGCTCGTTGGTAAATATCAGTTACAAGGTCAAGATTGATACAACTGTGAATGCGATCGCTATCCGACTTTACCGTCTTAGCACCAACGCCTGGAACGGAATGTTGTTGCTGTAAGTCTCTAGAGATAGCCCCTATTACCCATCCTCTTGCTGTCTCTGTTAATTGTGGAACAGGGCTTCTGTACATTTAGCTAGAATTGTAGGGATATAGTAAGTACATATACCAAGGGGGAAAATACCTATGGAGGGAAAAATTACTATGGCTACTGGCGAATCTAATTCCTCCGTGTCTCTCTCAGACCGTGAGTTACAAATTATAGAGCTAGTAGCTGCGGGTTTGACTAATCAGGAGATTGCTCAGGAACTGGAAATCAGTAAGCGTACTGTTGACAATCACATCAGCAACATCCTAGGGAAGACATCTACAGAGAACCGAGTGGCATTAGTCCGTTGGGCATTACAGTGGGGCAAAGTTTGCTTAAACGATGTCAATTGCTGTGCCTTACCAACGCCTAAAAGTGATCAAGTGCTTTCTTAGCTGGCGTCATCCAGGGTGCTGGCATTGAACTTTCCTTAGCCACCAGTTCGTCAGCACCAACATCTCCTCTTGGAAACCTCTGCTTCTGACAAGCCAGCCTCTCCAAAATTGGCAAGTTGTAGCAGCTTAAGCTTTCTTTATACATTAAAGAGGTTTTTTCATCCGGATCGTCCCTAAAGCTAGAAGAACTCTAATTCATCTTGAACCTTCAATGGCTCAAAAAAGTTGGAAAAATCTTCAAGTTTTAGGGGAGAACAATCATGATGAAAATTAAGCATTTGAGTCTTTCTGGAATAGTTGTCCTAGGTGCATCTGCATTATTCACCTCCAATGTAGGAGCTTTTCAAGCAACTCGAAGCGGAGTTGATGTTAATACTGCTACCGTTCAGACAGCCCCTAGTAATTTGATAGCTAGTAGGGTTGGTTGTCCACAGCGTAGCGGCGGTAGTATGTTCGTTCGGGCTGAAACCAGAAGCTTTTTGGTATACATTTGTGGTGGCGATAACCCCAATACTTACGTCGGTGTTGCTAAGAACGGGACTACAGGTGGCATCACTCTTCCCTTGCGAAGCTACAGTCGCGATCGCTTTGTAGCAGTTAACGGTAATACTCGTTATACTCTCACCCGCAGTGAATTAATTGTGACTCGGCAGGGGAGAACCATTCTCCGAGAAAGAGCGCAATGGAGGAGATGGTAATACATTAACCAAATGTCGCCCTCTAGGAGCACGCTAAAGGATATTGGTGTCAACTTAACAAAGGCTCTCTACTGTGATGAGATGAAGAAGTTTTAACATTCACAAGCTGGGTAAGGGGCTTGACCCTCCACTAATTCGCCAACAGCTTCCTGGAATTCGCGGCTACACAAACAAAACCTGCCTGCGCGGACTAGATCTAAAGCCTGCCTACGCAGGCTTTGTTCGTGTAGCCCCAGGCTGTAAGCCTGGGGGCATCTATGAGAAATGTTTACCACGCTTGGGTTTCACGTTAAGTTGACACCAATGGATATTATCATGCCCCTACGCAGAAATATGATAATTTACAAAACCAAATGCCATAACTCAACATTCAACACTCTTAACTCTTTTACCTTCCTAGCAGCCTGTGTCTACAAACATTACTCCTCCCTCCCTACCCAATCCCAGTACAACTGATGGCGCTGCCGAATTACCTGTTCTGAACGATAAGAAAAGGCCTCGGTGGCGGTGGTTGGAACCGCTGATATTATTGAGTCCAGCTGGTCTTTGGTTGTTTTTGTTGCTGGTGCTACCGACGCTGGTGATTTTTGAGCTGAGTTTGGTGCCGAATATCAAACCAGGCGATCCGGTGATTCCTGCGGGGTTGGATAACTTTCTCCGGGTGTTTGAACCGATTAATCTTCAGGTGATGGGGCGATCGCTTTATTTTGCCATTGGCACTACAGTTATTGGTCTACTTTTGGGATTCCCCGTCGCCTACTGGATAGCCCAAATGGCACCCAAGCGATGGCAAAATCTACTGATATTAGGATTTATCTTACCCCTATGGACTTCCTCGCTATTGCGTTCTTATGCCTGGATTACGATTCTGCGACCTACAGGGATTCTCAATACAGTGCTAACCTCTATTGGGTTACCGCGTTTGGAGATATTAAATAGCGGTTCTGCTGTGTTAGTGGGAATGGCTTACAGTTATCTGCCATACATGGTCTTGATTCTCTATGCTTCTTTAGAAAAGTTAGACCGACGTTTGTTAGAGGCTTCAGCGGATTTAGGGGCGAATCCGATTCAAACATTCTGGAAGGTGACAGTACCTCAAACTTTACCAGGAATTGCGGCTAGTTCCTTGCTGGTATTTATCAGTGCCTTGGGGGATTTTGTCGATCCAGAATTGCTGGGTGGGGCGTCGAGTATGACGGGTGCCCGTTTGATTTATAACCAGTTTTTGGGTGCGACTCAAAACTGGGGGTTTGGATCGGCTTTGAGTGTGGTGTTAATTACGGTTGTGAGTTTGGCGATCGCACTTTTAATTAAATACGGCGATAAGTCAGCAGCACAGGCTTAACTGAACGACACAAAAGCTGTTTAACACGGGAGCATCCCAAAGTTACAGATTGCCCACAGACTATAAGTCTGGGGCTACACAAACGAAGTCTGCCTACGCAGACTAAATTATCAAGAGGGTAGTCAACCCGGATTTGATATTTTTGATATTATTTGTTGTTAGTGATTATTTCTTGGTATTTTCTAACAAACAACAAACAACAAACAACAAACAACATCTAACTGCTAAGGCGATCGCGAAAATATTGGCGGTACATTTCACACAAGGGAGTCACTGCATTACCCTGAAACTTAACTAGCCCCATACTGCGAAGTTTAAACGCCTCGGCGGCCTTAATTTCTACAGGGTGATTTGCTGCCACTACTTGTTTAATCGCTGCTACCAGTGAGGCATTTTCCTCTAAATTCAACAAATGACGACGCAGATGATCGTAGTAAGGTCCTTCTTCGGTTGGAGCCACTTGCAGGAGCTTTTCCAACGTTATCTTACCTCTTGCAATTTGGTAGAGAGCTACGCGCACCAGATAGGGATGCCCTCCCATCATTAGCATTAGTTGATCGAACTGTTTTTCAGACCAATCGAGTCCATGCCGCCGTACCAACTCCTGTACCTGTGTCAGGTTGAGTTCTGGTAGCTCAATCGGCAATCCCACGTTGAAGGGCGACTGGTTGATGTTTAGGGGAATGTAAACTTCCTTGGAATGCACGATGACAAACCTGAGCCGTTGCCACAGTGCCTGATTTTTCCCTTTCTCGTGCCACGCTCGTAACAGTCCCAAAAAGTCGGTGGCAATTTCAGGATGTTGAAAAATCTGGTCTACTTCATCTAAGCCCAAAGCTAAGGGATTAGTTGATTCGCGCAACAGATATCGTTGAAAGTACTCCGTACACCTGTCTTTGCTCCCCAGAAACGGTTTCCAGTAATCGGCTAATTTATCATCTAGCTCCAACTCTCGAGCAATGATGGCACAGAACCACTGCAAAAATTTATCTAGACTGGCGAGAAACTCGGAATCAGCTGACTGAAAGTTCAAGGATGCCGTCCGATAGCCTTGCTGACTGGCGTAATGGAGAACCCTTGACATTAAGGAGCTTTTACCCATCTGCCGGGGCGCTTTTACCCGGATTAATGCCCCTGGCTTGACAATTGCCTCATAACAATCAGACTCAATGGGGGGACGCTCCACGTAAAAGGCAGAAACCAAACTGACTTGCCCCTCTGGTTCATCCAAGGTTAGGCGTCGGGGAGCCTGGGTTGGCATGGGGACAGTGGGGGTTGCATAACCAACTTGCCCTGCTTGCTTGAGGAGCTGTTCAACAGCTTGTAAGGCTTCTGTGGCATTCTTGTAGCGCTGTCGGTAGTCGTAGCGCACCATTTTATCTAGGATGGAGGCTAGGCTGGGGCTGACACAGATGCGATCGCCACATGCAGCACAACAAAACTCACCAAACACATCCTTCGGCAACTTTTGGCTCTCTTCGTGACTGCTAGGGTTCAATCCACTTAAGGCTTGCAAGCATAGCATTCCTACTGCATAGATATCGCTACTGAAGTGGGGCTGACCAAACTGTTGTTCGCTGGGCATGTAGCCAGGAGAGCCTATTGCTACCGTAAAGCTTGTCTGTCCGTGAGTCCTTGCTGCCGGAGTACTGACGGCTTTGACTGCACCAAAGTCAATCAGAACAATCTTGCTGTCGCTACTGCGTCGGATGAGATTGGCGGGTTTGATGTCGCGGTGGATAACGTTTTGCTGGTGAACGAAGGCAAGTACTTGCAAAATATTCTGCAAAAGCGCTATTACTTCAGATTCATTTAGCTGCTTGCCTGGGATAATTTCCTGGTTGAGGGGTTGACCTTCGACAAATTCTTGAACCAGATAAAACTCGCCATCTTCCTCAAAGTGAGCCAGCAGGCGGGGAATCTGGTCATGAGTGCCCAAGCGGTATAGGGTTTCAGCTTCGCGAGCGAATAGGCGTTTTGCTGTAGCAAGAGCTTCTGGATCGTTAAATTGAGGCTTGAGTTGCTTGACGACGCACCAAGGGTTGCCGGGTAAATGGTTGTCTCTGGCTAGAAACGTCTGACCGAAACCGCCACCACCTAGGTGTTTGATGATTTGATAGTGACCGGCTAGTAGTGTTTCCATCGTGGTGTTTCGCTTGCCATACCCCTAGTAAACCACGAGTTTTTGAATGCTAGTACCGCCGCGTGGAAGTCACCGGGAAGGATGAAGGATGAATGCGCCAATAGCCCTATGAATCAATGATAATGATGCTTTAAATATTGAAGATTCTTTTGTTCGACTTAATTAAATAAAGGTGCTTTACCCACAGTTTTTCATCCCTCATCCCTCATCCCTCATCCTTTGAAAACATCTGCTCCGTAGTCATCCTAGCGAAATGCTCTAATAGCAATCGATGGATAAAAATATAGCCCCCGCCTACTTTTTGTAAAAAGATGAGCTGGATGGCATAGTCAAGAAAATGAGCGTAGTTCCAGGGTATGTAGCCATGACAATAAAGGATAAGACGCAGCGTGGCGTGTTTAATAGAAGCTTCACCGGCTCCCCATAGTCCCAACAGTAACCCAAGAATCACTCCACAAAGGATTGGGATACCAACGATCCAAGAACCTATGGCTAGGCCCAAAGCAGCTATTAGAGACAAACCGATCGCATATTGAGTAGAGCGCAAAATACCTTGATTGGGAACTGCACTCGTTTCTATGACAGAACCTGCCAACCCACGCAGGAGGATAAAAGTTAGGGCAATACTTAGCCCTGCACGAAAGGCAGCGATCGCACCCTCAATCAACCCTTCCCGCCACCCAACAAGCAGCCCATAAAATAGTACGCTGCTTAACCCAAAAAACAAACCGACAATCAGCCCAACAATGATGCCAAGAATCAGGCTATTTCTCACTTTTACCCATGACCATTTCAGCGTTTCAATTGGGTTTATCTGATTACTAATCAGCCCAAAAATTAGCCCCGCCATTATGCCACTACTGAAGCCGAGAGTTAGCCCCGCAATCAACCCCAAGTACAAACCAAGAGTTAGCGAAACCATCAACCCACTACCAATTCCTGCGCTAAACAAAGCAATCAACCCAAGAGTAATAGCGTACAGCGATTTTTGCCCCTTTGTTTCTAACCAACTCGGTTGCATCCGCTCGATTAAAAAGATGGTTTGTGATTCCTGAATCATTCGCTGTGCCAACCAAATTAGCCATCGTTTTGTTTGCTCTTGGGAATATCGACTATTAGCTACCCGGCGGTTAAACATGCGTTCAATGTAGGCATTAAACAAATGTTCGCAGCGTTCCTCTAAGCT
>DALYIW010000044.1:0-7521 GCA_031970155.1 Coleofasciculaceae cyanobacterium CTOTU46601 | reverse complement strand
GTTGGGCAATTCTTCAATAAAAATGTCCTGGTAAGCAAGAGTCATAATGTTGAGCATTAGAGGAGATTTGGCTAACTCTTGCAGTGTGACATCAGTATTCAGGGCAGTGCTGATGGCTGCCAATTCTGAACCCACAGTGGTCAGGTAATCATGAATTTGGTCTAAGGTTAGCGGTTGCAAGTAGAGAGCAGCTTGAAATTGAAGGCGCGTTGAAAGAGCTTCATAGTCTTTGATACGGCTACATACCACAATCTCAGTCTGACCATATTCTTGATTAAAGTAATTTAATGCTTCAACACAGGCTTGCCGATGTTTGGCACTGACTTCATCCAACCCATCAAGTAATAGCAGAAGTTGTTGTTCCTTGACCCACTCTTTACCAATTTCCTGGGAAACTTGATATTTAGTGTGCAGTTCTTGAACTAACCAATCGGCAATTGTTGGCTGATGAATACTCCAAGAGGAGAGGTTAAATACTACCGGAATTGGTACAGTAAGGTCTAACTTTGTTCGCTCAATTAAATCTTTAGTCAGTTCTAACAGAGTTGTAGTTTTCCCTGAGCCAGGTTCGCCTAGAATCAGTAGTGTTCGCCCTGCTCCGATTTCGTCAAATTTATCAATGAGGCGAGTGTCTGGGGGTAGGGGATGCGATCGCCTATCTATCATAGAACTTTCCCAAGCTAAACCCCACGGACGAACTACAGCGTCAGGCCGTTCCTCTAGTCCCAATTCAATCAGTGTTCTACCATGTAATGAGGTTTCCAGGACTCCTTTAATCCAGTAGTTTCTCACTTTATTGAGCAAAATCTGGCGGTTGCGGTACTCCTGCCGACTCAAGGAAGTACTGGTTTCTCGTTGGTTTGACTCAGGCGTAACGGCAGTTTGAGAGAGTTGGGACTCTGTGGTAATGGGAGAATGAAAAGCAGCTTGCTCGCTTGGTTTGTCTGAAGTCGGTAGTTGTGGCAACTGGCTTTCTACCCAACTTTCGTTGAAAACCGAGGTATAGATTTGGTTATAAACTTTTAACTGACCCAGTTGTTTGACCACCAATCCGGTAAGCCGCAATTCGAGTTGTTCTGGTTCGTTAGTCGCTGGAATTTCTCCAGCTTGCAAAATTTGCCAGTACAGCTTGAGTAACTGTTCTTTGCGCTGACTGCTGTAAAGGATGCGATCGCGTATCGTCCTCAAATGCTGCGGTTCATCCTGGGTTTCCCAGTTTTCGATAATGCGCGATCGTACCAACTGTTCCATCAACTCCGCTTCACTGCCTGCGGTAATGGGAAATGGAGATGCTAGCACCAGCTTGCAAAGCTTATGTGTCAAAAACGGTTGCCCTCCCGTCCAGGCTAAAATTTCCCTAAGAACGTCCACAGGGTTATCTGCTTTTTTCGCTAACCCTAAAGTCAATGGTTGGGCTTCTGGTAATTGAAAACCCGTCATTTCAATAGCACGACCAATATTAAACGGTGTGCGCCGCTTATCTTGAATTAAATCTGAAGGGGTTGCTACTCCCAGCAGGGCAAATGCCAATCGTCGTAAATCTGGATTATCTACCCGCTTGTTATAGCATTCGCGAATGATTGCCAAAAAATCATCTAGGTTGAAATTTAAACTGAGAATACTATCAATTTCATCAATAAAAATAATGATATTTTGAGGTATTAAATCAAGCAGAACTTCTTCAATAAACTTACTAAATCGCTGGATGTGAGAAAGCCAACTATACTCCATCCACCAAGTTGCTAAATCGAAGTGGTCATAAAGTTCCAAGCTGCTGACGATGTTGTAAATGACCCCAACATACCATTGCTCTGGAGTGATATCTGAGGTGCCGATCGCAGTAATATCAATTAATGCACAGGCAATCCCTTCTGCTTGCAGTCGCTGCATCGTTTGCACCCGCAAACTTGACTTACCCATTTGTCGGGAATTCAAAACATAACAGAATTCTCCTGCCTTCAGTCCTTCATAGAGGTCAGAGTCTGCCTGTCGCCTGACATAAGTAGGCGCATCAACTGGCAAACTTCCCCCAACTTGATAATAGTAGTCTGAGTTTTGCAATGAACTCATGGCATTTTGAAACTGTTAATGCAACTTTCCATGAAGGATGAGGGATGAATGATGAAGGATGAAGGATGAATGCGCCAATAGCCCCATAAATAAATAATGGTGCTTTAAATAATGAAGATTTCTTTTTTCTTCATAAAGCAAGGTGCTTGTATCCTCATACCTCATCCCTCATACCTCATCCCTCATCCCTCATCCTTTAATAGAGAATGACGCTTCATAGCGCTCTTCAAGGAAGACTTCATATACCCCATTTCAACTGACCCCACAAAACACGATAGAGCTGTAAAGGTTTTTCCTTACCTTTGACCTCAACAGGATTCATTTTTTTCACGGGTACGCTCAAATTCTTTAACTTATCAACAGTACTTTGAGAAATCAAAATCTGACCCGCTTGAGCCGCACTACAAATTCGACTGGTGACGTTAGTTGTATCGCCAATTGTGGCATATTGAATAAGTTGTTCTGAACCGATGTTACCCGCTGCTACCTTTCCAGTGTTGATGCCAATATGGATTTGCAGTGGTTGTTGGTAACGCTTGGCCCATTCCCGATTTAGACGACGCATCGCCCACTGCATTTCAATGGCTGCTTGGACAGCGCGATCGGCATCATCAACTTGCTGATAAGGAGCGCCCCAAACGGCTAATAAAGCATCACCAATGTATTTCTCTAAAGTCCCTTCGTAGGGAAACACAATTTCCTCAACCATGACTTTAAAGTATTCATTGAGCATCTCAATGACTTGTCGCGGTTCCATTGTAGAAGACATCTTCGTAAAGCCGCTGATGTCAGAAAACAGAGCCGTGACTTCAGTATCCACAATCTCCAAATTGCCTCCTTCCTTGAGCTTTCGACTCACCGTTTGAGGAAAGAAACGCTCCAGTTTACCGCGCAGCAGGGCTTCAGCTTGCATTTTGAGTAAGAGTTGGGAATTATCAATGGCGATCGCAGCTTGATTAGTCAGACAAGTTAGAAACTCCAAATCTTCATCTGAATAAATCGCCGACAGCGACAAATTATCCACATACAGCACCCCAATGACTGCCTCTCGAATTTTCAGGGGTACGCACATTGCCGCATGGATTCCTTGCCCGATAATAGTCTTTGAATCCTCAAAATCAAGGCAGGCATCATCTGATAAAATAGCATCTCCTTTTTTGCAAACAAAATCGGTAATTCGTTGGCTATAAAAGGCACTATCCGCAGGGATTTCTGGCTGTGACTTGACGGCTTTACATTCAAGCGCTCCGGTAGCTTCATTAATGATGAGAATTGCCGCTCGATCTACCTGCATAATTTTGAATAGCTGATCGAGAATTTTCTCTAGAAGTTGCTCCGGTTTCATGGGCACGGCAAGCTGTTTACCAACCTCTAGTAAAATCTCCAACTTATCGAGTGCTCGTTGATGCACGTCTGACTGCTGGAGCTTGAAGACTGAGTTGCTGGTGCTATTGAGCTGCAAAGCACTCTGTATTGTAATTCGAGTGGCTTCTGGTGAAACTTGCCTCACAACGGAAGGTTCAGAGGCTTCATCGTCAGGAGACTTTACGGGTGCATTGACAAACTTAAATGCTACGCTGCCAAAACGAATTATGTCCCCGTCTTTGAGTTGGCAACTTTCGATTCTGTGATTGTTGACAAAAGTACCGTTGAGACTTTGGCGATCGGTGAGGATAATGCGATCGCCATTAATGGTAATCTCAGCATGGTAACGGGAAAGGCTCCCATCCAGCACAACAATACGGTTGTCCTTCTCACGCCCAATCTTGTTGATACCGAACCCCAATTCATACATCCTTTTGTTAGGAGTATCGGGTTCGCTAATTAAGTACGGCACATCTGAATCCTACACCTCATCCCTTTTGCCTCACGATAGCAGATGCCAAGGACTGGCAAGGTTGCGATCTAACCGCTTTAGGACTTACGCAAATTTCCTTTTGAAAGGCCATATGTAAGGGTGAACGGCCGTTCACCCCTACTATACGTGGGGTCTATGCGTAAGTCCTGCGCTTGTAACTTTTGGGGAATGGCTTCTTGACATTTCAAGTAGATTTTTTCCAGGAATAGGAGGATAGAATCTGCGTATTGTTTGTTGTGCTTTGTGTGGTCAAATGTAATGGCATTCCACAAGTGTTCTAGTTGGTCTATTGTGGTACATTTTTGCAGCTGACAAGCAATGGCATTTTTCCACTGTTCCAACTGACGATAGCTGATGAATTGCCCTCCTTGATCTTGGCGATGGACAAACAGAACATATCTCCAGGATTCGATGTTTACAATTAGTGATTCAGAAATTCCGAGGAATCTTGCAAGTTGGCGCTTGGTAATGCGGAACTTTTGAGCGGGTTTGATGCGGCGAAATAAGAGGGTCATGGTTGGTTTATTCTCTGTCTGCTTGGGATTGGAGCTTTTCTTTTGATTGGTAGTAAGAACCCTCTCAATCCCTTTCGGCTGTGTGATTCTTACACAATGCCCACAGGCTGTTCGCGAACAGCCTGTGGGCGTTTCTTTGAGATTTACCGACCCGATGTTCTAGGGCAAGTGTTAGCTGGCTGCGGCTGTGTCAACTCAGGGTTGAACATCACCACAAATTGAGCGTTGGGCATCAGGCGACGAATAATCTCTAGATGACCGTCCGCATCAGAACGTTTGCGGTACTGACCAACAATTACCCGTTGCATGTTGGGAAGCAGGCGAACCAGCACCCAAAGGTTAAGGCGTTCTCTGTAAGGCATAATTAACTTGTCTCCATATGAATTGGAGTCAGAGCCAGCGCCTGAACTTTCCACGTAACGACGCTGGCTCATGACTTAACCTATATTACAAACATACTTAGGGTTTTGTCTACTTAGCTAAATTAATATATAGTTCAAACAATTAGGAGGCAATGAACTCAAGTCGTGAGCTGATGAGGCTAAGGAAACGGCTGGGACTGACACAAAGACAAGTAGCGGATGCGGTGGGTGTCACTGACCAGACTGTAAGTAATTGGGAAGCTGGGAGATTTGAACCTAGGCTGACGATTAGTCAGACACAGGCTTTATGTCGCGTGCTGCAATGTTCCTTAGATGAATTACCTAACTTTAATGATGCAGAGAAATCATAGTAACCTTCTAAAGTTCACACTAGAGGATTTGGCAGACTGAGGAATGCGAGCGCCTATGCTGAATATCTAGTCCCTAAACCACTGGCTTTGTGACTTTGTAAAGTCATTCCTTGATAGTAGGGGTAAAGTTGAATCAAGTCAACTTAGTTAAGAAACATTGGAGATAAGACAGGAATGACTACTGTGGGGGAAAGGCTCAAACAACGACGCGAAGCGCTGAAAGTGACTCAGAGGCAAATTGCTCTTGAATTAAATGTGACTGTTACTACTGTGCAAAACTGGGAATCTGGCAGACATATACCCAAGCTCTCTCCAAATCAGATGAAAGCGTTGTGTGACCTTCTGAAGTTCACACTAGAGGATTTGGCAGACTGAGGAATGCGATCGCCTATGCTGAAGATCCAGTCCTCAAACAATAGCTTTTAACGCAAGTAAAAACTATGTCTTTGCAAGAATTACGCAAACAAGTGTTGGAATTATCAGTAAGCGATCGCTTGGCATTGATGCAAACGATTATCACTTCGCTTGATCGTGAACTCAGACCTCGCCCAGACGTGAAAGGCGCAGCACAGCGTCTTCTTGGATTAGCGAAAACAGACCAGCCACCCCCAACTGATGCTGAAGTTGAGGCGATGCTAGAAGAACGTTTAGTGGAGAAATACCTGAAATGAGGGTACTGGTGGACACCAACATTATGTTGGATGCTCTGCTAGAGCGAGAACCCTTCGTTAGGGATGCTAGACCTTTATTAGAAGCTATCGACTCTGGGCAGATTCAGGGCTATGTGGCAGCAACAACCATAACTAACATCTTCTACATTGTCAGAAGACAGACGCGCAGTATTGAACGGGCTAGAGAATCAGTCTCACAGACACTAGCAGCGATGCAAATCTGCTCTGTTAACAGTGACATTTTGGAGGTAGCATTTGCCTCTAACTTGAGAGACTTTGAAGATGCCGTTCAGTTAGCCTGTGCGATCGCCGAGAATCTTGATGCCATTATCACCCGCAATCCTCAGGACTTTGCTGGTGCTGCTTTGCCGATTTTGTCGGCTAGTGAATTAATAGAGAGTTTGTCGTGATCCTAAAATTCTGCGTAATATCATGTCCGGTTGATTAGTTATGAATTGTAGGTTGACACCGACAGCTCAGATGTTGGGTCTTGTACTTGACCCAACTTACTCATATCGTAAGCGTTTAAGCGGACATGATATAAGTCCTGATCGACCTGTGGCTGAAGTCAACAGTAGGATTCTCATCACGACTGAACATCATTTTCAACCCCACACCCGACGCAAATTCAACACAAAACCAGGTAACACCGCTTCACCGGACAACTCAGCAGGATTCTCCAACACGTCCACATCCTTACCCGGTCGATAAATTTCCACCCGTCGCTGCTGCGGATCGATTAACCAGCCAAGCTTAGCGCCATTGTCGAGATACTCCCTCATCTTCGCTTGCACAGACTTAAGAGTATCTGAGCTATAGCGTAATTCAACCACAAAATCCGGGCAGATATTAGCAAACGTTCCTTTTTGTTCTGGAGTAAGTGCCTGCCAACGTTCTCGACTCACCCAAGAGGCATCGGGAGAGCGAGTCGCATCATTGGGTAAAATGAAGCCAGTTGAGGAGTCAAAGGCTTTACCCAAATCTTCGTGTTCTTCGTACCAGCGATCGAGTTGTCCGGTGAGGCTGCGATTACGTTCTCCAGTTTCCCAGCCTGTTGGTGGGTTCACTATTAACTCTCCTTGTGCTGTTCTTTCTAATCTCAAGTCTCGGTTGGCTGCTGCTAGGGCTGCAAACTGTTCCTGGGTGACTAAAAGCCCAATTGTTGTAGGCAACTCAATCAATAAGGTTTCAGTTTCTGGACTGGTGGATGTCTGTACCATCTTGACCTCTTTCACAATAGAGACTAGTTAACTCATCCGACGTACTTTAGTTGTGGGATGCAAGAGTTGTTTGTTATTTGTTGTTTGTTGTTTGTTATTTGTTATTTGTTGTTTGTATTTTTTAAACATTTAACCAACAATAAATAACTAAGTCGATGGGTGGTGTTTCTCCCACCCCTAAAAGGATGTGCGCTTCGGGCCGACTTGCTGTGAATGATACCTACCCTATTAACTAACAAATTCTACAGGGTTGTCTTCGTGGCAGATGGCAAAAGGTTACAAGTTGTTCAACCTGCAACCTTCAACTTCCTAATCTTCAACTCCTAGGGCACGTCTGCAAACTACCTTATCAAATTCAGATCCCCCTCGCATCCTCTTAAAAAGGGGACTTTGACTGAATTCTCCCCCCTTTTTAAGGCAGGGCTAATTCATGGTCACAAGAGAAAATTCATCG
>DALYIW010000043.1:0-38624 GCA_031970155.1 Coleofasciculaceae cyanobacterium CTOTU46601 | reverse complement strand
AGCAGATCTCTCCCAGCCCTCCTCAATCAGGGGGGAAAATTCCGTCAAAGTCCCCCTTTTTAAGGGGGATTTAGGGGGATCGAAATCTGACGGGGACGTTTGAAAACACGCCCTAACCCCCCTGGCTAAGGGAATAACAGGAATTGAAAATTGACTTCCCCCCTGATTAAGGGGGGAATGAGGGGGGTAAACGAACCTTGAGAACATTCGGTGCAAGATCTCAGACAAAGTAACCGGGGGTCATTGACATGGCTCCTGGAGGCCAACTTTTCGGGCAGCCACTATATAGCGGAAAATGTACTCTGCTATCTCTAAGTAGTTGTGGGCAGCTTCGGGTGAAGAAGCCCAAACTGTAACACCGTGGTTCCGGATGAGTAAAACACTCACCGACGGCGGTGCCATCTTAAAGCGCTCATAAATATCACTAGCAATCCGAGGCACCTCTAAATGATTTGCAAACACTGGTATTGCGACTTGGGGGTTTTCTTCCCACATCCCTAGCCCCTTGAGCATTTCTAAAGGCGGCAAAGGCAGGGCATCCCCATCGGTAAATAGAGAAACTAGATTAGCCTCGATGGAGTGAACGTGATAGCAGGCTTGGGCGTTGGGGAACAGGGAGTAGATTACCTGATGAATACTAGTCTCTGCTGAAGGGCGAATGTCAGGTGACGGTTGCTCTAACACCGTGCCATCAAGCGCGATGCGGATAAAGTCACTGATATTCAGCTGCCCTTTATGGCGTCCACTGGCAGTAATCCAGAAGCTACCATCGGGCATTCGAGCTGAGAGATTGCCAGCTGTTCCCACCATCCAGCCCAACTGATAAAAATGACCAGCGGCTGCAATTAGGGTTGGTCTTGGATCGGTATTCATTCTAACCTCAAAAATTTGGCTGTCAGGGTGAAATTGAGTGCTTCTCACGCACTCTTTACAGAGGACAAGCGATCGCCTTTATTTATACTTAAAAACCGTATCATTAACTTTTATTAATCTTGCCACCGCTGAGTTAGCTGTTGGCGTACGTCCAGGAAGTCTTGCCAGGGAATGTAGGGCTTATTGTGTTCGTCAAGGTATTGGATGAGGCGATCGCGAGCAAACACTACAGGTGCGTGAAGTGCCATATTTAAGTCTGTCACTGAATCCCCGATCGCGATTTGCTCCTCGGCGGGGTGTTGTGCCATGACTTTTACCTTAGAGACGAGTTCCGTATCTCCCTCAAACTCAGATTGTACCTTTAGAAATTCACCCGTCCGATCGACATCAACTGCATAGATTGCTGCCACTCGTTCTAGTAAAGACGGTGTTCCACTACTTGCCTGACTCAACACCGTTTCTACCATGCATCGCAAACCGCCAGAAACGACGATAAAAGGCACGCTCTGGGCATCTAGAAAGTCTAGCAACTCGACTAATCCTGGACGGATGGGCTTGGTATGAACATATTCCATGATTTGGGGATAACGCGCTGAGGGAATCGACTCTAAAATTTGCCGTACTCCTTCCCGCAGGGTCAGTTGTCTAGCGTACATCAAGGGCATCAGCTTTTCAGACAACTGGGGTGCAAATTCCTTGAGCATTCCCACGAAGGTTTCTTCTGCTGTGATGGTACCGTCAAAGTCGCAGAAGACGACTCGCTTGGTGGGATTTTGGATTGATGGGGCAGGTTTTTGGGACATGTTTGGCGATCGCACTCTGCAAGGATACAGGGTAGCTCAGTTTGCCTTATATAGGGGTACTGGGACAGATTGATTGTTTGATTGGAAGAACTATTACAAATTCTGTACCCTCACCCAGCTGTGAATTGACGGCAATCTGACCTTGATGTTTTTTGATAATTTGATAGCTAATCGAAAGACCTAACCCAGTGCCCTTCCCCACCCCTTTCGTTGTGAAAAAAGGCTCAAAGATTTTCTTTATACTCTCTTGTGAAATTCCCAAACCATTATCCCGAATCCCCACCTTAATTTGATTCGATGTCATGGCTTGGGTCTTAATCATGATTTGCTTATATTGTTGATCGACTGCTGATTGTAACGCATCAATTGCATTTTGGACAATATTCATGAATACCTGATTCAGTTGTGCCGGATGACATTCAACTAAAGGCAAATCTCCATATTGCTTGATAACTTCAATTCCATACTTAAGCTGATGATTGAGAATCAACAGAGTGCTTTCAATTCCTGTGTGGAGATCGGCTGATACCATCTCCGCTTCATCCAAGCGAGAGAAGTTGCCTAGAGACAAGACGAGTTGACGCAGGCTCTCAGTACCCATTTTCATGGAAGACAGTATTTTAGGCAGATCCTCAGCCAGAAATTCGCAGTCAATTGCTTGGATATGGTGTTGGATTAAAGGAGTTGGATTAGGGTAATCTTGTTGGTAGAGATGAACTAATTCCAGCAGGTCTTGAGTATAGTTGTTGGCATACTCAAGATTGTTGGAGATAAAGTTGACAGGATTTTTGATTTCATGAGCAATGCTTGCCACCATTTGACCAAGACTAGACATTTTTTCAGTCTGAATCAATTGGACTTGAGTTTGCTGGAGATTTTCTAGGGTTTGGCTGAGTTCTTCATGGGTTTGTAAAAGTTGCTGATTTTTTTGCGAAAGTTCTTGAATATATGCTGCTATCTGCTGAATCAGAGTGTTGAAAGCCCTGGCTAACGTTCCAATTTCGTCTTCTGTAGTCACGGGCACTTGTCGGTCAAAATTGGAGTCTTGAGCTATCTGCTGGACAACAGTTGTTACCTTTTTGATGGGTTGACTAATTGCCCGACTAGTATACATAGATAGAAAAATTGCGCTCGTCACGGACAAGAACATACTGACACCAATGATCTGAAGTCGAAGCCTCTGTGCTTTGCTACTCTTAGCCTCTTCTTTCTCGTAGTCTTTGTAAGCAAGATGAGTCAGGGCAGCCACGTCATTTGACATGTGATCAATCTCAAGAGGCAAGGAACCTGTATTCAACTTCAGAATCAGCTTTTGCGCTCCCTTATATTCTTCTGTCGTCAACTTAGGTTGAGCCAATTGCTTTAAGACTACCTCTACTTGGCGTAAGTAAGCATCTATGGTCTTTTCATGGTTTTGCAGAATGTGTTTGACTAGCCTAATCTCTTCCGAAAATTCCTTTACTTTAGAGTTTTTTGTCTGTCCTTCTGTAGATTTGAATTCAGACCAGAGCTGATTAAGTTCAGCGTAATTTTCAATAATGTGGAAGTACTCTTCTTGCCTACGTTCCGACTTTCTTAATAAATTACTCAGCTGTTGTTGGTGTGTTTTTGCTCTTAGAAGCGTCGTTTCTAACCGACTTAAAAGGCGTATTTCCTCCCGTGCATCTTCTGCATACATCCTAGATTGGTCATAGTACTGTTCTCCAATCAAGATTCCGGTAGCTGTTCCAATAACGGCAATACCAAGAGCAAGAGTATACCCACCGCTAATCTTGGTACCAATACTAAGACGGCGAACTTTCTCTGTAAGCCAGTTTAGGACAGGAGAATGTAACACTAATCTTATTGCTTAAGAGGAGATCAAGATGTTCTTAAGCTACATTATAAGTTAGGGTTTTGCAATTCATTGATAAAAGGTCTAATAGGAATTTTCCTCATTAAAATAGATTATTTTTAACTAGAAGATTGATATATATAGATCTTCAATAGTTGATACCATTTGGGTAAATAATTGTCACAAAGAAATTTTGGTAATTAATCATTGGCTGGTAGGAGCGGGTTGACCAAGATGAACGGTGTTCTCGCTGGGTTGCCCTTGAAACCCGCCTTTACAAAATGTGAGATTTGTCAAACTAAATAGATATGAAGTGATTGAAAAATATCATCAATGATTCTGAGAGCTTATGGCATAAGACTTGTAGGTTGGGTTTTCCTCTGGGTATTAGCTCCTCGGAAGAGCCATTTTAGGAAGAAATAGGCAATAGCTTTAAAGTTAGAGTAAAGTTGTGAATTTTTTGTGAATTTTTTTGCAATACTCCCAATGCTGCCTGCTGAGATAGCAATGACTTGACCTGAGATCTCCTATGAAAATAGCTTATGGTGTCTAACTTGAAGATTGATTGTTGTGGCGACTAATCCCGCAATACATACCCAACGCCACGTACGGTGTGAATCAAACGCTTTTCGTTGTTTTCTTCTAGCTTGAGGCGTAGATAGCGAACGTAGACTTCGATGATATTGGAATCACCTCCAAAGTCGTAACCCCAGACACGCTCTAAAATCTGGTCTCGTGCGTATACTTGCCGGGGATGGGAAAGTAAGTAATCAAGTAAGTCAAATTCTTTTGCGGTTAACTCGATCGCTCGTTTCCCTCGAAAAACTTCACGGGTGCGGCGATTTAAGCTCAAGTCTTCAAACTGCAACACATCGAGGTCAACTTCCTGAGTACGGCGCAGATGGGAACGAACTCTGGCTAACAGTTCTTCAATACTGAAGGGTTTTACTACATAATCATCGGCTCCAGCATCCAAACCTGCTACGCGATCGCTCACTTCATCTCTTGCCGTTAACAAAATCACAGGTACTTTGTTTCCGGTTGCTCGGAGGCGACGGCATACTTCCAGCCCAGATAACCCTGGCAGCATCCAATCCAAAATCACCAACTCTGGTGATGACTCTCGCGCTAGGGTTAGTCCTGCCATCCCATCATGCGCCACACTGGTACGGTAGCCCTCGCTGCTGAGTTCCAACTCCACGAATCGAGCCAGTTTGACTTCATCTTCTACCAAAAGAATATGCGCTGCCATAACACTATCTACTCGTTTGCTAAGGGTAAACAGACAGAGAAAGTGCTGCCAATACCTGGCGTTGACTGGAGTGTAACTCGACCTCCCATCTCTTTCACCAGAGATTTAACAATTGACAGCCCTAAGCCAACTCCTCCAGTCGAACGAGTACGAGACTGATCGACTCGATGGAAGGGTTCAAAGATGCGCGGTTGCTCTGCCCGTGCAATACCACAACCTTTGTCGCACACTTGAATTACTGCCCACTCATCAATCTGACGTAGCTTTAAAGTAATCGGCTTATGAGCGTCTGAGTACTTAAGTGCATTATCAATTAAGTGGGTTAGAACTTGCATGAATGCTTCGCGATCGCCTTTTACTCGAACTGGCTTCGATGAGGCTTCAATCTCAATCGTTCGATGCCCAAATTTTTCTGTCATCCTTGCCGCGTCTGCCATCAAATCATTGAGTACTAACACCTCTTTTCGCAAGGGCATAGAGCCACTATCAACCCGTGCTAAGTTAATTAAGTTTTGCAACAGTTGAATGATGCCCTCTGTCTCAGATGCAGCAATTGAGAGTGCTTCTTGCTGGAGAGTTGTTAGGTTGTCGCTGCGTCGTAGGGTTCTTTGCAGATAGCCATAAACTAGGCTGAGGGGAGTGCGTAATTCATGGGCAATATTATTGGTAAATTGTCGCTGTTGCTCCTGACGAAGAGAAAGATGAGTAGACAGTCGGTTCCATTCTTTAGCCAGTTGTTTAACCTCGCTGGGTGCCTGATGCAGGTTTAGCGGAAAAGGATTGGGTTGGGCGGTGTGGGTTCTCATCCACTGACTCATTTGTCGCAGGGGTAGCAGCGATCGCCAAATTAACAGAGAAAAGGCCAATGCGATCGCCACAAAAGCCAGAAGAATTGCCATCCTCAAGCTTTGCAGGACTGCCATCAACCTACTATGGTCATTGGTCATATCCTGCTCTACATAAAACTGACCTATGGTGTTACTGTCAATTTGCCAGGTACTGCGATACTTCACCATTTGCCGCCCATTGATGTTATGCACCTGAAAGTTATTCCGTCTCTGTTGAATTGACACTGAGACAGTCTGGAAGTCAGGGGGTGAAATTGTCAAACCTTTGGATTGTGTCATTATTTTGCCGTCGGGACACTTAACCCACATCAATAAATCGGGTGATGAAACGCGATCAATTGCCTGTTGGAGTCCAGTTTCCATCGGTAAGGTGCCGCTGTAACGCTCTACATCTTGGAGAAAACGGTTAGCGATCGCCTCAACTTTTTGTTGATGAGTGACGATTAGAAACTTTTCCATTTCCCAACCCGTCCATATAGTCAAGCTACTTAATCCTAAGAGCAGGACACTTACCATGCCTAGAATTAAGCGAAATTGTAATGAACAGCTTTCAATTTTTACTTGACTTGTTATTTCTAATTTTGTCAGCCAACTGTCTATAAAATTCATCTCATAATTTTGCTATTTCTATTAAATTCAGCAGTAGTCTTACTAAAGTGATTTACAACTCAGTGTTATAGGAATAAGAAATAAACTCAAGCGCTAAAGCAACCTCACTTATCTAGCTTGCGACGATAAGAATATTGACCATAAACATTGACCAAGTAAGGCATTATGTAAGTTATCAAAGCAGAAATCCAGCGTTCCTGAGTCATTTCTCTTCGTATAAAAGCAGAGCCGTGGTTGATCAAAAAGAGGAGAGAGCCTACAACAACAGCTGTTTTCAAACCAGTCGGAATAAATTGCTTATCAAATAAACTAACAATATACTCTTTTATGAAGTTCATTTTAACCGTTATAATTTAAATGTTAAATATTTCTTGCCAAACAATCAATTTATATTGATTATATAAATTAAATAATTAACTGGACAAATTGAGCGCTTGTTTGACAGAAAAGCAATTAAACTTTAACTCACCTCAAAAATAAAGTACATAGGGTGCAAGGGTTGTTTGTGGTTGGTTATTTGGAAAACGAGTATTCTTTACAAACAACCAACAACAAATAACAAATAACAAATTTCCTTTTTGTCGAAGCTATCGGCTGCTGGCGTTACCAGTACGGCTTAGGGTTGCGTAGCCAAAGGTAGCGTTAGCCATACGGCACCAGATGACAACAGATTTGAAGCTTGCTGGATTGATGGCATCAGGAATTGGATAGCGCTGAGCACCACTAAATTTTTGTAACCTGCCCAGATTTACGTAGCTACCAGAATTCTTATACATCTGCGGTGGTTTTTCAGTAGTATCCAAAAGAACATGCAAATCCGGTCCTTGATCGCTTGTACTAAAAGCATCATCAATCTCTAAGTAGCGATGACCATTTTCTGTGACAATCCTAGCCAGTCCAGTAGTAGGCTTTTCTCCAGCAACAAAGGTGCCAGATTTAATCGCTACAGTTTGGTTTTGTGCTATGTCAACCTTAGTAGTGGTTGAGGTAGAAGTTGGACTAATTGAATTAAAAGATGAATTAGCTAACACTCCTGCTGAACTGCCTGAGAGCGAAATAACAGTGGTAAAAAAAGAAGTAATGCCCAGTAGTACCAATTGGTTCAATTTCATCAATTCCAACTCCGAAAAAGCAATGTTTGCTGAGCTGATATGTAAGTTTTTATTTCAGACTCAAAAGTATTTTGGCTCAATAAATCAAGTGAAGGATGATTTTTACCTGAGAAGTTTGCTTAAAATGCTGAGATTATACTGAGAAGTTTTACAGAGAATTTTTATAAAAATCTCAAGTCTGAAATCCACGCCTAACTTCAAGCGATTTTCCGAACCTCTGTATTCCTACAGACTGGACAGGCATAAATTTCAAGAATACCTGCAAGTTCAGGATCGACTGCCTCTAACTCAATCAAGACTGCAGTGCGATCGGGCTTGTCGGCATGGTGATTCATCTGAGTACCGCATTTAGAGCAATTCATTTTCTTGGTTGACATAAAGCCTCCTAATTATTATTTGATAAAAGGCGATCGCTGAAGAAGTCCTACATTAAGGGAAACAAGTTCTACTGTTAACACCCTTTTAGGCCGCGTATTATTCTAACTCTACATTCTCCCGCCCATACCGCAGCACCTTCGCCATCCAAATCAATTCCTTCAAAAATTTATCCAATCTTCTAACATATGCCTCCTCCAAAAGCTTGCCAGATTCATCAAAAATTTTTTGGACGTTAGAGAAAGTGCCATCCCAGAAGATTGTCACCAGTCCCAACTCCCGCATCACTGGCAACAAGTTTTCAATGACGCGAGTGCCGCCAAAAGGCCCAGCTGAAACACCACAAATTCCAACCGCTTTGTGAATGTATTCCTTTAAGTTAGTGTCCAGCACATGCTTGAGTAGACCAGGATAGCCATGGTTATACTCTGGTACAACGATAATTAGTGCATCTGCTTGCATCACAGTTGCAGAAAATTCAGGGTTTTTGATAGATTCACCTGCATCTGTGGTAGAAATCGGAATTTGGCGAATATCAATTAGCTCTGTTTCAACTCCATCACGTTTAGCCACTTCTTCCACTACAAACTTGGCGACGTGTTCGCTCATCCGCCCCTGACGAGGCGTACCCAGAATTACCGGAATAAAAATAGGGCGAACTATATCCATAAGATTACTCCTATTGAAATTATTTTTATACAGGACTTAGCTACTGCTAGTAGTAGGGTGGGCACTGCCCACCCTACATGTAGAGGTTCTGCGTAAGTCCTGTTATACTAGCCGCATTACATGACTGTACAGCAGTGGTCAACCAAGTCATCAAGTAGGTGACAAAAGTTTCCGTAATTCTTATTTTTGTTACTAAAATTATCAAACTGATTTAAATGCAGCAACGCCAAAGGTTGCGTTGAACTTGCGGCACCAGATTACAGCAGATTTATAGTCAGCCAGGTTGATATTGTTAGGAATAGAGTAGCTTTGGGCACCACTAAACTTTTTCAAGGGAGCCAGAATCACATAATCTGACTGTTTAATCGGATAAGATGGAGGTTTAGTAGAGCTAAGTACATTACCAGAACGATGCAGGATTACCACTAAATCTGGCCCCTGGTCTGAAGTCTTAAAGGATTGGTCTAACTCTAAAGAAGGTTTGCCATTTTTGAGAACAATACGGGCTGTTCCTTGGGTAGGATGCTCACCTGAAACAAACGTGCCAGACTTGATGGCATCTTGTTTTACAGCTTCAATAGATTCTGTTGAATTAGGGACAGACTGAGCAACAGGACTTGCCGGGGGCTGATTGACGATTGTTTCTTTTGAGGTACAGCCAACAGTCAACAGAGTTGCAATACTAAGTGTTAGTACATGTTTTAGTTTCATGACTAAAAATTCCTTGGGCAGTTTTCAATGATGTACTAAAGGTTGCTTACCTCAGCAAAATCTGAGGAATTGATTTAAAGGTCTAGGGTAATTCTTGAAGTTCCTGGCTGAGAAATACAAATCAACACCGAACCCTCATCAATTGAAGCCGTTGGTGTTTCCTGATATTCAACTTCACCTTCGTTAATGTTGCACATACAAGTGCCACAGATACCTGCACGACAACTGTAAGGAGGATTAATATCGTTAGCTTCTGCAAACTCTAGAATGGTTCCATCACTCTCGCGCCAGGTCAGAGTTTTGCCAGATTTTGCAAAGCAAATCTCAGCCTCCTCAACTTTTCCCTTTGTTGGTTCAGCAGTAGGTTGGCTCTCCCGTGAGACTTTCATTGGCTTACCAAACGACTCAAAAAAGACTCGACTATCAGGTACTCCCCATTCTTTAAGTCCTGTGATGAGAGATTGCATAAAGGGTGGAGAACCACACATGAAAAACTCAGCCTCTTGCCCAACTAACTCTTTAATTAAGGCAACATCAATATAACCAAAGCTGTGGTAGTAACCTTTATCTTCAGGTCTAGGACGGCTGTATCGATAATGCACATTTAAGTTAGAATTTTGTTGTGAAATTTCCATTATTTCATCCCGAAACGCATGAAATCTGCCATCTCTTGCACCATGTAAAAACCAGATTGTTCGGTTAGGGTTTAGGCGACTTGCGGCTTTCGCCATACTAATCATTGGAGTAATTCCAACACCATTGCTAATCAGCACAGCAGGTGTAGATTTGTACACATCAAGCACAAACTTACCATTCGGTGGTTTAGCCAGAATTATCGAACCTTCCTGAATGCGATCGTGCATAAAGTTAGACGCAATACCTGGCAGCACATCTAACCTTTCAGGCTTAGGTTCGCGCTTAATGGATAGACGATAGTAGTCACACGGTTCAGGGTAATCAGAAAGCGAGTAGGTGCGAATTACAGGCTTATTTTGTCCAGGTATATCCAGTTTTATGGTTAAGAATTGACCCGGTTGAAAATTAGAAATTTCTCTGTTATCCTCAGGTTTCAGGTAAAACGAGGTTATTTCTTCACTCTCTTTTATCTTGCGAATAACCACAAATTTACGCCAATTTATTCCGGTGTTACTGTCAAAGCTTAACTGATTAGATTGGCTGTTATCGAGATTTTGAATCGCTCTTTTATCACTTGATTTACTGGCATAAAATAAGCCAAATAAACCACCAAAACTTGTTGCAATAAATGAAGAATACACGCCAATTCTGTAGGCAGATTTATCTTGGGCATTTGTCACACCAATTACTACAGCAGTTGTGATGGTTACTACAGAGAAAGCTGTAGCTGCTGCTGTCATACTTCTGATTAATGGATTCTTAATTCTTGCCAGACTTTCAAGCACTGTTATCTCTTGTATAGTTGTTTGTTTTTTGTTATTTGTTGTTTGTGTTTTTCAAGACACATCTAACAACAAATAACTAAATTGGAATAGAGGTATTTTTTTTCTTAGATGAGGACTTCAAAAAACTTTCATTGCTCCTTAGTTCATCTTAATTGTTGCCATTTTTTAAATATAATCTTGGGTATTTCATTTGAAATCCTACTTTGGCTTTACTAAAATTATTAGCTTAAAGATTACTAAAAAAATGAAAATTTTCTAAAAATTTAAGTAAAAAAGCTGAGATTTGAGTTAGAGAAGCCTTAGAAACTTCTCAGCTAAATTTAATTGTGGCTTCTCTTATAAAAAAATTATGCTGGCTGTTACTGTCGTTATAGCGGTTACTGTATACAGACGGAGATTTTATCTAGTAGAATGTCTCTACGATTCACCCAAATATGGGTGATTTCACTTGAAGGTAAACCTACTGCTACTGCTGTCTTAACTCAGTATTTTGCACCCTCGCCAAAGCCAGCCGTGAGCCAAGCTAAGGAAAATGACATGGAATTACAGCGCCGCCAGTGGCAGAGAGAGCGGGAGGCGCTGGGGGTTTTGTCTTCTCTGAGTTATCGATCTGGCGAACTGAGTAGCTATTTGAAAGACATTGCTTGCGGAGTGAGCCAACTGGTCGATATAGATTGGACGGTAGTGACTCTATGCCAGGAAGGGTTTGAGACGATACTAGCCAGTAGCATAGACATGGATGAAGACGCTCCTCGTGTCTATACGCTGCACGGTCAATTAACTGGCACTGTTATAAAAATTGGACGTTCTCTAGCTGTTGAGGATGCCGAAACCAACCCAGAGTATGGCAAACCTGCCAAGGGTTATCGAGCTTATCTGGGGATACCATTGCGGACTTCCCAAGGTGAAGTGATCGGCACAGTCTGCTCTTTTGATCGGCAGCCGCGCGAATTTACTACAGAAGAAATCCAGATTGTTGAGTTGTTTGCTGAACGTGCTGCCACGGCGATTGACAACTATCATCTCTACCAGCAGCAGCGACAGTTTAATGAAGTTCTGGAGGCTGAGGTAGAAAAACGAACAGAGGAACTGCGGGAAGCTCAAGCCAAGCTGGTAGAGCAGGAACGTCTAGCGGCTATTGGTGAATTTGCTGCCATGATTGTGCATGAAATTCGCAACCCTCTAACCACGATGATTATGGGGTTAAATTATTTTAGGAGGACTGTTCTGGTCGAAGCCGCTCAAGAGCGATTATCGTTAGCTGTTAGTGAAGCCGGTCGTCTAGAACGCCTATTGAGTGAAATTTTGCTCTATGCCAAGCCTCAAGTGCTGCAGCTGTCAACCTTAGAGGTGAATGAATTTATTGATGAGATGCTAATGTCAATCCGTGAGATGCCGGAAGCACTGGAGCGACAGATAGAATTTATTCCGGTATTGTTTACGGTCAACATCCTGGGGGATAAGGACAAGCTCAAACAAGTGTTTATCAATATTGTCCGCAATGCTTGTGAGGCGATCGCACCTGGAGATATCGTCAGATGGACTGTAGATATCGGTACTGTTCCAGATAAAGTTTTTATCAGTGTCCACAATGATGGCCTCCCAATCCCTCCGGACGTTCTCTCCAAGCTAACTGAGCCATTCTACTCTACAAAACCTTGTGGCACTGGGTTGGGGCTTGCCATTGTCAAACGCATCGTCAACGCTCATGGCGGTGAACTAGCCATTGAGTCTGACGAATTGACAGGTACCACAGTGAGCATCCAATTGCCTTTGACGTTCTCACCGCCCTAGAAGTGCGGTGATTCTAAAAATCACTTCTTAGGTTTTCTCTTTCATCGACAAACCTTAAAATCAACTATCTCTTACGAGCAATGCTTAAACCAAAATACCGAACAACAGTTCCAATATTTGAGCTTAATTTAGCTGACCCCAGAGGGCTATATCTCCAGAGACTTACTAGGATATTAAACCTAGCGTTATCGTGCGCCCCACGATACGTTGACAGACAAAAATATTTTGTTTTCTGGTTGGTGCTACTTTTTTCATTTCGCTAGCTTTGATTAGACTCGAATTCGCCACCGAGTTGTCTTTATTGTTTTCCGACCTGTCGTGTTTCACTCATTTGAGTCGTCCTGTATCGGCGGATATTCTACCTGAGGCGTTTTATATCATATCACAAAGTCGTCCTAGAAGGGCGAGGCTTTAAACCCAATTTTTCGGTAAAAATTTAGGAGATATTCATCGTAGCCGAATGGCTAGGCTCCCCATTTTTCAACTGCACGACGCAGCGCTCCATGTGGCAATATTTCCAAGTCAAAAGACTCACCCTGCTTAACTCGTTCCAGGGCTTCAAAAAATGCCTTGACACCCGATGCTGCTCCATCAGGATGATCCATAATCCCAGTTCCAGCATTGAGAATGACATCTTGACCGTAGTCAGTCAGCGCTTTAGGCACGATACCGGGATGAATACCAGCAGAGGGTACAGGGAAGACATTACGCGATCGCAAACTATCTCGAATTCGCGCTTCCTCCACCGGGTCAAACGGCAAACTCCCGTAATGAGCAGGATACAGCACTGCATCCGCCCCACCATGAGCCATCAGAGTTCCCAAAACCACTGAGTAAGCCATCCCATAGTCAGGTGCAGCACACATCGCGCCAGCTAAGGCAGGGTGAGCAAAAATCGGCACGTTAATCTCTGAGTCAGCAGCTAGGGCATCCAGTACCGAGAAGCCGTAGGTAAGGACGTTGAGTAGCAGTGCATTCGCCCCTTCTTGTACTAAAAGACGCGCTTTCTCAATTAATTGGTGAGCAGAACCCGTAACATTAACGGCATATAGTACCGTCCTACCTGTGTGCTGCTTAACTTCGTCAATCACTCGGCGACAAGCTTCTAAGCGTTTTAGGGTTGGAGCAACCTCCAAGTCGCCCATAATCTCATCATCTTTAATGATGTCTAGCCCTGCATTGGCAACCTCTTGGAAAATAGCAGCATGGTCATCGGCGGACAGTCCTAGTGCTGGCTTGAAAATCGCCATAATCAAGGGGCGATCCAATACTCCCAGTCGTTGCCGAATTCCGGTAATCCCAACTTTGGGATGCCTACCGTAGTTTTCTGGAAGACGCACTGCAATGACTTTTGCTGCCCCTGCCATTGAGTATTTGCCAAAAATCATCGTTAATAGGCTGGAGATATCGTTTTCCACGTTGGCTTCTGGAAAACGGATGGTGGCAAGGCTAGAACCATCAGGTTCAGTACAACCTTTGATGACTTCACCGAGATGCGACTTCAACACCTCCTCCCGATGCAAAAATCGAGCATCCCAGGTGCCAGCTGTTTGCCCTACGGCAATCACTTTGGCTTGCTTTTGGGCATCAACACCTTGAGGGAAACGGTAGTCAACTTCAATGGTCATTTTTACTTCGGAGTAAGCTTGAAACTTAGTAGCACTATGCCATGAGGCAGACCAAGCGCCAGCGAGTTTAACATGTCTATAAGATTTTATCGATATTTCTCTGAAAGCCGAGATAAGTGCAACATTAGGATACGAGGTGCGCGAATGGTAAAGACAATTGGCTGAGAGTTGCACAAGGCGATCGCTTTTTGACTGATTTATCCCGTAGTCCTGGGAATCAAGGCTAGGATCTGAGCATCTTTCTGATAAAGAGCCTAGTCATGCCGCGTTCAGTTAGAGTTGCTAAAAAATTTATCGAACAAGTTAAAGCGGCTGTCCAACGCCAGAGTTATCCACGCCAAAAAGATTTGGCAGAAGACTTAAAACTTTCTCTCGCTACTGTCAATAACTTTCTTAATGGCAAACCTGTTAATTGTTTGAATTTTATAGAACTCTGTAATAGGTTGGGACTGGAGTGGAAAACCGTTGCTGATTTTGACTTCAACAGCAGTAATAGTACAACCGTTGCAGAAAACGAGCAGCCATTAGACAGAAGCGCTGAACCGTTTCTAAATCAGCCAGAGGCAGAGGACTTCATCTATGTGGAACGCCCTCCTATCGAATCTCTGAGTTATCAGACACTATGCCAAGCCGGTTCACTGCTGCGGATTAAAGCACCTGGTTTGATGGGTAAAACATCACTGATGGCTAAAGTTCTCTCTCAGCTAGCTAGTCAGGGATATCGCACTGTGTCTTTAAACCTTCATTATGCAGAGACAACAGATCTCACTAAACTGGATAAATTTTTGAAGTGGTTCTGTGTCAGCGTTGGTCAAAGTTTGGGAATGCTGAACCGACTTGCTGATTATTGGGATGAGCAATTTTCTACCAGCAAGATGAATTGTACCCACTACTTTGAGCGGTATTTGTTGGCAGCATCAGATAGTCCTTTAGTCTTATGCTTGGATGAAGTTGAGCGGCTTTTTCCCTATGACAAAGTAGCTTCTGACTTCTTTGGACTGCTGCGAGCTTGGCACGAACAGGCGAAAACTCGTAATATCTGGAAAAAACTGAGGTTGGTAGTCGTACACTCTACAGAAGTCTATGTGCCGCTGAAGGTCAATGAGTCACCGTTTAATGTTGGGGTGCCGATAGAGCTACCAGAGGTTACCCCAGAACAGGTACAGAATTTAGCTGAACATTATGGGTTTTCTTGGGATTTGGCTCAGGTAAAACAGCTGATGGATATGGTGGGAGGACATCCCTATCTAGTGCAGCAAGCTTGCTCTCATCTCAAAATTAATACGAATGTGACCCTTGAGCAATTGGTGCAAAGTGCTGCTACAGAAGCAGGAATTTATGGCAACCATCTGCGACGATATTGGTGGATTATTCAACAGCATTCTGACTTGGCAGAAGCACTCAAAACAGTGGTAACGACAACAGGAAAGGTGCGCTTAGAGCCAATGCAAGCGTATAAGTTACATCGTATGGGACTGGTGCATCTATCTGGAAATGAGGTAACAATTGGCTGTAATTTGTATCGTCTATATTTCTGCGATCGCTTCGGATTTAACTAATGAATGCAGAATCCATTTCAGTTTATCAAGTTGGGGGAAGTTTACCCGTTGATGCCCCTACCTATGTCCGCCGTAAGGCAGATGAAGAACTCTATCACGCTTTGAAAGCAGGGGAGTTTTGCTATGTATTGAATTCTCGCCAGATGGGGAAATCCAGTCTGCGGGTGCAAACCATTCAAAGGCTGCAACAAGAGGGTATGGGCTGTGCTGCGATCGATATTACAGTTATTGGCACGCAGGAAGTTACCCCACGACAGTGGTATGGTGGCTTAATCAGGAGTATTGTTAATAGTTTTGAGCTATTAGAAGAATTTGATTTGCAAAATTGGTGGAAAAAGCGCGATTTCCTTACTCCTGTGCAATGTTGGACTGAATTTCTAGAAGAAGTGCTTCTGAAGGAAATTTCTCATAACATAGTTATTTTTATTGATGAAATTGATAGTCTCCTCAACTTAAATTTCAAGGATGATTTTTTTGCCGCGATTCGAGCTTGCTATAACAAACGGACGGAAAAGCCAGAATACAAACGTCTGACGTTTGCACTACTGGGTGTAGCAACTCCCTCAGATTTAATTAGTGATAAAAATCGAACCCCATTTAATATTGGTCGCGCAATTGAACTTACTGGCTTTGAATTACAGGAAGCGACTCCCTTAGCCCAAGGGCTGGCAACTAAGGTAGGCAATCCGCAAGCTGTATTAAAAGAGGTATTGAATTGGACAGGTGGGCAACCGTTTCTTACCCAAAAGGCATGTAAGTTGCTAGTCGATTCTGAATCTCCTATTCCCCGACTTGGTGAGGCACAGTGGGTGGAGAGAGTTGTGCGAAACCAAATTATCGAAAATTGGGAATCTCAAGATAATCCGGAGCATCTGAGGACAATACGCGATCGCCTTCTGTGCAGTGAGCAGTATACGGGTAGGCTACTAGGGCTATATCAGCAAATTCTGCGTCAGGTAGAAGTGGAAGGTGATGACAGTCTCCAACAAAATGAATTAAGGCTGTCTGGATTGGTAGTCAAGCAGCAGAATCAATTAAGAATTTACAACCGCATTTATGCCTCTGTTTTTAATCTCAGTTGGGTGGATAATGAACTAGCTAAACTGCGACCTTATGCCGTGCAATTAGAGGCTTGGTTAGCTTCTAATTGTCAAGATGAATCTCAGTTATTGCGCGGAAATGTACTACAAGATGCTCAGGTATGGTCAGAGGGAAAAAGCTTGAGTTATGAAGATTATAAGTTCTTAAGTGCCAGTCATTATTATCAGGTCTTAGTCTTAGATTATAGCCAAAAAGAGCTATTGCAAAAACTTCAGAAGACCCAAGCTCAGTTAGCTCAAAGTGACAAAATGTTGAGTCTAGGGCAGCTTGTCGCTGGTATCGCTCATGAAATCAACAACCCTGTTAGTTTTATCTCCGGCAACATTGCACACTTGAATGAATACATCAAAGATTTGATGCATTTATTAGAACTCTATCGCCTTCAATATCCACAGCCTGTGGCTGAAATCCAAGCAGAAATGGAAGCCATAGACTTCGATTTCCTGATAGAAGATATGCCAAAACTTGTGTCCTCAATAAAGTTAGGGGCTGAACGTATTAGCCAGATTGTTGGGTCGCTGCGGAACTTTTTAAGGCTTGATCAAACCGAAATGAAGCCGATAGACATCCATGAAGGCATTAACAGCACTCTACTGATTTTGAAACACCGCCTGAAAGCAACAGCTGAGAATTCAGAAATTAAAGTTATTAAAGTTATTAAAGAGTATGGCAACCTGCCGTTGGTGGAGTGTTATACCGGACAGATTAACCAAGTGTTTATGAATATCCTCAGTAATGCTATTGATGCCCTAGATACTTACAAACAGGATGAGTTCGGCACCATCACCATTCGCACGGAAGTTTTAGATGGGAATTCCCATGTAGTGATTCGGATTAAGGACAATGGGCCAGGAATGACTGAAGCTGTGAAAGCTAGTCTCTTCGATCCATTCTTCACTACTAAACCAATTGGTAAGGGCACGGGTTTGGGTCTATCTATTAGCTACCAGATAGTCGTCGAAAAGCATGGAGGTCAGTTGACTTGTATTTCAGCGCCAGGAGAAGGGGCAGAATTCCTGATAGAGCTTCCGATTCGGCAACAAACTTGAGAAAAAGCGATCGCATCCCTCAACCAAAACGCGCAGCAGAATTTTCTGGAATGAGCGGGTTTTCTGCTCGTAACATCTTAGGACTTACGCAAATTTCCGTTTGAACCGCCATTTGTAGGGGCGAACGGCCGTTCGCCCCTACGATATGTCGTGTCTGTGCGTAAGTCCTGTCTGACTTACCAGGCGAATGAAAAACTGACACCAATGGCGGCAGAAATTGGCTGGACTTACCCATTCCACACAGTCTAAGTACCTAAGCCTCCTCAGATGACTGGCTCGGTGGGCCAAAGTCGTCCGGTAGCTCATCAATACGCTCAAGTCCTAGCAGTTTACACAGCTTCTTAAGTTGCGGGATGCTCAGTTTAGCCTCAGTCTTGCCAGCGATCCAGCGTTGGTAAGTAGCACGAGGAATGCCGCAGTACACGGCTAGTTCATCCTGGGATAAAGTCGTTCGTTCAATTCTCAGAGCTTCCAACTGTGAGCCACTCGCCTGTTTCCGCCTTTTGCTTCTCTGTGTCATCTCATGCCGTCAAAGCATCATTTTGATACCTACTATTGACATCTCTATATATAGGTCTCAAAATGATATTTATAAAATCACTAAAGGGCAGAGCGCTTTCAACCCGTAGTTGCAAACATGCCCTTCCTCTAGTGTCTCATTTTGTTCCTAGCTCACCACTTCAGTTCATTCGCTTTGCAAGCCGAGTGAACTACTGTGTGGTGTCTAGAAAGCATGAACGATCGCATCAAAACAGCGATCGCCAACAAGACCATCATTACCCAAATTGCTCGCATGAAACACTACAAGCCTTAATCAGTCGATATTGTTAGGAAGGTCTTTAATGGATAGGCCTGCTTGCTCCATAAGCTCAACTAACTGCCTTACTTGAGACATCGTAAATCTAATGCGGTGTACACCTCTTTCATGACGACCAATCGTCTCGCGAGTCATGCCTAATTCACGAGCGAACTCTTCCTGAGTCATCCCCAAGCGCTCACGAACTTGTTTCAAAATTGGCTCATTGGGGTTGAATTTTGAATTCTTATCGTCTACCATATTACCTATTGATGAGACACATTGTCTCATCACTGAACAAAAATATATAGATGGGGAAACGTTAGCAGAAGTCGATAGCTTCTTGTTTCCCCGTCTTCTCTACGAAAGGTATCACCATTTCAGTTCATTCGCTTTGCAAGCCGAGTGAACTACTGTGTGGTGTCTAGAAAGCATGAGCGATCGCATCAAAACAGCGATCGCCAATAACCATTACCCAAATTTTCCTATGAAACACACTGACTGGCTGCGCCTCAAGTCGGAAGGCGACGGCATTTGTGCAAATCTGCGCCAACAAGGTTACCAATGCCGCAAACAGACCAGACGCCTATCCTGGAAGCTTTCCAAAGAGGGTCAGGACGATTACGTCATCACCTGGTTACCAGCCCCGATTAATGATTGGAGTTTGATACCTAATAATACCAGCCCAGCCAGAACCCAACTATGGCAACTCATTGAGCGCGCCTTAAACCAGATCAGAGGAGAAATCAAAACCACTTCATCTCAACACCATTCACCACCTGAAGATTATTCTCGTCCTTGGGCGATCGTGCGACTCCTACCTGACGCCCGACGATATACAGTATCCAGGTTTTTCAACCGTCAGGACGCAGAAGATCATCAGCGATTTCTCAGCCGCTATATGCCTGCTGCTGAATTTGAAGTCTTTTTTGATGTACCCAATGAACTCATGCCTACCACTGGCAAAGAACCAGAACTGACACAAACACCCACGCGCTTGATATCCCAATCCCACCTGTAGCAGTTCTCAGTTGCAGGGACTACACACTGAGGGCACGATATTATCCGTTGGTGTCAACTTAATGTGAAACCTAAGCATAACAATATTTTCCCATCAATACTCGCAGTCTAGAAGACTGGGGCTACACAAACAAAGCCTGCCGCCGGAGCTTTAGTGAGGACAGGCTTAAGATGCGAGTCCGCGCAGGCGGACTTCGTTTGTGTAGCCTCAGACTTATAGTCTGTAGGGCAATAAAGTGCATCGTCAAAGAGAATTGGATCAGTATCTTGGTGTCGTGTCAAGCCTACAAACAACAAACAACAAATAACAAACAACCACCTAGCTACATTACCGATAAAATATACTCTCCTTCATTAACAGCATGATTTGTCGAAACATCAAAAACTAAACCATCGGCCTCAGCATAAATATCAATCACTGTAGGTAACTCTTCAGTTTTATTAAAGCTCAGTAATTGATACAACAGCTGCCCAGCTTGAATTGAACTTCCCAATTCGACTCTGGATTGAATCATCCCTCCTGTAGAAGCATAGTACTTCTTGATTTGGCTTTTGATTGTCAAATTTACTTTGTGAGATGGCGTACTTTCCAAAGGGAATCCCGGAATTTTTAAAACGCCTTTTTGTGCCAAATAATTTTTGATACGAAAGATACCTTTTTTCACTGAATTGGGATTCATTACCATTCCAGAACCCAGCTCTAATGTCCAGGAATCGATATCAAACTGAATGACTTTTCCTAACTCGGCTAATTTCTTTTCTAAAGCTAGCCACGGCTTCATAAATGCCTCATCAAAGGCATCCCCGTCATATTCATTCATTAAAATTCCGTAGTCAAGTAGAAAAGCTTTAGCGCTTTCTTCTCGGCTTTGGAAGCAATACAGGTAGTCAATGGCTTGGTTAGAAGAGCTGTGGATATCAATTACATAGTTAGCATCTAAGCATAACGATTGTAGTTGATATCGGTAACGCTCACTAAAAGGTGCGCTGCTGGGAGATTGGATTTTCTCAAATTGTTTTTTAAAGGCAGTTTGAATACGTTCAAGGTAATTTTGTCTGATTTCAGGAGGTTCAAGATTGAGTTGAGATTTAGCAAAATCTTCTAAATCCTCACATTCTTTTTCATAGTCCCAGTAAATGCGATTCCAGTCTTTACCGTCATAGATGTTATAACGACCTGTGGAGAAGAAATGAGTTCGCTGATTGGTGCTTAGTGGGTTGCAGACAGGGACAAGCCAGATTTCTCCGGCAAGTTTGGTGTCATCTAGGGTGGTTAAAAACTCAATTAGCTGATGAATGACAGCATTCCCAACAATTTCAGCACCATGTAAATTGGCTTGCAAGTAGGCTTTTTTTCCAGGATTGGCACCCGTAAATTTATAGACTTGGATGGAGAGGCGATCGCCTGAAGTCAACTGCTGAATCGGGATAGTAGAAATAGTGGGAATCATGAAATAGTTTGTTAGTTTTGAAGGCAATAATTTTGAGTTAGAAGATTTGTATATAACTCAAAACTCATAACTATTTTAAGTGCCTGGTAACGTACGCAAACGCTCATCTAGATGAGTGCGATCAGCTAAAACTTGAAGTAAAGGCCCATGAGAACCAAACTCAACAATGCTAACTGACCCAACTGGACATCCTAGGCGAAAGCGGAAGCGTCCAACATCAATTCCTAACAGGCTACACAGAATAATTCGGATAGTGGCTTTGTGGGAGACGATCAAGACATTACCTGTAGGGAATCGCTGCTTAATTTCCTCAATTACCTGCAAAGCGCGATTGGCGATCGCAACCGCTGGTTCTCCTTCAGTTGGCGGATACCACGCTGGATCGGCTGTCCAGCGAATGTAGTCATCATGGTAATCGCGGTTAACTGTTTCTGGCGTCTGACTTTCCCATTTACCATAGTTGATTTCTTTCAAGCCATCCCGTAATTCCGGCTGCATTCCAATTGCATCACATAGAGGTTTTGCGGTTGCCATGGTTCGTGCCATCGGACTAGAAAAAATCGCTGTCCAAGGTAGGGAGTGGTAGCTAGCAGCAAAGGCTTTTGCCATTTCAATACCTTCTGGGGTCAATTCTGTATCTACCGAACCGCAGAAGGCATTCATCCGGCTGCATCCAGTCTGCCCGTGGCGGAGGAAATAAAGCTTGAGACTCACAGTAATTTGTCAGGTAAATATCTCAGTTAAGGTTACAACGCCAAGGTGCAAACATGTTGTGATGCACATGACCTTTGAAAGGATGAGGGATGAGGGATGAGGGATGAGGGATGAAGGTACAAGCACATGGATTTAATTTATAGGGCTATTCATCCTTAAGAGTGTCAATTGATCTCATTACCCATTACCCATTACCCATTACCCATTACCCATTACCCATTACCCATATCAAATAAATCTGGTCAGCTGAATGCGATATCTTTCTTTTTTGGTAACGGCGACTTCCCCAACTTCTAAGCGTCCTTTGCCGCGAATTGCTATCAAGTCTCCTGATTTGACTGTATGACTGGCTTGGTTAACATCTTTCCAGTTAACCCGGACATCACCACCCGTAATTAACTCAGACATTTTACTGCGGGAGACACCAAAGCCAGCAGAAGCGATCGCATCCAAACGCATCGACGCCTCTACTGTTGTCATCTCTTTTTTCTTCGGTTCTCGAATCTTCAGTTCCGAGAGGTCAATACGTCGGGTTCTTACTGGTACAGACCGCACCTGATTGAGTTGCGTCTCCAGGTACTCTACCATTTCAGGAACGACGATCGCCTGGGCACCTCGCTCTCCCAAAACGATCACATCACCAGTCTTTTCTCGTACCAAACCACATCCCAGCATCGCTCCCAGAAAGTCGCGGTGTGAGGGTGGATCAAATAGAAAATTCCCAGCAATGTCCAAAGCGACAACCTCCACTTGGGACTGATCGAGGGGTAGTTCTGAGCGAGCAATGGCTAAACGTTTGCGTTCAGCTTGTGGATAACCGCCCCAAGCTAGTAACTGTACTTCCGTCAAACGCGCAAACTGCTGCTGAATTTCTACTATTACTGGCGGCGAGAGAAAATCCGTTAAGACAACTTCCCATGTTTTAATTGCCTGGTCAGCTTTGTCGATGACACGGGCTACATCCTCTCGATTTTCGACTCCTTTGAGCAGATCTTCCCTTGGTAGCATTTGCGATCGCTTTTTTCCAATGTTGTTGACTGTTGACTGTTAACTGTTGACTGCTGAGCTAGTTCAGCGGAAAAATTAAAGACGCTTTTCCAGCTACTGCTGGCCACTAACTGCTATACATACATCATTGCTACTTATTGTAATGCTGCACTGAGCGTGCCCATGTCAGAACAGTTGACTCCTCCAACAACTAAGCCTCGCGTTTCTCATTTTTCCTCTGGCCCTTGTGCTAAACGCCCTGGTTGGTCTGTTTCTCATCTTCAAAATGCCTGTGTAGGACGTTCCCATCGGTCTGAAGATGGCAGATCAAAATTAGCAGAAGTTATTGAGCGTTCCAAGAAAATCCTGGGTATTCCTGCTGATTATCGCTTGGGCATCGTTCCGGCTTCCGACACGGGTGCTGTAGAGATGGCATTATGGTCTCTGCTGGGACAACGCCCTGTCGATATCCTGGCATGGGAAAGTTTTGGTCAGGAATGGGTGAAAGATGTTCTAGATGAGCTGAAGTTACCTGATGTTCAACTACTCAAGGCATCCTACGGCACTTTGCCAGATTTAGAGTCTGTTGATTTTAGTCATGATGTGGTCTTTTTGTGGAATGGCACTACTTCTGGTGTCAGAGTCCCTAATGCCGATTGGATAAAAGATGACCGCCAAGGGCTGACCATTTGCGATGCTACATCCGCTGTTTTTGCTATGGATGTCCCTTGGGACAAGTTGGATGTCGTTACTTACTCTTGGCAAAAAGTATTGGGTGGAGAAGCGCAGCATGGAGTTATTGTCCTCTCTCCCCGTGCTGTTGAACGACTCGAAAGCTATCAACCCCCTAGACCTATTCCCAAAATCTTTCGCCTGACACAAAAAGGTAAGCTGATTGAGGGCATTTTTAAGGGCGATACTATCAACACCCCATCCATGTTGTGTGTGGAAGATGCACTCGATGGGTTGATATGGGCAGAAAGTATTGGTGGACTGCCTGGTTTAATTGGTCGCAGTGAAGCTAACCTAGATGCGATCGCCAAATGGGTTGAGCAAAGTAGTTGGGCAGATTTTTTGGCCCAGAAGCTGGAGACTCGCTCTTGTACCTCTATTTGCTTAAAGATTGTCGATTCTTGGTTTACTGAACTGAGTTCAGAAGAACAGGCAAAATGCGCCAAGAAACTAGCAAAACTTCTGGAAAAGCAGCAAGTCGCTTACGATATTGCATCCTATCGCGCTGCGCCACCCGGATTGCGGATTTGGGGAGGAGCAACGGTAGAAACCGCAGATATTGAAGCCCTACTTCCCTGGTTAGACTGGGCATACACTACTGTTAAAGCTGAGTTGGCAGCTGTAGCTTGATTTTTACACACAAACATGATAGGTAAATCCCCGCTCTCAGGAGCGGGGATTCTTCGGTTTAACTAAGCTGTCGCCAATTTAACTGGCAAGTTGATAAATAACAGAGTTCTTGTGGGATGGGCCGAAGATCCCGTCCAGAGTGTGCCAATTAAATGTACAGTAACTATGTGTGGTTGAACGAATTTAACCAGGCGAACATATGGGAAATACTCGAATCAGACGGCGATCGCCTTTACTGTCGTCTTCCAACACTGGCTCGCGAACGATGGTTTAACATCCGTGAGACTTTGGGCTTTTGGGTGTGGTGGAACAGGCAGCGTCGATACATTTATGAACGAAAAGGTTCACGGTTGCTTATAGAAATTGAAATTAGCGGCATCGGCGAGAACATTTGGGTAAATTCCAGCGAGGTTAAGCAACTGTCGTTTGAGGAAAATTAAGCGTTTGCTGCTGAAGTGGTGCAGCGCTACCAAAAACTAGAGCGAACTGCGGCGTAATACCATCAGAACTTACGCAAGAACACCACATATAGTAGGGGTGAACGGCCGTTCACCCTCACATATGGCGATTCAAAAGGAGATTTGCGTAAGTCCTATTCTTATCGAATCGTGGCTTGAAGCTGATTGAGTTTATTCTTGGCTGATAGTAGTAATTCTTGGGATTTTAAATAAGCAGTTGTGCCATTTTGCACCTTTCCTAGTTCATTGATAATTCCTTGAAGTTCGCTGATTGTCTGGTTGCGATTGACAGAGTTAGCAGTTGTGGGAGTGGCAGCTAGCAAGCGTTCAATTTTGCGTTGCGCTAGTTGTATGGCTTCTTGTGAATCTTGTTCAGCTTGTTTTCGTATCTTTACTTGTCCCAAGTTGCTGTTGTACTGTGCTAGTAATTTCTGTGCTTGTGCATAGCCTGTTATATCATCTGAGTTAATTTTTTGCAGTTGAGCGATCGCCTCCTGCCACAAGTTCTCCACTTGTTCCCACTCAGCCACAGTATGCGGTGGATTTTGTCCTGCTTTCGCTGCTTGCCAGGAATATTGTCTTGCACTTTCAATGAAGGCGCTAACCCGCTCATTTCCAGCAGCAAGTCCTACAACTTCTTGAAAATCTCGCTGGTAATTGTTCAGTTTAGCTTGTGCTGTTTTTCCGGCTAGGGTGACTGAGGGAACTTGCTCTAATTGGTCAATGGCTGAACGCCAAGATGCGATCGCTACTTGTTTATCTGCTGGTGTTGATGCCTGTTGATATTGCTCTTTAGCTTTTAGAAGTGCTTGTTCGCTGTCAGTCAGTAAAGTCTGAGCATTCTTTTCTTGAAATACCTTAGCGTCTAGTTGCCCAACTTTTGTCCGAACTGCATTAAATTCATAGGTATTAAACCGCCAGTCGTACCACCAATATTTGTACTCTGGCCAATCATTGAGAAACCAAATTGGCAAAGCATCAATATTTTTTTGTGCTTGTTTGACCTTTTGTTCGCCTAAATTTAAGTCAGCTGGACTTGTGGCTTTTTCAATCAACTGTTCGGATTGTTCAACGGATGCGATCGCTTGTCGATAGTTCGAGTCCATACTCATGTAGCTGGGTAACAGTAAAATTGGAGCTGTGCTTGCCACCGGGCGTCGAATTATTGGATAAGGCAAATTTGCTACCCAAACTACACCAACAGGAACACCAAGCAGTAGCGCCATCCAGATGATTTTACGAAAGTTCCCCCGCTTGGCTTTTTTAGGTACGGGTTGCTGCTTGTGAGGATAAGTTGCATAATACTGTGCCTCTGCTTCTTTTTCCAGTTCAGCAAGGGATTTTTGTTTAACCTTAGGCGATACTGATGTTTTTAGTACTACTGGCTGAGTGCTTTTAATTGATGGTTCGACTTCGGAGATATTTTGAGTTTTAGCAAACGGAAATTTGAAGGGAAGATTGAAACCAGCCATAAACTAAACCAAGCAACTACCTTTATTGTTCCCGCAGATAAAGGCGATTGAAAGGATTGTTTGTAAAGAGTCAATAAAGTGGTTTCAATACTCCCGACTCCGTTCGGGGTTCGGCGAACTCACCCGATCCGCTGACGCTCACTGCCCGACTCCCGACTCCCAACTCCCAACTCCCAACTCCCGATTTTTACTTACGCTTTAAACACTATCAGGGTCAACATAGCCTTGAATATTCTCAGGATTAAATTGGCGGAGAATGGGGGTAGCTCGCAGGGTCAAACTCTCAGAACCTTTGACAGCAATCAGATATTTGCCTTCCTTTAGCAGATTTCGGTAAGGCAAGGCGTCACCACTGCTAAATATCAAGCCAGTACCACCACCAGCAAAAAAGCTACCCATCGCACCTGCGATCGCGCCAAATATTCCACCGATAATATGGTTACCCAGACTGCCCGCCCACTCAACTATTTCTATCCCTGTTTGTAGATTAAAGGCAAAACCCGCAGCAAATCCAAACGGAATTGTCCAGTAGGCTAGCCTCAGGGCTTGCTTTTTCGCCTCTGAGCCAGGCTCAATTAACCCAAATTCATCTGCACTTTTGTACCCTCTACCGAGAATAGTTACTTTATCCATTGGTAAGCCTTCTTTCTCCAAGGCTGAGTAAGCTTCTTCTGCCTCTATACGGTCTTTAAGTACAGCAATCAGATAGTTCATCGCGAACAGTAGAGCGTTAAATAAAAGAGTAAGAGCATCATAGCGCTGGTTGCAGCAAGTCTCTCTCCTGCATATCATGTCCGCTTAAACGCTTACGATATGCGTAGGTTGGGTAGAGGAACGAGACCCAACATCGGGATCTCATGATGTCAACCTAAAATTCATAACTAATCAACCGGACATGATATGACATCTGACCAAGAGACTCCTATTTTCTACAGGAGACGCGAGAAACTTAAAATCTTTCGGACAAACAAAGATGTAGCCTATCTTTGCAGTTACAATTCCTACTGCGGTAATTTCTTTGATGGCGGAGCAATAACGCTGACCTATCAACAGACTTCCACTGTAGTTGACCGCTATTCCTTGTAGTATCGCCTTTAGCGCTCGTTGCTTGCAGATGAATCACTCATTAAAGCAGAGCGTGTGTGTGTAGCCCATTTCAACTCACCTAGTACCAATGTCTAAGGTTCTCGTCTCCGACTCAGTTGACCAAGCTGGAATTGATATCCTGTCCCAAGTAGCTCAGGTTGATATTAAAACCAAGCTATCGCCTGAGGAGCTAGTTGGAATTATCTCAGAATATGATGCCTTGATGATTCGCTCTGGCACCCGCGTTACCAAAGAAATCATTGAGGCTGGCAAACAACTAAAGATTATTGGACGTGCTGGTGTTGGTGTTGATAATGTCGATGTTCCAGCAGCAACTCGTCAGGGAATTGTTGTAGTAAATTCTCCAGAAGGGAATACGATCGCAGCCGCTGAACATGCCCTGGCGATGATGCTATCTCTTTCTCGCCACATTCCAGCCGCTAATCAGTCAGTCAAGAGCAATCAGTGGGATCGTAATACCTTTATCGGCGCAGAAGTTTATAAGAAAACTCTAGGAATTGTTGGCTTAGGGAAAATTGGCTCCCATGTTGCCGCCGTGGCGCGGGCGATGGGCATGAAGTTGTTGGCATATGACCCTTTTATTTCTGTAGAACGGGCAGAACGATTAGGCTGTCTTCTCGTAGACATGGATATGCTGTTGCAGCAGTCCGATTACATCACTCTGCACATGCCGAAAACGCCGGAAACGACACATATGATCGATGCTGAGGCGCTGGCGAAGATGAAGCCCACAGCACGTATTATCAACTGTGCTAGAGGTGGTATTGTTGACGAACAGGCGATCTACGAGGCGTTGCAAGCCGGGAAAATTGCGGGTGCGGCACTGGATGTTTTTGAGTCAGAGCCACTGGGAGAGTCTCCGTTGCGATCGCTCGGTAAAGAAGTCGTCCTGACCCCTCACCTGGGAGCATCCACCGCAGAAGCTCAAGTTAATGTTGCCATAGATGTGGCTGAACAAATCCGTGATGTTCTTTTAGGCTTACCAGCACGTTCAGCCGTCAACATTCCTGGACTCTCTCCCAACGTCCTCGAAGAACTCAAACCCTACATGCAGTTGGCAGAAACCCTGGGCAACCTGGTGGGTCAACTATCGGGGGGACGCATCGAGATGTTGAATGTCCGGTTACAAGGCGAGTTAGCTACTAATAATAGCCAACCGTTAGTGGTAGCATCGCTCAAAGGCTTACTTTCACAGGCTCTGCGAGAGCGAGTCAACTACGTAAACGCTAGCATTGAGGCAAAAGAGCGCGGGATTCGGGTAATTGAAACACGGGATGCCTCGATTCGAGACTACTCAGGAGGCTCACTGCATCTACAAGCGATCGGGTCTTTAGGCGAACATTCGGTGACGGGTGCTTTGTTGAGCGATGGCGAAATCCACATTACCAGTATTGATGAATTCCCGATTAATGTTCCTCCCAGTCACTACATGTTATTTACCCGGCACCGCGATATGCCAGGGATTATTGGGAAAATCGGTTCTCTGCTGGGCAGTTTTAATGTCAATATTGCCAGTATGCAAGTGGGTCGCAAAATCGTGCGAGGTGATGCAGTCATGACACTGAGCTTGGATGACCCCCTACCGGAGGGAATTTTGACGGAAATTACAAAGGTTCAAGGAATCCGGGAAGCTTACACGGTAACTTTGTAGTTGTTGGTTGTTGGTTGTTAGTTGTTAGAAAGCCATTAGCTGTGGTCGGCATTACCCTTCGATACTCCCTAATGGATAATTGCTTAATCCCTAACAACCAACAACAAGCAACAAACAACAAACAACGGGTATGGCAAACAGCTGGTGGGAAATTCAAATTCTCTCAGACCCCGCCTTAGAGGATTTAATCTTTTGGCGACTGGAAAAATTTGGCAGTCGTGGAATGTCATGTGAGGTCAAGGGCAACTCGATACTCGTGCGTGCTCATTTACCTCAAATGCAGGCACAGTTGTTGGACTTGGCAGCGCTTTCTCTGTGGCTGCGTCAGGATGCTCTAACTGTAGGGCTATCGGTGCCAGTGACTCAGTGGCACTTGATTGATGAAGAAGACTGGGCAAGTAGCTGGAAGCAGTACTGGCAACCTCAAGAAAGTGGCGATCGCATCTTGATCTATCCCGCTTGGTTGCCTGTGCCAGAACCATCAGAACGATTGCTGTTACGCCTTGACCCCGGTGCCGCTTTTGGAACGGGTACGCATCAGACGACTCAGCTGTGTCTGGAATCGTTGGAAATGCGTTTAGGTAGCGGCCCTAGCGAGACTCTAGTCGCTGATATTGGTTGTGGTTCTGGCATTCTGTCGATCGCATCTGTGTTACTGGGTGCAAAAAAAGCCTACGCAGTAGACACTGACCCCTTTGCTGTGCGTGCCACCCGCAGCAACCGCGACCTTAATAAGATTAGTGCTCAGCAGCTGATCGTAGAACAGGGTAGTGTCGATCGCTTATTTAAGATGACTGGCTCTCAACCCGTCGATGGTATTGTCTGTAATATTCTGGCAGAGGTGATTATCGATTTAATTCCGTCAATGACTGCGATCGCTAGCCCCAATTGCTGGGGAATTCTCAGCGGTATCTTGCTAGATCAGGCCAAACCCATCGCCGACACCCTGGAACAACATAACTGGATTGTCCCTCTGGAAGCGTCAAGACTGGTGTTGCTTTAACGTTAGACGTTCTTGAACAGAAAAAAGTAACCTACAATTGTTCTGGCTTAAGTACGGCAAAGAGGCTGTGTGATGTCACTAACACGTTCCGATCTCGAAGCAAGACGCTTGCAGCAGATTATCTTACAATCCGGGCGTGGCGTGAATGTTCTGAGTGAAGCCCAGTTGCAAGAATCACTCAGCGCAACTCTCAAGCACCAAAAACCAGACTCGGATGTCTGGCTCTTTGCCTACGGTTCTCTCCTCTGGAACCCCATCTTCAATTTTGTAGAACAGCGCGTTGGAACGATTCACGGTTGGCATCGCCGCTTTTGCTTATGGGTACCACAAGGACGCGGTACTCCAGATAACCCAGGATTGGTACTTGGCCTGGATCGCGGTGGCAGTTGTCGCGGTATCGCCTATCGGATAGCTGCTACTGATGTATCGTTGGAACTGCCGCTACTTTGGCGACGGGAAATGGTCGTAGGTTGTTATATTCCCCATTGGGTGAGTGTGTTTGACGGCACGCAAAAACTAGAGGCGATCGCCTTTGTGATCAACCGCCGTCATCGCGCCTACGCTGGCAAGATTTCCGAAGAAACTACAGTTAATAGCATCGCTACAGCAGGCGGCGAACTTGGTTCTTGTGCTGAATACTTAATGCAAACTGTCAATGGACTAATGACAGTCGGAATTAAGGACAAACAATTGCTTCGGTTGCGCGATCGCGTATTGGCACGACAAGATTAACTACCATCGAGAACATCCTCCGTTTACGCAGTGTTTCTCCTTCACACTAAGACTTGCGAAGCAGTTTCAATGTCGGCATAAGTGACACGAAAGGAGTTCGCTTCCTACCGAGTTGCGTTCATACGTAGTACTTTCTCTACCCCTTGTCCCCCTTGTCCCCCTTGTCCCTCTTGTCCCCCTTGTCCCTCTTGTCCCCTATCTACTATCTTTGACTGCAACTTGATATCAGTAGTGGTAGATGTTATAGAGGTTATGCCAAGATTGTATTCCGTTCAGTTGACTGATACCAATTGGGTTTAAACTTGTCACATTTGAATTTCTGAAACTACCTACTGGTAAGGCTTTCAAAATCCAAAATCCAAAATCCAAAATGGTATGAGATAGCGCTCTTTCAGGGATGTTAACAATATCCAGGAGGTTTAGTAATCGTGAATGGCAATACCAACGAGGAAAGGTTTAGGAGAACGTTGTATCGTTATCTGCCTCAAGAGTTGGCAGAGGAGTTACTCAACAGAGATGATGCTAGTTTAGGAGGCGAACGCCAAGACGTTTCTATTCTGTTTTCCGATATTCATAATGCTAGTGCCTTAACGCAAAGTTTAGAAGCCGAGCAGGCAGTTGCTCTATTCAACGATTATTTTGAGCCGATGGTTGAGGCCATTTTTAAGTACCAAGGCACCTTGGATAAATATTTGGGAGCTGGAATCATGGCTGTCTTTGGTTCACCTATACCTCGGAAAAATCACGCTTGGTGTGCGGTGCAAACAGCCGTTGAAATGCATCATCAATTAGCTCAATTGAATGCCCGTCGCGTTGCTATCAACCAGCCACCTATTCGTATTGGTATTGGTATCAACTCAGATAGCGTCATTAGCGGCAATATTGGCTCTAGTAAAAGGATGGAGTTTACAGTTGTTGGTCATGGTGTTAACTTAGCCTCTAGTCTGGAAGGTGTTAGCAAGCAATATGGCTGCAATATTGTTATTAGCAATACAACCTATCGTGCCTGTACTGATCGCATTTGGGCAAGAGAACTTGACTTAATTCGCATCAAAGGTCAAGGTCAACCTCTGCCTATCTATGAAGTAGTAGGACTACGTTCTGAACCGATTTCTGAGCAAAAACGTCAGGCGATCGAGCTGTACCATACAGGGCGCAATTATTACCTCAATCGTCAGTTTCGCAAAGCTTGGAACAAGTTTGCCACCATTGTGGATGAACTCGCTCCCGACGATCGGGCAGCTAAGTTGCTGATGGAGCGGAGTCAGCACTTGGTCAACAATCCCCCGTCTGATGACTGGGATGGCGTCTGGATTTTCTGAAAATCTAAGATTAGGGCTGGTGAAATATGTTGGCTAACCCATATGTAGTTTGATAAAGTCAATCACAGCGTTGAGTCCTTCCTGAGTTTTCAAATTCGTAAAAACAAAAGGTTTATTGCCTCGCATCTTCTTAGCGTCGTGTTCCATGACGCTTAAACTCGCTCCTACCAGGGGGGCAAGGTCAATTTTGTTGATTACTAAAAGGTCAGACTTGGTAATTCCAGGCCCTCCTTTACGGGGGATTTTGTCACCAGCAGCAACGTCAATTACGTAAATAGTTAAATCGACCAATTCTGGGCTGAATGTTGCTGCTAGGTTATCGCCACCACTTTCTAAGAACACTAGATCTAAATCAGTAAATTGGTGTTCTAGTTGTTCGATCGCTGCCAGATTCATTGAGGCATCTTCGCGGATAGCCGTGTGGGGGCAACCGCCAGTTTCAACACCCAGGATGCGATCGCTTTCTAGCGCCTGACTTCTCACCAAAAACTGGGCATCTTCTTGGGTATAAATATCATTCGTAACCACAGCGATCTGATTAGATTCGCGCAGTGCCTTACACAAAGCATCAAGTAGAGCAGTTTTCCCTGAACCCACAGGCCCAGCAATGCCGACGCGGAAAGCATTCATAGGATTTTGAAGTGTAGATGCAAAGATTTTAGATTAATCCAAAATTGAGCAGTAGAGACGTTCCACCGGAACGTCTTTTACTAACTACGAAATAAGCGTGTGTACTGAGTTTCATGGGCCATACTTGCAAGTGCTAATCCCCAACCACAACTGCTTAACTGGTCATCCTCTAAGGCTAAAACGTCTTGGGTAGCAACAGAAATCTTAGTACCAAGTTCAAGCAGTAGTATTTGACCAGCTGTTTGACCGAGGGGAATCAGTTTAACACCAGCACTGATCAGATGCGATGCCCAACTGTGGAAGTAGCCCAAAGTAGCATCTGTGATGTCAATTTCCCAGTAGGCAGCAGCGATACCAAAAGCGATCGCATAATTACAAGGTTTACCCACCGCCGAAGCGATATCTTGTATACAGACAAGTGGTGCCGTTTGTGGTATAGAAGGCAAAGAAAGAAGTAACCGCATCAAAGAATTACCCATCTGCCAACTTTGCGATCGCAACTCAGCCGTTTCTTGACGCGCACTCACCCAAGCATTCCAATAGCTCAAAGCCTCGAAATCACTGCTGTTGACACTCCGGTAAGCACGCACCATTGCCGCTGCCTCTAACCGAATTGCCCCATAGCGCAGTTCTTGCTCTAGCCATTGCCTCAAGCTTTGCTGGTTATCAATCACCCCTGTATCAACTAACGTTTCCAGGCCATCAGAATAGCTATAAGCTCCTACTGGCAAGGCTGGGCTGGCTAGTTGTAACAAACTTAATAAGGTAATAGGGTTTCTGAGGGGAGGTAAAGTTCTCCCACTTTCTTCATCTGCTTCCCCTCTCTCCATCTCCCCCTCAAGAGTGGCCATGCCCGTAAGCTCCAACTTCTGGTTGAAAAGGTACAACTTCCTCTTTTACTTCCACGCCTAACTGTTCTAGCATTGCTTGCAAAACCGGGTCAGGAGACAAACGTAAATAGTTAGGAGTCACCTCTAAAGGTACATGGCGATTCCCCAGATGGTAAGATGCCCTGAGTAAATCTACAGTTGTCTGAGACGTCACGGTTAGCACAGGTTCCGGTTTAGCGACTATGCGAACCACAATATTGCTACTGTCAGATTGCAGTAAATCCCCGTCATACAAAACAGTACCTCTAGGTAAGCGCAGATATAAACCTTGACCATCAGGTGTCTCTAAGCGGTGGCGGGTTCGGGTGCGCTCTTCGGCAGTAAGGGAGAGGGTAAAGCTAACTGGGACATCCGCAGCAGCAATTAGGCGTTGTGTAAAAGTCAGCATCGGTTCTTTGTTGTTTGTTATTTGTTGTTTGTTATTTGTTGGAGAGTGTTCATACAAACAACCAACAACCAACAACCAACAACCAATAACTCTTCGGCTAGCGTAGGGTTAGCAAGCTTGTACTCGTCTTATGGCAGTCGAGGGTGCGGAATGTGGAGTAGAGAATTCTCCCCTCTCTCCCTCTCCATCAAGGATTCAGTAATTTATTTTGAATGCGTGCGCGTAATTCTGCATCGGATTGAGAGCTGTTCGTAATCTCATTAAATTGAGTCACTGTCAAACTCTGATCTTGGATAAACTGTTTGGCTTTTTTACAGTAGTTCACAGCAATAGTTTGGATACTTTGATCGAGAGCTTTAATAGTTTCTGGTTGATTACAAGTAATCTCAGAAACCTTTTCGTTGTTACTGAGTTTCTCAATTTCTTCGTAGGCTTCTTGACGTATTGGCTCGATCGCCAGCACTGCCTTAGCATAATTGTCTACTTGCTCAGAGCTGATTGATGATACTGAAGGCGTCGGGGTTGGAGAATCTAGCGAAACTGAATCAGGAACAGATTTAGAAGAACATCCAGTTAAAATCAGTGCGACTCCAGCAGCCCAACCGATGGTTGAGACAAAAGGTTTAGCCAAGCGCGGTGTAGCTTTAGGGGAGGTAGTCGAGTTACCTGGTTCCTCGTCTGGCAGGGGAATGCGATCGCTAATCTTACAGCGATCGCGCCTCAGTATTCGGTTTAAGTCAGTTTGACACAATAGAGCAAAGGGGTTTGTCATAAATGCAGGTAGCACAGGAATTGGCTCAATCCGCGAAATATCACACCTACCAAGGGAGGAGATTTTCCCGGGGTTCTATTAAAGCGTTCCTTTATCTTTCGATATGACCTGTAGAACGTCAACAAAAAACAGCCCTTAACTTCTAACTTCTGACTCCTGAGTGCTATCTCCAGCTAAAAGTCTAAGAAACTTAACGCTAGCGCCCAGCTGCCTCCTGAACTCGTCTTTCTAAATTCGGGTCTTCTTGCCGCATCCTAGTAATGGCATTGTAGCGACTATTCGAGAAGCCGGCTCTCTGAATAATATCTTCTGACTGTTGACAAAAACGCTGCCAAATCGGACGAATATTATCCGAAAGTCCTTGCAATGAGCAAGAAGAAATGTTGGGAACATTTCCTCCATTCACTTTTTTGATTTCGTTGTACACTGAGCGGCGCATTAGCTCAATTTGCTTGGATACTGTAACGTAACTTTGTAGTTCCTGTGCGGAAACGTCTTGAGCATGAGCTGAAGAACTGAAAACAAGCGAATGGAAGTCTTTAGATAAGCCCGGTGTAAGTCCGCAGAGCAAGCTAATAGCAGCCAATGTCCCTACAACCAGAGATTGGGACAAGATTCGGTGTAAGCAAGAGGGCAAACAATAGGAAGTCATCATGATGATCGCGTACGACCAAATAAACAAGTATCTAAAACCACTGAGGGCTAGTTTGTTTTGAACTAGTTTTGGGGTTATAAGTTCCTAGAATTTATGAAATTCTAAGTTTTAAGTTTCGATGGTCACGGCTTGAGTTGAAAGAAAAATAATCAGGGCTGTCTCATTATCGCTGACAGATTTGACAGAGTTCTATTACCTTGGTTTGCAAGGTAGAAACACTGTCTGCTCCTCTTTTGAGGTTAACTTCTAACTCTAGCAGTATTTTTAGGGTTGCGGTTAGTTGAATTAAAGAAAGAGACTGAACTTCTCGGCTGAGAAAGTAGATTCGTTTGGGGTTACTGACCTCCGCAGCGGTAGCGATCGCTTTTTGATCACGTTCTCCCTCACTAAGCATTAATTTAACCCATAACCATGTCCGAAACTGCCCGATTAAGGTAGCAATAATCCTCAAAGCCGGTTCATTTCTATCCATCAAGTCGGCTACCAACTCCAATGCTTTTGCTCCATCTCCCTGAAGAATCGTGGCTGCTAGTTGCAAGCTGTTTTGAGTATTAGATGTCACAAGCATTGCTACTTGGGTTTCATCCAAGGGCTTACTTGAATTCCCGGCGTAGAGTCGCAATTTTTCTAGTTCGCTAAATAGCTGCCTAGTATCATTGCCAACTGAGTGTGCCAAAAGTTCAGCCCCAGCACCTGTTAGTTTGACGCCAACGTCTTGAGAATAAGACTGTACCTGCTGTACCAGTTGTTCCGTCTTCCAAGGTGGGATCACAGAAAACTCTCGGATATGGGCGTGCTTTTGTAGCAGTTTAGTTGATTTAAGCCGTCCATCAGGTCGATTGCGTGTCGTTAGTAGCAAAACGCACTCTTCAGGAATCATGGGTAGAGTACGCTCTAATTCTGCTAGCAAATTTTCCGAACACTGCTGGCATACCGTTGTCTCTACTAACCAGACTAGACGCTTACCCATACCAAACGGCGGAGTCATCGCCTGATTCAGCCCCTGAATTACTGCGTCGGGCTGGTCGGGAGAAATCTTATCATAGTTAAAACTAGCCCAACTGGAGTCGAGCGCTGACTCACGCAGTTCGTTTACAGCTTGTGTCAGGGTAAAGTCATTTTCTCCCCAGTAGAGGTAAATTGACATAGTAAACACCCACCAGTGGGAGGGGATCGAGATTGGACGAGACTTATCAAACGTATCTAAATCGCGTGGCACGGCTAACGTTGCCAGCCGCTTATACCTCTCAGTTGCAGCACATTCAGGAGTCACCGAAGTTTAAGCCTCTCCCAGATGGCAGTATACAGGCGGCACCCTTTCCGGGCTACTCGCTAGTGACGCCCCCCTGGGAGGAAGAATCACAAGATAATTCAGCATTCTATGTCGCGTTGCAAGAGCTTCAACAAAAGCTGTTGCAGCGACTAGACCCTGGTTTAATCATACTAGTGCCCCCTGAGAGCTTTCACTTAACCCTAGCCGATTTGATTTGGGATAGCGCTTATCGTGATGTTGAGCGTAAAAATCCGGAGTTTGAGGCGCAACTACAAGATCGCATCACAGAAAGCTTCCAACAGTATCAGCAATCACTGAGTAATGGTAAACCCATTGGCTGGCAACGCTTAGGCATTATGATTCGCCCTCGTGCACTGATGATGTGTTTAGCACCAGAGGATGAAAACTCCTACAAGCGGATGTTGCAATTTCGCCGCTCTATTTATCAAAATCCTGGTTTAATTGCTTTAGGAATTGAGCAACAGTATCACTTTACGGCTCATATCACTTTGGGATACTTTGGCAAGATATCACCACAACTAGAACGCGATCGCCTCGCTGACACGCTATCCGAACTAACTGAGCAAGCATTAGCACAGGAAGCTAACTCTTTATCTGTTCGGCGGGTAGAACTGCGAAAGTTTGATGATATGATGCGCTACTATCGCCAACCCGACTGGCCGATTTTAGATTTTTAAGTTTCCCCGGTTCAACCCTTAAGGCTTTATCCACAAAATTAAAAAACGTACCTTCAAGCCTTTTAGTTGGTCAACACCACAAGATTCTTCAACTGAAGAATTCAGCTAGCTATTAAAAACTTCGGTTAATCAATCTACCCTCCACACTATGCACAACGTCAGAATTTTCCCAACTATGGACTACGTGAGAGTTTTTGACCCAGAAAATCAACAAATTACGGCAATTCCTGCGCCGGAACTGTCCCCTGGCATGATTGAAGTTCAGGTTGAAGGTATAGAGGGAGTTGTGTGGGTACATCCTTCTTCTATAAAGCAAGATAACTACAAACACCCACCATTCCCTGAAGAGATTCAGCAATATCTTTGGAAAATCAAAAATGATTTAGATGAGGTTTATCCCAATTCGCTGGAAGAATGGGAAGACAGCTTCCGAAAAGACAGCCACCCCGCTCAAGAAATAGCATTGTGGTGTCATATTGGGGAAGTATATCAAAAGTTAACTTCAGGAAAAAAGTTGAGTTTAGCTCAAAAATTGGACTACTTTCGGATTTTAGTGACCTGCACTACCTCTACCCGCAAGCACATATTTGAAATCCTGAAGCTTCATTGTCTATCGCGAAGTGAAGCTGAAAAAGCGATCGCTCTATTTTATGGAGAAATATAAAGTAGTCGCAGCACAGACCCTGCACTAATTGACCAGTAACTTCTGTAATTCATTGCTCATAATTGCGGCTGTAATTCTCTATCTATCACACCTTAAAAAAAGGCTAAACTAATAGGCATAAAACATTGTATATTGTCGTGAAGACCGTCTAGTTCACTGTTGAGGAGAAACCCATTGATATTCAGCAATTAACTCTCAACCGTCAGTAGTCAACCGTCAACCGTCAACAAAAAACGAGTAACTCAAATATGCTGTTTTAAATGAACAGCAGCTTACCTATGAGCTTGCCCATTCATCCCATCATGGAGCAGAGTTTTGCCGTCATTGATCAAGAGATTGGCGAACATCACTTTAGCCCTGCTGAGTACGCGATTGTGCGGCGGGTAATTCACAGTACTGCGGATTTTGAATTTGCTAAAACTATTCGGTTTAGTGCAGATGCGATCGCATCTGGCATCCTCGCTCTCCAGCTTCAATACCCGATTATCACTGATGTCGGTATGGTAAAACAAGGAGTAGCGGGAATGGTAGCCAAAACATTTGGCAATACCCTCATTGCTGCCGTAGAACAGGTAACAGAAGCACTACCCGGAAAGACACTCACAGAAACTGGCTTAATCCAATGCTTTAAGAAATTTCCCGGCGCAATTTTTGTCATTGGTAACGCCCCCACTGCCCTACTAGCCTTGTGTAACCAGTTGTCAACGGCACCCATTCAACCCGCTTTAGTGATTGGTGTACCCGTCGGCTTCATCTCGGTTGTCGAGTCCAAAGAAATCCTGGCAAAAACATCAGTGCCCCAGATTCGTGTCGAGGGACGTAAAGGAGGTTCACCAGTCGCAGCTGCCATCCTAAATGCTTTAACGGTTTTGGCGTGGGAGGAGAAGGGTTGTTAGTTGTTGGTTGTTGGTTGTTGGTTGTTGGTTGTTGGTTGTTAGTTG
>DALYIW010000042.1:14636-38643 GCA_031970155.1 Coleofasciculaceae cyanobacterium CTOTU46601 | reverse complement strand
GTGCAGACAGGCTTGGTTCGTGTAGCCCCAGTCTTCTAGACTGAGGGGAAATAAAGTTCACTCGTCACGCGAGAATTGGTAGGAGTCAGCGCCAGCATTAATTTCAAATCTTTCCGGATGCAGCCACAGGTAGGTGGGAAACAAAAAAAGTAGATGCACCCTGATGATAACCCTCGGCTTTGGCTGGGGGTTTTTTATTGTCAATGAGGGAGGAATAGGACATTAATTGGATTCAAAAACAGCTGAGTGAATTTCATCATTAATTTCAATTTTTCCCGGATGAAGCCACAGGTAAGTGGGAAACAGAAAAAGTAGATGCACCCTGATGATAACCCTTGGCTTTCGCTGAGGGTTTTTTATTGTCAATCAGGAAGGGATAGCACAATTAATTAGATTCAAAAGCAGCTGAGTGAATTTCATCATTAATTTCAAATTTTTCCGGATGCAGTCATAAGTAGGTAGGAAACAGAATAAGTAGATGCACCCTGATGATAACCCTCGGCTTTGGCTGAGGTTTTTTTTGTTAGATGGCAGGAGGACAGCACAATTAATTGGATGCAAAAACAGCTGAGTGAATGCCAGCATTAATTTCAAATTTTTCCGGATGTCGCTACAGGTAGGTGGGAAACAGAATAAGTAGATGCACCCTGATGACAACCCTTGGCTTTCGCTGAGGGTTTTTTGTTAAATGTCAGGGATAGCCGCCTACCGAAGAGTTATGTGTTGTTAATTGTTTGTATATGCACAAACAACAACCAAAAACCTGAAATCCCACGTACTTGAATCGTGGAATAAGTTAACACTACCTCTTGCCGTTCCTCTTTGTTAATGGTTACGCTTCTAGTAATGGGCGACGAATGAGTTGATCGCCCTCACAAGCTTGGTGCATTACTAACCCATAACAACTGAGTCCACAGAGAGTGGACTTATTCGCATTTGTGTCTCTCAGATGCTTCCGCGTTTTTAACGGCTTTCTCTCAATTGCGATCGCACTTCGCACACCAGCAAAACTAATCGCACTCTCACCCTTAGTGGACTGTATCTATACTCCTGCATAATCCCTCACTGACAAAGTAATCCGGACAGCTATAGCTTCAGTCAGTATATATATTGGTGTGTTCCCTTAAAAATGAGATGCACTCGTTCTAGCAAGTCATACTATTTTCTCCTTATTGTGACGCTATATAGGCAACTCTTAGTCAACGCTCCTCTGTTTTCCCTGCTAGAAATCAATGTTAAAAAAACGCAATATAGCAACAATTTTTCTAATTTTTTCTCTTACTGTTGTAATTCTCACCTCCAACTGTATTAATTCTTTTATTTTCGATTACTTTAAGCTGCCAGTCAAAGAAGCCAGGGCAGCAACAACCTATAACTATGGTGAAGTTTTACAGAAAGCCATTTATTTCTACGAAGCTCAAAGATCGGGAAAACTTCCAAAAAATAATCGAGTCGAATGGCGTGGTGATTCGGCGTTAAAAGATGGGTCAGCTCAAGGTATTGACTTGACTGGCGGCTGGTATGATGCCGGAGATCATATGAAATTTGGGTTTCCCATGGCGTCTTCAACTACTATATTAGCTTGGGGAGTCATTGAATATGAAGAGGCCTATAAAAAGAGTGGTCAATACAACTCTATGTTGGATAATCTTCGATGGGTTAATGACTACTTTAGTAAAGCTCATCCTTCCCCAAATGTGTTATGGGGTCAGGTGGGAAAAGGCAGCTTAGATCACTCGTGGTGGGGACCGGCTGAAGTGATGCAAATGGAACGGCCAGCTTTCAAAATAGACACATCATGCCCCGGTTCAGATTTAGCCGGAGAAACAGCTGCTGCTATGGCGGCGTCGTCTATCGTCTTCAAAAAAGCTGACCTAAATTATTCAAATAGTTTACTTAGACATGCTAAAGAACTTTACGAATTTGCCGAGCAATATAAAGGAAAATATTCAGATTGCATTACTGATGCCAAGGAATTTTATAAATCAAGTGGATACAATGATGAACTTGTCTGGGGAGCTGCATGGCTTTACCAAGCGACTGGAGACAAAAAATATCTTGAAAAAGCTGAACAATCCTACGATTATTTAACTGATGACCCCAAGGACTTAAAACCTTATAACTGGACTCATACCTGGGATGATAAATCTTATGGTAGTTATGTGCTTTTATCAAAAATAACTGGAAAAGAGAAATATGTTCAAGATGCTGAGCGTTGGTTAAATTATTGGACTGATAGATGTAGTTGGCAAAGAATATTCTACACGAAAGGGGGTTTAGCATGGCTAAACGAATGGGGTTCACTGAGATATTCATCAAAGACAGCCTTACTAGCTTTTATCTACGGAGACTGGGTTAAAACTCCCAGTAAAAAGGCAAGATACCGTGCTTTTGCCGAAGCACAAATTAACTATATCCTTGGTTCAAATCCCCAAAAAAGAAGCTATGTAGTGGGTTTTGGCAATAATTCTCCGACTCAGCCTCATCATAGAACTGCACATGGTTCTTGGGCTAATAATAAGGCTATTCCTGAACAATCAAGACATATTCTTTATGGGGCGCTAGTGGGAGGACCAGATCGAAATGATTACTACAAGGATGAGCGCTCTAATTTTATGATGACTGAAGTTGCCACAGACTACAATTCTGGTTTTATTAGTGCGATCGCAAAAATGTACAGTAAATATGGTGGACAGCCCTTAGATAATTTTCCTCAGCCAGCAAAAAGGGATGATGAATTTTTTGTAGAAGCTAAGCCCCAGGGTACCGGAAACAACTTTACCGAAATCAAGGCTGTTATCTATAACCAATCGGCATGGCCAGCTAGAATCATTAAACCTCTATCATTTAGATATTTTGTCGATATCAGTGAAGTTGTGAAAGCTGGTCGTAATTCTTCAGATGTAAAAGCAAATTTATATGATAAACAAGGCGCTTCTATTTCACCTCTAAAACCTTTCGACCAAGCTAAGAATATTTACTACGTTCAAATTGATCTAGATGGTTCTAAACTTTATCCAGGAGGAGAACCCCATTACAAAAAAGAAGTTACATTTCGATTAAATAGTCCTGTTTCAGGTTGGAATCCTGAAAATGACTGGTCTTATCAAGATATTAAAAATAACAATCAACTCGTAAAAAGCGGTAAAATTCCAGTCTATGACAGCGGTAAATTAATTTTTGGTATAGAACCTGGAAAATCAGGGAATAAATAAAGAACAGAAAACAGATGATTAGTAAAAAAATAGGCAAAAATGAAAATCGGTAGAATGTTTGCACTGGCAGTTATCATCAGTTTTGTTATTGCGATCGCCTATGGTTTCTATACAAGAACTAATGCTGCACCAACTGTACCCCCTTCTACAGCTTCCAGAATTGTTGTTAATCAAGTAGGCTACTTTCCAACTGGCTCTAAATCCGCTGTTTTAATCAATTTAGGCAATCTACCTGAAACTAATAAAGTTGCCCTAGTTAATTTCAGAAATAAACGAACTGTTTTTGAGACTAACTTGGGAGAGCGCTATGAAGATGAAGCTAGTAAAGATGTAATTCAGAAAATTGATTTCACGTCATTCAATAAAGAAGGTCGTTATTACCTGAAATATGGTAATATTCAGTCCTATCCTTTCCGAATTGGCAAAGACATCTATGAAGGTGCTTTGACCAAAATGCTTCGTTCTTACTATTTACAACGATGTGGTGTGGCAGTGCGCGATCGCATCAGCGGAGTGAATCATCCCCCCTGTCATATCAACGATGGACTGATTGCCCATACCGATGCCTTTAATCGTTCCGGTGAGTTAAAACGGGCTAAAGGGGGCTGGCATGATGCTGGAGATTACGGTAAATATGTGAGTCCAACGGCTGTAACTGTTGGACGATTATTAAGCCTGTACGAACAGTATCCAAAATTATTTCGCTCCCGCCAACTCTCTATCCCAGAAAGCGGCAATCGAAGGCCAGATTTACTCGATGAAGTCAAAGTAGGTCTTGATTGGATGCTGACAATGCAAAGAGAGGACGGTGCAATCTATCGCAAATTGTCCGGAAAAGAATGGCCTGGAACAATATTACCGCAGGCAGACAAACAGAAGCGGTTTATTTATGGTATCTCCACACCAGAAACAGCTAAGTTTGCAGCGGCAATGGCAATGGCGAACCGAGTTTATGCACCTTTTGATGCAAAGCTTGCTCAAAACTACTTAAAAGCTGCCCAGAAAGCTTGGGCTTTTCTCCAGTCGCAACCCTCATGGAAAGTAGATTGGTTTGAGGGGGATGACAATGGTTCAGGTAAATACCTCAATGAATTTCCTGAAGGGACTCCAAAAACTGATTTAAATGACAGGCTATGGTCTGCTGCTGAACTTTTTATTACCACAGGTGATTCAGCCTTCGAGCAATACCTAGCAACCAACATTCCTTCTTATACCTACAGTCTGTTTGAATGGGCAGATCCTTCTCCACTGGGAATGAGCAACTATTTGATGCAGAAACGTTGGAAAGGTTCAGACAAACTGAAACAACAAATAGTTGCAAAGCTGCTGGAACGGGCAGATTCTTTAATGCAAAAGGTGGCATTAAGTGGATACCGTTTAGCTATTAATGATTTCATCTGGGCTTCTAATAAGAGGGCAGCAGAAGAGGGAATTACTCTGCTTCATGCCTACCGCATTACAGGGAAACCAGTGTACTTGAAAGCAGCAGCCGATCAGCTAGATTACCTACTAGGACGCAATCATTTTAATAAATCCTTCATTACTGGTGTAGGCTATAACTCTGTGCAAAAAGTTCATCATCGCCTTGCCCAAGCTAAAAAAATCGTGATTCCAGGACTTATGGTAGGTGGACCTAATACTAAAGCTGAAGATGGAATTGCTCCAAAAGGTCGAGGGCCTTTGAGCTATCTAGATGATGAGCGGTCTTATGCAACTAATGAATATGCGATCGATTACAATGCTTCTGCGATCGCACTGATGGGGATGTTGATGGGAGAGAAATTTGACCAAAATTAATGGGATTCAAGCCCCGTCCTTCGCTTGACGGCTTTTGGTATAATGTTGTTGGTTGAAATACCCACCTCCAGAAAGCAGCGATATACCAGCCATAGGCTGTGAAACCGGGACTGAGACGCTAAGAGGAAAAGAACCCAAGGGCAACGGACGATCCGACCTGAAGGCACTAGAAAAACTAAATATTCTGTTCATCAACTTTAATCGCGGGCGGGCAGTCCGAGATTTAAAACGGACGTGGAGATTGTGTAAGACTTGCGTGCAAGCAACGATCTGTGAAGCGTCAACCCCATTCAGCGACCGTTTTCCTATTCGTAGGTTTCGGCGTGGTGAGGAATCACCGCACTTATAGGGCGGTGAGGATGTCAATAAGGAAGTGGGTTAGTAGATACTCGTAGGAAAATAGGGAGTCGGGAGTCGGGAAAGAAAGATTTTCATTCAGAATCTATAAATTTGCCATCCACAAAGCCAATAGGTACTAGCATGACTAAAAATAGTTCAAGTTTCAGTGATGCAAGCTCTTTGGCTGGAAAATAATCAACTTCAACTACGGCACGATGTCCCCATTCCTGAACCGCCACCAGGCGAAGCACTAGTGCGCGTAGTGCGGGCAGGCATCTGCAATACCGATCTTGAATTGCTACGAGGATATTATCCCTATAGCGGCATTTTAGGCCACGAGTTTGTCGGCATTGTTGAACAAGGACCAAAGCATCTGCAAGGACAACGGGTGGTAGGTGAAATTAATGCTGTCTGTGGACAATGCCGATTCTGTCGTAGCGGGCAACCAACTCACTGTGAAAACCGGACTGTATTAGGCATCGTCAACCGCAATGGCGCTTTCGCTGAATATCTCTCCTTGCCAGTCGAGAACTTGCATCTAGTGCCAGACACAGTGCCAACTGATGTTGCCACGTTTACGGAACCCGTAGCAGCAGCACTGGAGATTCAGCAGCAAGTAACTGTGCGTCCAGAAGAACGGGTGTTGGTTGTCGGTGATGGCAAGCTGGGGCAACTTGTGGCACAAACACTAGCGCTAACTGGCTGCAATCTCCTGGTTGTCGGGCGTCATCAGGACAAGCTGGCTAACTTGGCAGCGCGGGGTATCCAGACTGGGCAATCCGATGCTGTTACTGAAAGAACTTTTGATTTATCTGTAGAGTGTACTGGCAATCCGGCTGGTTTTGAGATTGCCCGACGAGCATTGCGTCCACGCGGCACCTTAGTACTTAAAAGCACCTATGCGGGTCAGTTGACCTTTGATGCTTCTTCCCTAGTGGTAGATGAAATTACCCTCATTGGTTCGCGTTGTGGCCCGTTTCCCGCAGCACTCGAGCTTTTGGCCTCAGGACAGGTGGATGTAGAACCGCTCATTCATGCCCGCTACCCCCTCAGTGAAGGGCTTGCAGCTTTTGAACGTGCTTCAACAAAGGGAGTTTTAAAGGTCTTGCTAGCGATGAAATGAAGATTTCTTTTCTTCTTCATAAATAAATAAAGGTGCTTGTACCCTCATCCCGGACTAACGTCCCGCTACGCTATCATCCCTCATCCTTTCAAAGGTCAGTTGTTAGTTATATTTTTTACCCTCTTTAATATTGTCTTGCTATAGCCTAGAGGTAGAGGGTGTGTCAATTGTCAATTGATGTTAACGCACTAATAGCAAATGGTTCATAACCATTGAACACCAGGGAGAAAGGTATGCTACGTCAAACACTAGTTGTAATAGGAATCGGAGTAGTCGTTGCTGGCTTTGCATCAACCGCCCGCGCTCAGTCAGCCAACCCATCTAACTCAGGCAATAATTCAGTAACACTGTCTGGAGACTCTCTGCGTAGAGTTGAAGGTCGTACCATCAGCGATTCTCAAAATTTCTTCAGTCCAACGCCGTCCTCGCGGAGTATTTCTGAGACTAATATTGGTACAGCCAGCGGCTCTCCAGGAGGCTTTAGAATCAATCGACAACAAGTAGATTTTGTTTTTGGGGATACACTCAATCCTCAAGATAACCCTACCTCATTTCCTGCTCCTGGGGAACAAGATGACAATGAAAGAGTAAAATTACAAGTTCCGCTGGGACAGTAATACCAAGTTGGTTATTTGTTGTTGGTTGTTTGTAAAGAAATACTGGCTCATCCTCATAACAAACAACCAACACTTATCCTTGTCATAAACAACAAATAACCAACAACCAACAACTTGCTCTATGACTGGTGACACTCCTGTCTATGTTCTTGCTCTAGACCTCGGTACTACTGGTAACCGGGCTATTTTGTTTGATGCTGAAGGGGCAATTGTCAGCCAAGCTTACAAAGAACTAACTCAGTATTATCCTCAACCGGGTTGGTTAGAGCATGACCCTAGAGAAATTTGGCAGGATACATTGTGGGCAATTCAGACGGCTTTGCAGAAGGCAGAGGTTGCGGCTTCAGATGTCGCCGCAATTGGCATGAGCGTGCAGCGAGAAACTTGTCTTCTGTGGGACAAAAACACGGGGCGACCTTTGCATAATGCCATTGTCTGGCAAGACCGTCGCACCGCACCATTGTGTAATCACTTGGCACAGCAGGGTTATGCTGCTGAAATTAGCGATCGCACTGGCTTAATCCTCGATGCCTACTTCTCGGCTACCAAACTTGCCTGGTTACTAGAGCATGTTCAACAGTGGCAAGACCCCTCTATCGACCTAGATAACGTTCTGGCAGGCACTATTGATACCTGGATTCTCTGGAACTTGACAGGAAGACAAGTTCATGCAACAGAACACAGCAATGCCAGCCGCACAATGTTGATGAATCTAGCCCAACTGGAATGGGATAGCAAGCTATTAGAACTATTTGGAATTCCCGCGCATCTGATGCCGAGTATTAGGCCGAGTTTAGGGCTATTTGGTTATACCCAGCCGGAGTTATTGGGAGAGTCAGTACCAATTACCGCGATTTTGGGCGATCAACAGGCTTCGCTATTTGCTCATGGTTGTAATCGCCCTGGCTTATTGAAATGCACTTATGGGACTGGCTGTTTTCTAATTGCTCATACGGGCGAACAATTACCGCGATCGCAAAACCAACTGCTCTCTACCATTGCTTGGACACATGCAGCTCTTGAGAGTAAGAGAATCTCTCAACCCGAACCGATAACAATCAAAAAACCTTCACCCTCTCACCCCCGGACTTCGTCCCGCTTCGCTAACACTCCCTCACCCTCTCACCCTCTCACCCCCTCACCCTCTCATCACAAAGTTGGCTATGCCTTAGAAGGCAGTATGTTTACGACAGGAGCCTGTATCCAGTGGTTGAGGGATGGCATCCAGATCATTACAGCCGCTGCTGACACGGAACAGATGGCACAGCGAGTTACAGATAACGGTGGTGTTTATTTTGTGCCTGCTCTTAGTGGTTTGGGCGCTCCTCATTGGGATATGGGGGCGCGAGGAGCTTTTTTTGGGCTGACGGGTGGAGTGCAGCGAGAACATCTAGTACGCTCAGTGCTCGAAGCGATCGCCTATCAGGTTAAGGAAGTTGTACAGGCAGTCAACCAAGATTCCGGCACCGAAATTACCTTGCTTAAGGTGGATGGCGGCGCTTGTCAGAATAACTTCTTAATGCAGTTTCAAGCTGATGTATTAGGTATCCCTGTAGAACGTCCTAAGGTGCTTGATGCCTCGGCACAAGGAGCTGCTTTTGCCGCTGGCTTGGCAGTAGGATTCTGGCAAGATTATACGGCTTTAACGGCAAGTCGAAAGAGCGATCGCATTTTCCACCCTGGTGAAGGTGCTACCCAGGCACAGGATAATTTCAATATCTGGCTTGAAGGCGTCAACAGAGCCAAGCATTGGGCTAAATGAGAAAAATTATGATTGGCGTCATGGGACCTGGCGCTGGAGCATCAGAAACTGACCGACAAAATGCTTATGAACTCGGTAAACTAATCGCTCAAGAAGGATGGGTGCTGCTGACAGGTGGCAGGAATACTGGCGTGATGGACGCCGCGAACCTTGGGGCAAAAGCAGCTAACGGCCTTACTGTTGGTATTTTGCCAACTGATAGCGATCGCAATATCTCTGAAGCTGTGGATATCGCCATCATCACAGATATGGGTAGTGCCAGAAACAATATAAACGTCCTGTCTAGTGATGTCGTCATCGCCTGCGGCATGGGGACTGGTACAGCCTCAGAAGTTGCTCTTGCTCTGAAGGGCAACAAAACAGTTGTACTATTAACTAACCACCAAGAAAGTCAGATTTTTTTCAAAAGCCTCGCCGCAAAAAATCTTTTTATTGCCAACAAGCCATCAGATGCTGTCGAATTTGTCAAGAAAATATTAACCTGATTGGGTCTACGTGCTGAAGCCCATGCTCTCCCGACGGAGCAGTTCGCGTCAGCTACCATCGCTATAACCAGCGCAGTGCCCCGAAGCAAAGGCGAGTACCGCGTTCTCACTTAAGCTCCGGTGGTTTAGCGACCTGATGTTAGGTTGCAAACCAGAGGTAAAGAGGCTTCCAAATTACTGTTGACACAAGATTGCAAAGTATCTAAACTGACAATGGTTGCTGACCCACCTAGCTGACTAAGAGACTGCCAGTACGGTACTCAGCAGAGACTAGGGAAGAGATGAGCCTAGCTGGTTGACCATTGTCGTAATTCCAAGGTTAGTCTGCTGAATAAAGAAATAAAACCGCCTTCGGAAGGAGGGTGGCTGCTAGGGTAGTAGGCAACTGCTACGGGAGTAAGAGGCAAGTCCTAAACCTCCAGAGGGGCAGTAAGACTTTCATCGTTCTCGGAACGAACTCATAAGAGTACCCACAAAAGCATCCCCGTTGAAACTAGAAGCCCCTGCTATATCCCTCTTGTGGATTAGTAGTGGGTACTTCACGATTCACATTCGCTTTAAGCTAGAAGGCAGTTAGAGAGGACTGAACATCATGGCATACGAACTTCCTTCGTTACCTTATGACTATAATGCGCTAGATCCCTACATCTCCGCTAAAACCCTAGAGTTCCATCACGATAAGCATCACGCGACTTACGTGACCAACTACAATAACCAGATTAAAGACACTGATCTGGCTGATAAGTCAATTGAGGAAGTCATCAAGGCAACCTACAATGACTCATCCAAGACTGGGATCTTCAATAATGGGGCACAAGCTTGGAACCATTCTTTCTTCTGGAATTCCCTGAAGCCAGGTGGCGGCGGTTCTCCTACGGGTGCCGTGGCAGAAAAAATTGATGCGGACTTTGGTAGCTACGACAACTTCAAAGAAGAGTTTAAGAAAGCTGCTACCACCCAATTCGGCAGTGGCTGGGCTTGGCTTGTCCTCGATAATGGGACGCTCAAAGTTCTCAATAGTCCGAATGCAGTCAATCCCCTGGCTTTGGGGCACACTCCTTTGTTGACTCTTGATGTCTGGGAACACGCCTACTATCTGGATTACCAAAACAAGCGTCCTGACTTCATCGACGCCTTTATCAACAACCTGCTTAACTGGGACTTTGTTAATGAGCAACTAGCTGCTGCCTAGTCAGGGTCAACTACCCCACCTTAGCGCCCTCCGGAACGTTTGAAGGTAAGGCCTAAGCTGCTTAAAGACAAATAGAACAGTCACGAGGAAAATCGTGGCTGTTTTTGTAGATGCTGATGAGGGATGATAGCGAAGCGTTAGCGACGTAAGGAGCATCGGGATGAGGGATGAGGGATGAGGGATGAGGGATGAGGGATGAGGGTACAAGCCCCGTTATTTTTTATTTATGGGCTATTCATCCTTCATTCTTCTCAGTAACTACGACCACAAAAGTGTAAATCTGAAGATAGCCAATTGCATAAATTTACCTAGTGAGTTATGAATAGCAAAGACCTAGCGCAATATATCGAAGCCACAGACAGTATTTCCAAGCCCTGGCTATTAGTGCAACTACGCTTAAAGAAACTTCAAGAACAAAGAGCTAACCTGTCACCAGACGATTATGCGAGTAAACTAGCAGATATTCACCAAGACCTAATGAATCTGGGTGAGTGGTGGCACGGCATAGAAGATGAAGTTTTTGGAAGTTGAACAGCTTAAGTGTTGTTCATTGGAACCGCTCGGAGTACAGTTGGGTCGATAATTCGGTATAAGGCATTATTTCAATTCGGGGTTCTAGATAAATTAGAAATATAGAACTGAGGTTCGCGCCTCTTTTCACAGGACGCGAGAGCGATGAACCTAGTAAACTTAAGCAGCTGTGCATCTGCTCAATTCTTTAGTAAAGAGTCTCTCGCCGCTCTCCCTCGCTTGATGCCTGACTGACTTCGAGTAGGCCAACTAAACGATGAGCCGATCCTTAGAACAGATAAACCCTTCACCGCCCTTAGGCGGACGCTACAAAATTATCAGTGAATTGGGAGCAGGTGGGTTTGGTCAAACCTTTCTGGCACAGGACTTGCACTTGCCAGGTCACCCTAAATGCGTAGTCAAACAGCTCAAACCCCAGACGAATGACCCCAACAGTCTGGCAATGGCAAGACGCCTGTTTGACACAGAAGCGCAAGTTCTGTACCAACTGGGCGACCACGACCAAATCCCTCGCTTGCTGGCACACTTCGAGGACAATGAGCAGTTTTATCTGGCTCAAGAATTAATCGAGGGAGAGCCACTAACCCAAGAGATAGCAGGAGGACAGCCATGGACAGAGGTTCAGGCGATCGCATTAATGCAAGATATTCTACAGGTGCTAGCGTTTGTCCATCACAAGCAAGTCATCCACCGCGACATCAAACCCCCTAACTTGATTCGCCGCCGCTCGGACGGCAAAATCGTACTGATTGACTTTGGTGCGGTAAAACAAGTTAGCACTCAGGTGGTCAATCTCGACGCCGGACAGACGAATTTGACAATTTCTATCGGTACCAAGGGCTATATGCCCAACGAACAAATCGCCGGAAAACCAAGATTTAGCAGCGATGTCTACGCCGTTGGCATGGTTGGCATTCGCGCTTTGACTGGGATACACCCCAAACGCCTAGGCGAAGACCCCAAGACTGGCGAAATCACTTGGCACGCTCGCGCCCCACATGTCAGCCCAGAGTTAGCGGCGCTCATTGACAAAATGGTGTGTTACGACTTCCGCGATCGCTATCCGACAGCAATAGAAGCGCTGTTGGCCTTACGAAGCCTACCAGCAGCACTATTGGAGTCTTTGCCAGAACCTGATCTGTATTTTGAAGAACCGGAAACCGAAGCCACTCCCAGCCAGGTACTACCCTCCTCGCCCACGATATTAGAATCAACGGTATCTGAGATAGAGACAGAGTACTCTGTGAGAGTGGAGCTAACAGACTATACAGAATCTGGGATAAACCGACCTTCTACACAGATTTGGGTACCAACAGAAGCTCCTGAACAAATTGTAAATTCAACCAACGGCACCAATTCAACAGAACCCCTATCCGAACATCTAACTGAACATGAACCCACCTATACCACCGGAATATCAGCACCAGGACGCATAACACTAGAGTTAATTGGGAGGCGATTAGTTCGGTCTTGGTCTGTTGTAGCTATCTTAGCGATCGCGGGTACGACAGTTCTGATGGCTTTGCCTCATCTATTCCCTCACTTGACCAATTACACCAACTCAACGCGACCTGTACCTATCCCAAGTGGCTCTACGCCAACGGCAACACCGACCATTTCACCTCAAAAGCTACCGCCAGAAGAACTTCTCAGTCAAGGCGATCGCCTACGGGAAGCCGGAAAATACCAGGAAGCCCTCTCTTTTTATGACCAAGCGATCGCACTGAAGCCGAATAATCAGAAACTTGCCAAAGCCTATTGGGGTCGCTGCTACAGCTTGAACGAACTGCAAAAGCCGACCGAAGCGAAAGTTTCCTGCAATGATGCCCTCGCCCTCAAGCCAGACTATCCAGAGGCGCTATGGAGCAAAGGGAAAGCGATCGAACAAGAGAAGCTCGAGAGAGAAGACCCAGAGGAACCGATTAGAGATGCGCTAGAGTACTACCAAAAAGCCACCAAACTTAAGCCAGATTTAGCCGACGCCTGGGTTGACCGAGGAGTTGCCCTCCAGAAGTTAGGCCGCTCATGGGAAGCTAATGATGCTTTAGACAAAGGCATTAAACTTAAGCGAGACTCAGCGTTAGCTTGGAGTACAAAGGGTGAAGCTCTTGCCAACCTTGGACTACTTAAAGAAGCGATCGATGCTCTAGACAAAGCACTCCAACTTCAGCCTAACGACCTTAAGGTAATAGAGTTGCGTCAGCGTGTACAGGAAGAACTAAAGCGCTAGGGCGTATTTTCCAACTTTTGTTTAGCAGGACTTCCGATCGATACACGACAAAGGGGTAGGGGCGTATAGCTATACGTCCCTACAGATGCTGGTTCAAAGATCAATTGATTTGGGGATGCCCTTAACCATTTCTTTGCTTTATCCTGCTAATGTTCCAGTGGGACAACAACCGTAGGTGGGTAGACAACGGAGTACTCCGCAATGGCGACAACCTGACTAAAAATTTTAGATTCTGGATTCTGGATTTAAAATTTTTGGGGTACATACCCATTCCCTTATTGGGGATTTGAAAATCGTCAAGCCAAAATCTCACACCCAAAATCGGTTAACTTTCCCTATCTGGTGATAGGTTCTAGAGTCCTTCACTCAGGGTACGATGAAGTCATAATCTAGCTAAATGCCAGTTCCTCAGCCGTTGTCAATCGCTATTACGTATAGCGTATATGTGGCATGAGTTGGTAACAATTGGCTGATGCTGCAAGCACTAAAATTAAGTCCGCCACAGGGTCAACTCATAAGCTATGCCTAAATCAACAACGACTGTCACGGAAATTAATCTGAGTGACCCGAAACTTTACTTCAATCGGGAACTCAGCTGGTTAGAGTTTAACAATCGAGTTTTACATGAAGCGACTGACCCACGAACGCCACTTTTAGAGCGCCTGAAATTCATGGCGATTTTCAGCTCTAACCTGGATGAATTCTTTATGGTTCGGGTGGCGGCTCTCAAGCAGCAAGTAGCCGCGAATGTGAGTAAATTAACGCCTGATGGCCGGACTCCTAGCGAACAACTGGCTGCAATCAGTGAACGGTTGCCTCCCATGCTGATGGAACAGCATCAACACTTTGAGAAAGTACTGCGACCTCAGTTGGCACGAGAAGGTGTCTATATTCTGGACTACATGGACTTGAACCAGGAACAGCGAGCTTACCTGCAAAACTATTTTGAGGAGCAAATTTTTCCGGTTCTGACCCCTCTGGCAATTGACCCCAGCCATCCATTTCCCTATATTTCCAACCTCAGCCTGAATCTGGCAGTGGTGATGAAAGACCCAGAAACTGGAGAAGATTTGTTTGCACGGGTGAAAGTGCCCCAAGTCTTCCCTCGGTTTGTGTCTCTTCCTGAAGAGTTGCGGCAACGGCATAGAAGACAACCTGCGGTGTGGACAGGTGTCTCTCTAGAGCAGGTGATTGCCCATAATTTGGAGTCTTTGTTTCCGGGGATGAATATCCAAGAGTATCATCCATTTCGGCTGACTCGGAATGCTGATTTAGCCGTGGAAGAGGATGAAGCTGATGATTTGCTCTTGGCAATTGAACAGGAACTGCGTAAGCGACGCCTTGGCGGTTCAGCAGTACGACTGGAAATTCAAGCCAACACGCCTGAAACAGTCCGAAGAATGCTGATAGAGGAATTGGAGCTCAAGGACAGAGATGTCTATGAGGTAGAGGGTTTGCTGGGATTGAAAGATTTAATGAGTTTTATGGAATTGCCACTCCCAGAATTAAAAGACCCGCCTTGGACACCCACGGCACCCCCACGCCTGCGGTTCTCTTCAGCTGACGAGGATGAGGAAGATGTATTCAGCGTGATTCGTAGATCGGATGTGTTGTTACACCATCCCTATTACTCTTTTAGTGGGACAGTACTGCGGTTCATTACTCAGGCGGCTCACGACCCACAGGTTCTAGCCATCAAGATGACACTCTACCGAACCTCTGGTGATTCACCGATTTTAAATGCCCTAATTAATGCGGCAGAAAATGGCAAGCAGGTGGCGGTACTGGTGGAACTCAAAGCTCGCTTTGATGAACAAAACAATATTATTTGGGCGAGAAAGCTAGAAAAAGCTGGGGTACATGTGGTCTATGGTCTTGTCGGTTTGAAAACTCACACGAAAGTGGTGCTGGTAGTACGCCGAGAAGAAGACCGCATCCGCCGATATGTTCACATTGGGACTGGTAATTATAACCCGAAAACCGCCAGAATCTACACAGATTTGGGGCTGCTGAGTTGCCGCGAAGATTTGGGGGCAGATTTGACGGATTTGTTTAATTATTTGACAGGCTACTCACAGCAACGGTCTTATCGTAAGTTGATGGTAGCGCCAGTAAATTTGCGCGATCGCTTTTCGGCGGCGATTCACCGTGAAATCGAACATTGCCGCAATGGCTTTAGCGGTAGAATTATCGCCAAAATGAATTCTTTAGTTGACCCACGAATTATTGCATCACTATATGAGGCCTCTCAAGCAGGAGTTCAAATTGACATAATCGTGCGGGGCATATGCTGCCTGCGTCCAGGCCTGGCAGGGATTAGCGAAAATATCCGTGTGATCAGTATAATCGGTCGCTATTTAGAACACTCGCGGATTTTTTACTTCCACAATCGAGGTCAAGAAGAGGTTTATATCGGTAGTGCCGACTGGATGACCCGTAATCTGGATAGACGGGTAGAAGCCGTTGTACCTGTTGAAGACCCTGAAATTATCAAAGACCTACAAGAAATTTTGGGAGTCATGCTGGCAGACAATCGTCAAGCCTGGGAGTTACAGTCAGACGGTCAATACATTCAACGGCATCCAGCAGATGGCATCAGAGAGCAATCTTCCCAAAAAATCTTAATGGAAATGGCTCTTCAATAGTTTAAAATTTGAGAGTTTTAAATTAACAAATAACTCTCAACTGATTACTGTTCTCTTGCTATATGCAACCCACCATCAGACACTAAACTTAACAATTCACCTATAGTTGAGAGGTTTTGCGTGAAAAAAGTCTTAGGAATCATTCTCGGAGGGGGCGCTGGCACCCGTCTGTACCCGTTAACCAAGCTTCGGGCAAAACCCGCTGTACCGTTGGCAGGTAAATATCGCCTGATTGATATTCCCGTTAGTAACTGCATTAACTCCGAGATTTACAAAATTTACGTCCTGACTCAATTCAACTCAGCATCACTTAACCGTCACATTGCCCGTACTTACAGCTTTGCTGGTTTTACAGAAGGGTTTGTTGAGGTACTAGCAGCCCAACAGACGGCTGACAACCCCAGCTGGTTTCAAGGTACCGCTGACGCTGTTCGCCAATATCTTTGGCTGTTGCAAGAGTGGGACGTTGATGAATACTTGATTCTATCAGGAGACCATCTTTACCGGATGGACTACCGCTTGTTTATAGAACGTCACCGTGAAACTGGGGCAGATATAACCCTCTCTGTTGTACCAATCGACAAGAAACGGGCATCAGATTTTGGTTTAATGAAAATTGACAAGAAGGGTCGAGTCATTGACTTTAGCGAAAAACCAAAAGGTGATGCGCTTGACAAGATGCAAGTCGATACGACGGTACTTGGTCTCACCTCTGAACAAGCGAAGCAGACTCCTTACATTGCCTCAATGGGGATTTATGTTTTTAAGAAACAAGTTTTAACTGATTTGTTGAATAAATCTTCAGAGCAAACTGACTTTGGAAAAGAAATTATCCCAGCCTCAGCAGAAGACTATAACATTCAAGCGTACCTATTTGATGGCTACTGGGAAGATATTGGGACAATTGAAGCCTTCTATGATTCTAATTTGGCGTTAACGCAGCAGCCTCGCCCACCTTTTAGCTTCTATGACGAAAAAGCCCCAATTTACACCCGTGCCCGTTACTTGCCCCCCACCAAGATGTTAGACTGCCAAGTGACAGAATCAATAATTGGGGAAGGTTGCATTCTCAAAGAATGCAGAATCAATCACTCTGTATTGGGAGTTCGCGCTCGCGTCGAAGGTGGCTGTACTATTGAAGATACTCTGATTATGGGTGCTGACTTCTACGAGCCTTTCGCAGAACGGCAAGCCGACTGTACAACCCAAACAATTCCTTTGGGTATCGGTGCTAACTCGACGATTCGCCGTGCCATCATTGACAAAAATGCCCGCATTGGCTGCGATGTTCAAATTATTAATAAGGACAGAGTGGAGGAAGCCGAACGTGAAAAACAAGGCTTTTTTATCCGTAGCGGCATTGTCGTAGTACTCAAAAATGCAGTCATTCCAGATGGAACAGTGATTTAGTTTTGTTGTTTGTTGTTAGTTGTTTGTTGTTAGTTGTTGGTAAAAAATACTTTCTAACCAACAACAAATAATAAATAACAGACAACAATTGCGTGATTTGCTATCCATCCGTAAGTACAGGACTTATATCAATTTCCTAAATTTTCGCGACAGATGGAGAGCAGGGGGAACTCCCGGAGGCAGGGGAAGCAGGGAGAGTGATTTGTAGCAATCATTGATGAAATTGGTATTAGGCAAATCTCCCTTGGAGCTACTATCTGTAGGGGCGTATAGATATACCCTCCTAAGATCTGTCATGTTCGTGCGTAAGTCATGAGGAGTTAGGTGTGGAAATTGCGATCGCACCGATGAGAAAGAACCGAACTCAATAAACGCGATCGCTTTGCTACCCTAGCTTTGAGGTAGATACACAGCCACCTAGACTTGACAATTTTTAGATTTACTGCTTACCTCAGCCCAGTTGCCGACACTGGAACATCCCAGGAGTTAATACTTGGGCAGAAAGACCATTGCGGCTTGATTAGGGCAGCATAGGATACAACTTAAATTAAATCTTACTTATAAGTAGAGGAGACTCTGATTATGGCTGCAACTGACTTCAAAGACTATTACGCCATCCTGGGACTAACTAAAGGTGCTAGTGCCGATGAAATTAAAAAGGCTTTTCGGCGACTAGCACGCAAGTACCACCCAGACATGAACCCTGGCGATAAACAAGCAGAGGCTCGTTTTAAGGAAGTCAGCGAAGCCTACGAAGTATTATCTGACACCGAAAAACGCCAGAAATACGATCAATTCGGTCAGTATTGGAAGCAAGCTGGACAAGGATGGCCTTCTGGTGCTGGTGGTGTTGGCGTTGATGTAGGTGGCTTTGACTTTAGCCAGTATCACAGTTTTGATGAGTTCATCAATGAGTTGCTGGGTCGCTTTAACACTGGTGCCCCTGGAAATCCTGGCGGTCGGACTTACACCTACCGCACTGGCACGAGTGGCTATAACACTGGGTTTAATGACTTTGGTGGCGGTTTTAGCGACTTCTCAGGCTTTGACAATCGCACAGCTGGGACAACTTCTGCCGATAGAGAAGCAACCATCACTCTCAGCTGGTCTGAAGCTTTCCAAGGTGTTCAGAAACGTCTAAATTTGGGCAATGAAGTCATAGACGTCCGGATTCCACCAGGAGCAAAACCTGGAAGTCGCATTCGTGTCCGAGGCAAAGGTCAGATTTCTGCGCCTAACCAACCACGAGGAGATTTGTACTTGAATGTGGCACTAAAACCTCATTCTTTCTTTCAATTCGACGGAGACAATCTAGTGTGCGAAGTGCCAGTAACGCCAGATGAAGCGGTGTTAGGGGCAACCGTTGAGGTTCCGACTCCAGATGGCACAGTTAGCGTGAATGTTCCTGCTGGTATCCGTTCCGGTCAATCTCTACGGTTGCGCGGTAAAGGTTGGCCTAAACCGAAGGGCGGACGCGGTGACCAGTTGGCAAAGATCGTAATTGTAACCCCGAAAGACCTCACAAAAATTGAGAGGGAGTACTACGAAAAAATCCGTGACAGCCGTAGCTATAATCCCCGCAGTTCCTTTTCACAGGTTCGACTTTGAACGAGAAAGGGAAGTAGGGAGTAGTGAGTTGGGAGTGGGGAAGAGAAAAAAATCTCACTCCTAGGTGAGCGGCTCAGCCGAACGGTTGCTTCGCTGAACCTGGGGACTCCCGCGTTACTGTTGATTGGAAGATAATGAACATAACTACAAAACCACTTTCGGAAAGATGAGTCTCAAAACCACAGCTACAGTTGAAGACTTGTACCGAGTACCAGAAAACGGAAAAGCCGAATTGGTCAATGGAGAGCTGGTAATTATGGCAGCAACCGGGTTCCTACCTGGGTTTGCTGGGGGTGAAATCTACAGCAGCTTGCGGGAGTACGGATTTTCAACCCAGCGTGGTTATGGTTTGCCCGATAACGTAGGATATCTCGTCAACCTGCCAGCCCGTCAAGCCGTCCGCGTTGGGTGGGAATCAGCCAATGGGTGGCAGGAATTTGTTACAGACTTACCCAAACGTTCTTCGTTTAGTCCCGATGCCGCATTTTTTACAGGAACGCTCCCGACTAACCTGGGTAAGTTCCTGGAAGGAGCGCCGATAATGGCCGTGGAAGTGAGAAGCGAAAACGACTATGGGGAAACCGCCGAGAAAGAGATTGCCAAAAAGCGGGTGGATTACTTTGAGGCTGGGACTTTGGTGGTTTGGGATGTGGACGTTCTCAGGGGACAATTAATTCAGGTGTACCGGGCAAGTGAGCCGCTTCATCCTACAGTGTATCGCCGGGGGGAGATTGCCTGGGCCGAACCCGCTTTGCCTGGTTGGAGCATGGCAGTCGAACGGTTGTTTCCGCCGATTTGGCAATGACCTTCATGCTTTTATTGGCTCTTGATTTTCGTTTAAGTCCCGCTAGGAGGATTCTTAGGATTGGTAGAACCAAGAAACTGGGATTTTAGCTCCTCTAGTTCAAGATCAATTTGACTCTTGGATTTGGGGGGACTGGGAGACGAAGCTGGTTGAGATGATGGTTTTTGAGCTGGGCTTTTGGCAGTGGGAGTGCCGAGAAATTGGGATTTCAGTTCTAGTAATTCAGCATCGATCGCTGCATTAGACTTGGTTACTGGTGGCTGTGATTTTACAGAAGGTGTTACAGGTGGTTTCACCAGAGTTTGTGGCTTCACAGCTGGGGTTAGAGGCGTCTGAGGATTCAAATCTTTCAGAACCTCAGCAGCTGATTGGTAGCGTCGGTTGATGGCACTTTCGAGCATCTTGTCTAGAATGCGACCCAAAGTAACACTAATTGGACTGTTCAATGCATTTCGCCACACCCAGGCATTCTCTCTAGGGTCAAATAAGTCAAAGGGGTGCATCCCGGTTAACAGATGGATGCAGGTGACGCCGAGACCATAGAAGTCACTGGCAAAAACTGCTCTGCCCAGGCTTTGTTCTGGTGCTGCATAGCCTGCCGAACCTATGGCTGTTCCTGTTCTTGCTAGAGCAGTGCCACTGGCGACTTTTGCTGCTCCAAAATCAACGAGAACCAGTTGACCTACTTCCCCCACTCCTCTGTTGGTGCGGCGAATAATGTTTTCTGGCTTGATGTCTCGGTGGATTACTTGATGCTGATGAACAAATTGCAATACTGGCAGCAAATCATTGAGTAGCGATCGCACTTGAGCTTCTTTGAAAGGGCCACTATCTGCTAGTTCCTGGGCTAAGTCTTTTCCATCAATAAATTCTTGCACCAAATATTGTTGGTTGTCTTGGGAAAAATACGCCAGCAGTTCAGGTATCTGGGGATGTTTGCCTAATTCATCGAGTCGTACTGCTTCCTGGGTGAATAACTCTGCTGCTTTTTGAACCGTGTTGGTACCTTGAGCTTGGGGGAAAAATTGCTTGATTACGCAGCGTGGGTGGGAGGGTTTATCTTCATCCACGGCTAAGAATGTTTTGCCAAATCCACCTTGTCCAAGCGGTTTTATCGCTCGGTAACGGTCTTTGAGCAATAACTTTGAGCCACAAGTCCGGCAAAAGTTAGTGCCGACTTGATTCTGGGGTGAAGGGCAGGTGGGATTGAGGCAGTAGCTCATGCTGGTAGGCGATCGCATAACTTACCTCTATTTTGCCCGACCGAGTGGGTATCTTGCCTGAACAGAGCCGACTGTACAGCCTCCCGAAATAGATGTAGGAGAAAGAAATGCGATCGCATCCATCCTTGTGGTCGTCCATTTCCCTAAAGCCAAGGCAGCACTTTTAAGCGATCGCTCTTTCTAAACATAAAACCAGAAAATATAAAGAGTTGATGAAATTACTCAGTTTCTAAGTACACCTTTTAAGAATGACATCAATAATAAGGAAATATCTCTTAGAACTAAAAATACTTTAAAGGTTTGTCTCAACAAAACTTCAGAGTTATTGTCATCCTCTAATCTTTACCACTCTTAAGGATACAAGTCAATGAAATTACCTATGACTGTTGAGGCAGCAGTCATCAGTTTGTGCTTCAGTTTGCTAGCAAATGGAGAGGCAACAGCTGCCACTTTCACCTTTACAAAAATTGCTGATACCAGCAGTTTTTTTAGTGGATTATCAGCGGAACCTTCCATCAACGATAGGGGAACGGTAGCCTTTATTGGTTTTATTGGTATACCGACGACAGGCACCTCTAACCTGTTAACGGGTGTTTTTACTAGCGACGGAGTAACAACTACTACCATTGCTAATGACAAGGGTTCGTTTTTGGGTTTTGGTGAACCTTCAATTAATAACAAGGGAGTGGTAGCCTTTTTAGCTTCCTTAGATTCAGGTCTCAATGGCGTCTTCACGGGCGACGGCACAACAATTACTACTATTTTTGATTCCAGTGGTTCTTTTAGTGGCTCCATCGGTACAACCCCCATTAACGATCAGGGAACAGTGGCCTTTGCGGGTGACTTGGATACAGGGGGGACTGGGGTCTTTACTGGCGACGGAATCACGACTACTACCCTCTTCGATTCCAGTGATACATTTAATCGTTTCATCGAAATGCCCTCTATTAATGACAAAGGAACAGTAGCCTTTGCGGCTCAACTAAATCCTCAAAGCAGAGGCATTTTCACTAGCGATGGAACAACAATTTCTACTATCTTTGATGCCAGCGACTTGTATTCTGTTGGTCGCCTCGGCTTACCCTCCATCAACAATTGGGGAACGGTGGCTTTTGGGGCTGAATTAGCAGTGGGTCAAGGCTTGCTCACTAGTCTTTTGACTAGTGATGGGACAACAACTACTACCGTCGCTGATACGAGTGGTTCCTTTAAGTTTTTCTTAGACCCCTCCATTAACGACAGGGGTACAGTTGCTTTTGTGGCGGAATTAGATTCGGGAAAGCGAGGCATTTTTACTGGGTCAGATCCAGTGAGAGATCAAGTTATTGCTACGGGTGATTTACTCTTTGGTTCTGTAGTGGAAGGACTGCATTTTTCGAGAACAGGGTTGAACAATTCCGGGCAAATTGCTTTCTCTGCCATTCTTGCTGATGGAAGCCAGGGTATTTATGTTGCCACCCCTGTTCCCGAACTTTCTCCTGTACCAACACCTGTTCCTGAACCCACTTCGACGTTGGGTATACTGAGCCTTGGTACTTTAGGTATCGGTTCTCGGCTGTTGCGTAAACAAAAAAAACAGCTTTAGATTACAAAGGCGATCGCGCTTGAATATGCCGAAAGCATAGCACTACGTTGCTAGCCGAGTGTTACTGGAGAAATCGCGTAATAGTATAGAGATATTTCCAGAGCATATTTTTCTCTATGATCACTCTGCTAGAAATCGAAGCAGCTATTAAACAGCTTCCCGAAAGTGAAGTTCATAAACTGGCAGCATGGCTTCAAACTTATTTAGATGAAACGTGGGATCGGCAAATCGAGGAAGATTTGACATCAGGTAAATTAGATAACCTTATTGCTCAAGCAGAAACAGATATTGCAGCGCATAACGTGAGGGATCTTGATGAAGTCCTTCGCAACACCTAATTTTTGGGACGCCTATGCAGCGCTGTCTCCAGAAATGAAAGAGCAAGCTCGAAAAGCCTATCGGCTTTGGAGAGAAAATTCATTGCATCCATCACTACACTTTAAGAAAGTAGGCAAGAACCTGTGGTCTGCTCGACTTACAGATGGTTACCGAGCATTGGCTTTAAAAAAGGGCGATGATTATTACTGGTTTTGGATTGGTTCTCATGATAATTATGATGCTTTGCTGAAGTAACTAGCGCGATCAGCTTCGAGTAAAGCCGTAGGCGATCGCTCCTCCGCTAGACTCACGACAACATCACAGGACTTACGCAAATTCCCGGTTGAACCGCCATTTGTAGGGGTGAACGGCCGTTCACCCCTACTATATGTGGTGTCCATGCGTAAGTCCTGCATCAGAGAGATAGCCTAGGATGATGCTCCCTTACGTTGAATAATGGCTTGCCGAAAGCCCAGCACCACCAAAATATTGGACAGGGTTAAAAAAAACTCAGCACCACCGTGCAACCAATCAACATTGGCTAATTGTTTGCCATAAGCTACTTGAGAATAAATTCCGGCTGGGATGGTAACGGCAACGAAAACTAAGAGCATGTAGAACCCAATTAGCGCCAAACGTGGTGTTTTTCCAGAACGAGTGAGAAACCACAAAAATCCTAGGTAAGGAAACAGAGAAAGTGCAAATAAGGTTTCTTTTGAAAGCATAATTCTGGCTCAGGAAGCATCAATAGTAGTCTGAGATTTTGCCGTTTTTGTATTAGTATCTGGCTGTCGGGAAGAACGCCAAATCCACCAAGCGGCAGCACAAAGAGTAAAGTTACCCAAAACTGTCATGGCGGCTTGAAGAGTAACTAACCATTCTAAAGATTCTAGGTTGTCAAAAAAATGCCAGGTGCAGGCACACATGGCACTCACAAGTGCGGGTAACATGGCGACGGATAAAGCCCACCAAGAGCGATCGCGTGTTACTTCGCCGTATGTCCAGATTAACCAGGCGGCGGCAATCCACTCAACAACGCTAGAAATATGAATAATCCAGGTGGGTATTGAAAGGGCGTGCATTTTTTGTATTGTGAACGAAGATGAAAGATTTATCGATCGA
>DALYIW010000042.1:0-14626 GCA_031970155.1 Coleofasciculaceae cyanobacterium CTOTU46601 | reverse complement strand
GGGGAGTTGGGAGTCGGGAGTCGGGAGTTGGGAGTGGGGGGGGTGTTTAACATTTAGTATCAGCGGTTTCGCAGGCACCAATGCTTACCCAGTTACTGGAACCATCGTGAGCATGTTCCTTTTTCCAGATCGGGGCGTTATGCTTCAATGTGTCAATAGCATATTTACACGCTTCAAAGGCTTCTGAGCGATGGGGACAGCCGACAGCGACTAATACGCTAATTTCTCCAATTTGTAATCGCCCTGTACGATGGTGAATTACAACTCGATTGACATCAGGCCACCTGTTGCGGATATCGGCAGCGATCGCCTCGAATACCCGTAGCGCCATCGGCTCATAAGCCTGATATTCTAGTGCCACCACTGGTTTACCATCGGTTTGATTGCGTACTGTGCCACTCATGACGACTACTGCCAGAGATAACGGCGCAAAGGTAATCGAAAAATTATCTCTTGGGTGGCGTTGTGTTGAAGAGGCAACGGATATTGTCAGTCCTGAATTCATGTGAGCTTCAGCTTCTAAATGTTTTGTAAGATTGAAATCTATAGTGTCTAAACTAGCGCTTCTATGGTTTCCCTAATTATCGCTGGAATACACTAAATAGTGTTTGTGAAAAATCTATCCCTATATCTCTCTGATACAATTACCGATTTTTATTAACGGCAAAATACTTCAATATAATGAACACCGCACTCCCCAAAAATGAAGCTCAAAAAATTGAGACTCTTTCTCAGTATAAAATCCTTGATACCTTACCGGAACAAACGTTCGATGATTTCACCCGTTTAGCGGCACAAATTTGTAAAACGCCAATTGCCCTAGTCACGCTGATTAATCACAATCAGCAATGGTTTCAGTCAAACTTTGGTGGCGCGGTAACTCAAAGCGATCGCGAAATCGCCTTTTGCACCTATACGATATTGCAACCAGAAGGATTGGTGGTGGCGGATGCGTTGGCTGACGAACGATTTGCCACTAACCCGATGGTAATTTCTGAACCACATATTCGGTTTTACGCTGGTGTACCCCTAATTACCTCTCAAGGCTACGTCTTGGGGACACTTTGCATAATGGATTATGTACCACGGGAACTGCATTATGAGCAGTTGGAGGCTTTACGAGCATTAAGTCGTCAGGCGATCGCACGGGTTGAATTACAACAGGATTTAGCCAATTTAGAACACGCCAAGCAAGAAAGTCAGCAGCTAGAGCAAAAGCTGCGAAATCGAGAACTAGAACTGTTGGATCTTTTGGAGAATGGTCCTAGTAGTCTCCATTGTGTAGATGGCAACGGAATCATCATCTGGGCAAATCAAGCGGAACTCGATTTTCTGGGCTACTCTCGCGAGGAGTATATCGGTCAGCATATCGCTAAGTTCCACGCAGACCAAGCAGGAATTGACGATATCCTCCAACGGCTTGCCGCCAACGAAACCCTATGTAACTACGAAGCGAGGCTCTTGTGCAAAGATGGTTCGATTCGATATGTACAAATCAACTCAAATGTGCTGTGGGAAAATGGCAAGTTTAGTCATACTCGCTGCTTTACCCATGACATCACGGCTCGCAAGCTTGCCGAGGAGGCAGTACAGCAAGCGGCGACAAAAAACCAGTACCTTGCTCGTGCTGTTGCTGCGGTTTCAGATGGCGTAACCATTACCGATCCAAACCAACCTGACAATCCAATTATCTACTTGAACCCAGCTTTCTCGAAAGTTACAGGTTACCAACCTGAAGAAGTAATAGGTCGAAACTGCCGCTTTTTGCAAGGTGCGGGCACCGATCCTCATACCATTGCTCATATTCGCCAAGCGATCGCCGAACGACGAGAAGTAAAAGCTACCCTGCTAAACTATCGCAAAGATGGTAGCGCCTTCTGGAATGAACTGAAAATCTCTCCAGTGTTTTCAGATGAAGGCGACTTACTGTACTTCGTGGGGACTCAAACGGATATTAGCGATCGCAAGCGAGCCGAGGAAGAACGCGATCGCTTTTTCACCCTCTCACTTGATATGCAGTGTATCGCCGATTTCGATGGCTACTTTAAGCGATTGAACCCAGCGTTTGAGAAAACACTTGGGTTCACACCTATTGAACTCAAAAGCCAACCCCTGATCGATTTTGTTCATCCTGAAGACAGAGAGAGAACCCTTGCCGAAGTGGCAAAGCTTTCTACAGGAGAACCTACCATTTACTTTGAGAATCGTTATCGCACTGTTGAGGGTTCCTATAAATGGTTAGCATGGACAGCCGTTTCGATTGTTGAGGAAAGCTCAATTTATGCGATCGCTCGCGACATCACTGAGATCAAGCAAGCGGAACAAGAACATCTTCAACTTTTAGAAAGAGAACAAACAGCAAGAAGTGCCGCCGAAGAAGCCCGAAATCGCAGTACAAATATTCTTGAAAGTATCACAGATGCTTTCTTTACTCTAGATAACGAGTGGCAATTTACTTACTTAAATCCACAAGCCGAGCGACTCTTGCAGAGAACAAAAGAAGAACTTCTCAATAAGAATGTATGGGCTGAATTTCCCGAAGCCGTCGATTATAAATTTTACCTAGAGTATCACACTGCAATATCACAAAATATTAGTGTCCAATTTGAAGAATTCTATCCGCCACTCAACAGCTGGTTTGCCGTCCATGCCTATCCTTCTAAAGACGGCTTGGCTGTATATTTTAATGACATTACTGAGCGAAAGCAGGCAGAAGATGCACTACGCCAAAGCGAAGAACGCTTCCGGCTATTAGCAGAAAACTCCACAGATATGATTGCTCGGCATACACCCGATGGTCATTTCCTTTATGCTTCGCCAGCTTGCAAGATACTTTTAGGCTATGCTCCTGAAGAATTAATAGGACACTCAGCCTATGAATTTTTCCATCCCGACGATCTAACTCTAATCAGCCAAACTCACTCTACCATCTTAGAGTTACCAGATACTTACACAGTTACCTACCGTTTCCGTCGTAAAGATAGCTGCTACATCTGGTTTGAAACTACAAGCCGAACAGTACGAAACCCCCAAACCAATGCTGCTGTAGAAATTCATACCGTCTCTCGCGACATCACTGAGCGCAAGCAAGCAGAACAAAAGATTCGTGAACAAGTGGCGCTGCTTAATGTTTCGACAGAAGCAATTTTTGTGCGAGATCTAGACAACAAAATTTTGTTTTGGAACAAAGGTGCAGAGCGTTTGTATGGTTGGAAAAACGAGGAAGTTTTAGGAAAAGAGACCCCAGAGTTTTTTCATAAAAAAAGTACGTTTCAACTCGAGGAAATTCACAATATTCTTGCTGTAAAAGGAGAGTGGCGAGGAGAGCTACATAAAATTACCAAAGAAGGTCAACCCATCATCGTTGACAGCCACTGGACGTTAGTCCGCGATGAATACGAGCAACCTAAATCAATTCTAGTTGTCAATACTGACATTACCGAAAAGAAACAACTTGAATCGCAATTTCTCCGCGCTCAGCGAATGGAAAGTCTGGGTACATTAGCTAGTGGCATTGCTCACGACTTAAACAATGTTTTTGCTCCAATTTTAATGACATCTCAGCTTTTGGAACTCACCGTAACAGATGAACGTTCTCAGGAGTGGTTAGAAATTATGGAAGCGAGCGCTAGGCGTGGAGCTGATTTAGTCAAACAAGTTGTATCATTTGCCCGAGGTGTAGAAGGCGATCGCACAATTGTCCAAGTCAGACACCTCATCTCAGAAGTCAAGCAGATTGCTAAAGAAACATTTCCCAAATCAATTGATGTTTACGTTGATGTACCACCTGTCTTGTGGACTGTTTCTGGAGATGCTACCCAGCTGCATCAAGTGTTGATGAACCTTTGCGTCAATGCCCGTGATGCCATGCCTGACGGCGGTACACTCAGTATTCTTGGAGAGAATATTGTAGTTGACGAACATTATGTCCGGATGAATATTGATGCCAAAATTGGTCGTTACATTGTAATTACCGTCTCAGATACAGGTATGGGAATTCCCGCAGATACATTGGATCGAATTTTTGAGCCATTTTTTACGACAAAAGAACGAGGAAAAGGAAGTGGTTTGGGTCTTTCTACAGTAATTGGTATTATCAAAAGTCACCGAGGGTTTGTTAATGTGTACAGCGAAGTAGGACAAGGCACACAATTCAAGGTGTACTTACCCGCATTAGAAGAGACTCAAACACTGCTAGTCGAGGAATTAGAACTACCTCAAGGACATGGAGAACTCATCCTAGTAGTAGATGACGAAGTAGCAATTCGTAAGATTACTAAAACATCTCTAGAAACTTATTCTTACAGAGTACTAACGGCTAGTGATGGCATAGAAGCGATCGCGCTATATGCCCAGCACAAATCAGAAATTAGCTTAGTCTTGATAGATATGATGATGCCAGAAATGGACGGTCCCACTACCATCCGGACTTTGCAGAAAATTGAACCTCAAGTCAAAATTATTGGTGTTAGTGGCTTAGTATCTAATGACAAGCTAGCGAAAGTAGCAGCGCTTGGTGTTAAAACCTTTTTATCAAAGCCCTATACAACACAGGAATTACTAACCACCCTTGATGAGGTTCTGCATTCAAAATAGTTATTTATAGATAGTCTAAAATTAATAACAAACACCCCAATGACACTTCGGCAAAGCTCAGTGCAGGCAAGCTCAGGGCAAGCCAACAACAAACAACCAACAACAAACAACCAACAACAAACAACCAACAACAAACAACCAACAACCAACAACAAACAACCAACAACAAACAACCAACAACAAACAACCAACAACCAACAACAAAATGGCAACAAGCATCTGGCAGCGTAACAATGTTCATGTGCTAGGCCAGGGCAGTCAAACTATCATCTTTGCTCACGGTTTCGGTTCTGATCAGACCGCTTGGCGACATCAGATAGAAACGTTTAAATCTGATTATCAAATTGTATTATTTGACCATGTAGGAGCAGGTAAATCTGATTTTTCTGCCTATAGTCCGCATCGCTACAGTAGCCTCTACAGTTATGCTGAAGATTTGTTGGATTTGTGTGCACAGTTAAAGTTGACTCAGTGCATCTTGGTAGGTCATTCGGTTAGTGGGATGGTTAGTTTACTGGCAGCATTATTTCAACCCGATCGCTTTAGCCAACTGATCTTTATCGGTGCGTCTCCCCGTTATCTCAATGATGTAGGATATGTCGGTGGGTTTGAGCAGTCCGATCTCGACGAGTTATATGCTGCGATGTCAGCGAACTACTATGCTTGGGCTTCAGGCTTTGCTCCTATAGTCATGGCTACCCAGGATAAACCTGAGTTGGCCAGAGAGTTTGCCAATACCCTGGTAGCGATTCGTCCAGACATCGCGCAAGCTGTCGCCCGGGTGATTTTTCAGTCCGATCACCGCGATGAATTGCCTCGACTTACGGTACCGACGGTGATTTTACAGACGAGTGATGATATTGCTGTGCCAGTTCAGGTGGGTGAGTATATGGCAGATAAAATCCCTCAGAGTAAGCTTATTCGTATCCAGGCGAAAGGGCATTTACCTCATATCAGTGCGCCCGATGTTGTAACCCGTGCGATCGCTTCATGTCTTGCCGCTTAATCGGAAACATTATACTTTCCCAGTTACGGCTCGGTCATCCTGACCAAAAAAGGATGAGGGATGAAGGATGATGGATGAGGGATGAAGTATGAAAATTCTTGGTCTTAATTAGTTAAGAGACCGCTAAATTTATTTATGGGAGAAACCAAGAAATATATATCCTTATTTCAAGCACATGAATTTATTTATGGGGTACTCATCCCTTATCCCTCATCCCTCATCCTTCCTATTAACTGGCTACCAACATTTCGACCTATTTTAATCGGGTTAGTAATCATCCTCGTGGGGTTGGGGGCGCTGGATGGAAGATCGCCCATGCAGTTACTACTCCCAGTGTTTCTAGGCGTTTGCATAATGTTACCTCTACCAACAAGGTTAGTGGTCTCCTTGGCAGTGTTTTGCCCCCTACTGTTTGGACTGCTGCACAGGGATGGTTTCAACTTCATGCGCCAGTCAATTGAACTGGGAACCATAGCTGTATTCGGCACTGTGGTACGTAGATTTCTGCTGGGTATTGAATGGCGGTTAGCTTCGCAATCAGTGCTGGGTACTCTCTCAAATGCCGACACAGCCGACACGCCTGTTACTCTGATTAGTCAAGTCCTCAGCTTACTGCGTGACTTGGCTGGTGCAGATGCTGCGATCGCATTACGCCGACTCGACGAGGTAACAGCCCAAGCGCTAGTATGTCTACCTGCAAAAGCTCTCCCCGATCAACTCACAACGCCCACCCTCTTTGAGCAAGCAACGCTAGAGAATCGCTGCCTCTACTATTGTGACTACCCCTCCACTCCTGGCGCTTCTCATATTCTGCTCGCTCAAGGCACTCAGTCTCTTGCTGTGCTGCCCCTCCAACTCCCTGTTGCTCCTCCCCAAACTCAAGGAGGACTTGATGGAGCTATCTTGCTAATCTGGTATCGCCGGATTCATTTTTCATCCTACCTGCAACAATTTATCGAATCACTACTAGGTGAGTTACGCACCCTGCTGAAATTTAGTGATACAACCTTACGTCTCGACAAACTACAGGCACGCTTTGGTGCCATGTTACAGACAATCCCTCAGGGAGTAGTGTTCATTGATGAAAGTGGTGAACAAGGCTGGCTCAATCAAGCGGCTGCCGAACATTTGGGACTAATTCAAGGAACTGTAGAGCCAGCAGAACTTGCTCAGGCAATGGCAATCTTGCGGACTAGTGCTAATAATCAATCCGAAATCGTAGCACAAGCCGCGCGATTTTTCTCCCATCCACAAGCAGAGATTCGCAACTGGAACTGGATTTTCTCTAACCCACAGCCAAAAGTACTAAGTATTTCTAGCACGGCTACTCGTGTCCACGATGTACCCGGTCGTCTCTGGATATTAGACAATATTACTGAGCGGTATTTGGCACAACTGTCATTAGAAGAGAGCACGCAGGAATTATCCCAGGCGAATCAAGAACTAGAAAAAGCGAAGGCAGCAGCTGAAGAAGCGACTCGCATCAAGAGTCAATTCCTAGCTAATATGAGCCACGAAATCCGCACTCCCATGAATGCCATCATCGGCATGACAGATTTACTACTCAATACCGAATTAACACCCCAACAGCGTGATTTTGCTGAAACTACTCAGAGCAGTAGTGATGGGTTACTGTCGCTGATTAACGATATTCTTGACCTCTCAAAAATTGAGTCAGGCAAACTAGAACTAGAGAATCACTCTTTTAATCTCCGAACTTGTGTAGAAGAAGCTCTCGATTTACTAGCTTTCAAAGCAGCAGAAAAAGACATTGAACTAGCCTATGTAATTCATCCCCAAACACCCAACACCATTGTGGGAGATATCACACGGTTGCGCCAAATCTTAGTGAATTTAATCGGTAATGCAGTTAAATTCACACCGAAAGGAGAAGTAGTAGTTTCAGTAACAGCCCAGGCATTAGGGAGTAGGGAATCGGGAATCGGGAATCGGGAAGAATCTACCTCTTCTTTTTCCTCTACTGCCGACTCCCCACTCCCTACTCCCAAACCTCCCAGGGAATCGGGAATCGGGAATCGGGAAGAATCTACCTCTTCTTTTTCCTCTACTGCCGACTCCCCACTCCCTACTCCCTACTCCCCACTCCCTACTCCCTACCCTGATTACGAAATTCAATTTGCCGTTAAGGATACAGGAATTGGTATTTCCCCAGATCGAATAGATCGCCTGTTCAAATCATTTAGTCAAGTCGATGCTTCTACCACTCGTCACTATGGTGGAACGGGATTGGGTTTGGCGATTGGCAAACAGCTTTGCGAAATGATGGGCGGGCGGATGTGGGTTGAAAGTCAAGTGGATCGTGGCTCTACTTTTTATTTCACTGTAATTGTTCCCTTAGCCCCCAATTCACTACCAATTAAGACTGACAATCGACTACCTCAGCTAGAGGGTAAGCGATTACTGATTGTGGATGATAATGCTACCAATCGGCAAATTTTAACGCTACAAGCTCAATCGTGGGGAATGCTCACTCAGGCTGCTGAATCTGGCATTAAAGCCCTCTCCTTTATGTGCCAAGGGGAAGCATTTGATTTGGCAATTCTAGACATGCAGATGCCCACAATGGATGGTTTAACTTTAGCAGCAGAAATCCGCAAGCAGCCTAATTATCAGAAGTTGCCCCTAGTAATGTTGACATCCATCGGCAAGCCAGAAATGACTAATCAAACTAGTTTATCTGTAGATTTTGCTGCCTTCCTAACTAAGCCGATTAAACAATCCCATCTCTACAATGCCTTGAACCATATCCTGGATGAACAGCCCATCCCAGTAAAACCCTCCCGAACTCCTCTATCTCAGAACATCCCCCAATTAGCAACACAGTTACCCTTACGGATTTTGTTGGCTGAGGATAATGTGGTGAATCAAAAGGTAGCTTTGCATTTACTGCAATTGATCGGCTATCAAGCTGATGTTGCCAACAATGGCTTGGAAGTACTCGAAGCGGTACATTCTCAGTCTTATGACGTAGTACTGATGGATGTGCAGATGCCAACTATGGATGGTTTGACTGCAACACGTCAGATTTGCCAGAAATACGTTCACGCCTCACGTCCCCGAATTATTGCCATGACAGCCAATGCTATGCAGGGCGATCGCGAGGAGTGCCTAGAGGCGGGTATGGATGACTATATCAGCAAACCTATACGGGTAGAGACCTTAATTCAAGTCTTGAGTAAGTGTAAGGTGGGGAGTCGGGAGTCGGGAGTCGGGAGTCGGCAAGAAGGCAACAGGCAATCAGTTTCACTCCCAGAAGATTCCTCCTCACTTCCTAGTACACAGATAGAACAATCCGCTTCACTGCACGATTCCTCCCTACTCCCTACTCCCTACTCCCTACTCCCTACTCCCTACTCCCCTGCCTCCCCTGCCTCCCCGACTCCCGACTCCCGACTCCCCAGTGCAATTGATGCCAAAGTGCTGCAATCATTCCGAGACATGGTGGGTGAAAGTGCTGATCTTGTACTGGCTGAGATGATTGATTGCTATCTTGAAGATGCTCCTAAATTATTGGGTGCGATCGCAACAGCAGCTACTCAACAAGATGCCAAGTTACTGCGACAGGCATCACACACACTAAAATCTAGCAGTTCCACCATTGGAGCTATCACTCTCTCTGATCTTTGCAATAAGTTAGAAGTCATGAGTCGTATTGGAAATACAGACTATGCACTAGACAAACTGCCGCAACTGGAAGCCGAATACGGAAAAGTCGAGGCAGCTTTGCAAGTACACCGCCAGCAGATTTAGTTGGAAGCTTAGGAAGTTGGAAAGTTAGAAGGTTGAACTTTTAACCCTTCTTGCCAGAAAACCATTCTTAAATCTTTCAACTTTCCCACCTTCCAACCTTCCACCCTTATGGACATCCCCATCACTTATAGAGATTCTCCCCTTACTCTTGTCGTAGATGACGATAAGTTCATGCGGATTCAGCTTCGTCACGCCATGCAACAAGTTGGTTATCAGGTGGTAGAAGCCAGTGATGGAGAGGAGGCATTAACGGCTTTCAACCGCATCCAACCCGATATTGTGCTGCTAGATGCCCTGATGCCCGTAATGGATGGGTTCACCTGCTGCAAACAGCTGCGTAATCTCCCCGATGGAGAACATACGCCTGTATTAATGATTACTGCTCTTGAGGATCGAGAGTCCGTCGATCTAGCATTTGAGGTTGGTGCGAACGATTACATCACTAAACCCATTCACTGGGCAGTACTACACCAACGAGTGCGCCGTCTCTTAGAGACTAGTCGATCAACTACAGAGTTACGACAGCAGATGGCGCGGGCACAACTGAGCGAGGCGCGATTGCAATTAGCCCTTGAGGCGGCTCAAATGGTCACCTGGGATTGGGATGTCTTAAGCGGCAACGTTGTATATTCTGCTACTACCGAAGCCAATCAACGTCTGGTTCTAAGACTTTTTGACAGTACTGATGAAAACTTCCTTGCCAATGTTCACCCTGAAGATCAACTTTTGATTGCTCAAGCTGTGCGTTGTACCCTGGAGGAAGGGGCAGACTATAACATTGAATTCCGCGTCATTTGGCCTGACGATACTGTGCATTGGGTGGCCAGTAAAGGTCAAGTTTATTATGACGAAAAAGGCATTGCTGTTCGCATGACCGGGATTAACATGGATATTAGCGATCGCAAACAGGCTGAGAAAGAACGTATCCAACTCCTCGAAAAAGAGCAAGTAGCACGCACTGATAGCGAAGCAGCACACCAGAGGATTGCCAATATTCTAGAAAGTATCACAGATGCCTTCTTCGCCCTAGATAACGATTGGCAAATCACCTACCTCAATCAGCAAGCCGAACAGATTTTACAAAGAACACGGGCTGAGTTACTCGGCAGAAATTTGTGGGATGAGTTTCCAGAGGCTGTTGGTTCAGTATTCTTCGAGCAATATCACAAAGCCGTATCCGAACAAGTTAGCGTCGAATTTGAAGCGCTCTCTCCCTGGCTCAATAAATGGTTTAACGTACATGCTTATCCAGCCAGAGATGGTTTGTCGGTTTATTTTCAAGATATCACTGATCGTAAACAGGCACACGAAGAATTACAGCGCCAGACAATGCGATCGCAATTATTTGCCGAGGTGACACTTAAGATTCGCCAATCCTTACAAATCGATGAAATTCTTCAAACTACTGTTACCGAAGTGCAAAGAATTTTCCAAACTGACCGAGTTTTGATCTTTCAACTAAAAGGTAATGGATTTGGTAAAATAGTTACAGAAGTAGTAAACCCTCAATGGCCTTCTGTATTAGGTCGAAATATCAACGAAGACTATTTTGCATCAGAGTACTTACAGAGGTATAGTCAAGGCAGAGTTTACACTGTTGCTGATATAGAGAAAGCTAAAGTACCCAATTGCCTAATTGAATTTATGAAAGAATTCAATGTCAAGGCAAAGTTGGCTGTTCCTATTTTTTTGAAAGAAAAACTCTGGGGTCTCATGGTTGCTCATCAGTGTAACAATCCCCGGCATTGGTCAAGCTTTGAAACTGAACTTATGGGGCATCTAGCTATTCAAATCGGCATAGCTTTGGCTCAAGCTCAACTCTTACAACAAGAAACCCATCAGCGCTTAGAACTAGCCCGTTCCAACGCAGAACTACAACAATTTGCTTCTATTGCCTCACACGATTTGCAAGAGCCATTGCGGAAGATTCAGGCATTCAGCAACCGCCTCAAAGACAAATATAGCGAGGTGCTGACTGAACAGGGGCGTGACTATCTAGAGAGAATGCACAATGCAGCGTTGCGGATGCAAAATCTCATCAATGATTTATTAACCCTGTCTCGGGTTACAACCAAAGCACAGCCCTTTGTTCCGGTGAATCTTGCCCAAGTTACACAAGAAGTATTGTCCGATTTAGAAGTGTGTATCCAGCAGAATAGGGGACACGTTGACGTAGGGGAGTTGCCGACAATTGATGCCGATCCGATCCAAATGCGTCAATTACTACAAAATCTCATCAGCAATGCCTTGAAATTCCACCGAAAGGAAGAGCCGCACGTCGTTAAAATTTATAGCCAACGGATGGAACGTCAGGATAATCTTCCCACGGGGGGTTCCCCGGTTGGTGAGTATTGTCAAATTATTGTAGAAGATAACGGTATTGGTTTTGACGAGAAGTATCTCGATCGCATCTTCAATGTTTTTCAACGGCTGCATAGTCGTAGTGAATACGAAGGCACGGGCATGGGTTTAGCGATTTGCCGAAAAATTGCTGAACGTCATGGCGGCAGCATCACAGCCGAAAGCACTTTGGGGCAGGGGGCAAAATTTATCGTCACGCTGCCCATCCAACAACGCATAGGAGAAAATACGGCGTGAAGGGTCAGCGAACAACTGTCACAATCCTGATGGCTGATGATGATGAAGACGACTGCCTATTAGCAAGTGAGGCATTAGCAGAAAGTCGCTTGGCTAACGAACTGCGCTTTGTCAACGATGGCGAAGAGTTAATGGATTATCTGCATCGGCGTGGCAAATATTCTCGACACAGCGATGCACCACGTCCAGGTTTGATTCTGCTAGACCTGAATATGCCGAAAAAAGATGGTCGTGAGGCGCTACAAGAGATCAAAACAGACCCAAATCTCCGGCAAATTCCCATTGTAGTGCTGACTACCTCCAAAGCAGAGGAAGATATTTATAGGATCTATGACTTAGGGGCGAACTCGTTTATTACTAAGCCGGTGACCTTCTCATCTTTAGTTGAAGTCATGAAAACCTTAGGAAAGTACTGGTTTGAAATAGTTGAACTGCCGCTGGAACGGGTTTAGAGACATGAAGAACGACCCAATTAGAGTACTTGTAGTGGATGACGACGAGGATGACTATATTCTGACTCGCGACTGGTTCTCTGAAATCCAGGGAGGTCGATTCGCTGTGGAATGGGTAGCTAGTTATGAGGCGGCAATTGATGCGATCGCACAGCACCACCACGATATCTATCTTTTCGATTATCGTCTAGGAGAGCGCAACGGACTAGAACTCCTACGCGAAGCCATTGCCAAGGGTTGTAAAGCCCCGATCATTTTGCTAACTGGACAGGGAGACCATGAAGTAGACGTTGAAGCCATGAAGGCGGGTGCAGCCGATTACCTGGAAAAAAGTCAACTCGGAGCACCTTTACTAGAACGTTCCATTCGCTACGCCTTAGAGCGCAATCAAGCCGAACAGAAAATCCGCGAACAAGCAGCCTTGCTCGATGTCACAACAGACGCAATTCTAGTTCGCGACCTAGAAAACAAAATTTTATTCTGGAACAAAGGTGCTGAGCGCCTGTACGGATGGAAAGCACTTGAAGTCCTTGGCAAGAACGCGAATGAGATTTTGTACAAAGAACCTTTTGCCAGTCTTCAACGCATCCAAAAAACTCTTGACGAGAAAGGTGAGTGGCAGGGCGAGTTGCATCAAGTCACCAAAGATGACAAAGAAATCATTGTCGAAAGCCGCTGGACACTAGTGCGCGATGAAGACAATAGACCAAAATCTATACTAGTTGTCAACACCGACATCACCCAGAAAAAACAACTCGAAGCACAGTTTCTTCGCGCCCAACGTATGGAGAGCATCGGCACATTAGCGAGTGGTATTGCCCACGACTTAAACAATGTGTTAGCACCAATTCTCATGACGGCTCAACTGCTAGAGACACAACTTCATGATCAACAAAGTAAGCGCCTGATTCCCATACTCATAACAAACGCTAAACGTGGGGCTAATTTAGTCAAGCAAGTGCTGTCGTTTGCCCGAGGACTTGAAGGTAAATTTACAGTTCTTCAAGTCAAACACCTCATCTCAGAAATTAAACAGATTGCTCTACAAACATTCCCAAAATCTATAGAAATTTCTACTGATATATCTCAATCACTGTGGACTGTCTGTGGAGATGCCACGCAACTCCATCAGGTTCTGATGAACCTTTGTGTTAACGCTCGCGATGCAATGCCCAACGGCGGTACCTTAAGTATCTCTGCCAAAAATCTTTTTATTGACCAAAACTATGCTCGATTGAATCTAGATGCCCAAGTGGGTTCCTACATTGTGATTAGAGTAACGGATACGGGCATGGGCATTCCTCCTGAAATTTTGGATCGAATTTTTGAACCCTTTTTTACAACCAAAGAGATTGGCAAGGGCACAGGGCTTGGTCTTTCAACAGCGATCGGTATTATCAAAAGCCACGGCGGTTTTGTGAATGTGTATAGCGAGGTAGGAAGAGGAACCGAATTTAAAGTCTATTTACCAGCAGCCGAGGTAACTCAAACGCAGCCAGTGGAAGACTTAGAACTGCCTCAAGGACACGGAGAATTCATTCTGGTTGTGGATGATGAAGCCCCTATTCGAGACATTTCCAAAGCCGTGCTAGAAACCTATAATTACCAGGCTATAACTGCCAGTGATGGGATTGAGGCAATAGCCCTGTACGCGGAGCATCAGCAGGAAATTAGTGTGGTCTTGGCAGATATGATGATGCCTGAGATGGATGGGCTAACTACCATCCGAATGTTGCAAAGAATTAACCCAGAAGTCAAGATTATTGCCGTCAGTGGACTTGCCCAAAGAGATAAGCTAGATGATGCTGCTGACACTGGCGTCAAAACATTTTTATCGAAGCCCTTTACAACCAAGGAATTATTGACAACGCTCAACGAGATTCTACATCCTAAAAACGAGATGAACGCTGCTAACAGGCGACTACAGACTCTTTATTAGAACCGCCTTTCCAAGAGTGGGTGCGAAGGGAGCAGGGGGAGCAGGGAAGGCAGGGGGAGCAGGGGAGGCAGGGGGAGGTAGGGAAGAATTTTGTACCCCCTGTTATTGTTCTCTCCTTGCTCTTTTAATTAGCCAAGGTGATGGGTTGTTAATCATATTTACCAAACCAGCTAGAATTTGGTTGTAGGTTCCGTACAGTTGTCTACCTGCTTCAACGTTTAAGTAGTTGCATTTAACAGCAAATTCAATCCAAGTTTGAGTTTC
>DALYIW010000041.1:0-38737 GCA_031970155.1 Coleofasciculaceae cyanobacterium CTOTU46601 | reverse complement strand
CATTACCCATTACCCATTACCCATTACCCATTACCCATTACCCATTACCCATTAACCATGATTGCTATAAAAAGTAGGGATTGGCTACTAACTGGAGACGGGGAATATCAAGCCTGTAAATCGGTCAGAGACTGGGAACTATTAAGAGAGAATTATCGGCTACATCGATTTTTAACTGAACTCGAAGATGTTCTCAACGATGTTGCCGATGAAAGCAGCCGTCTGCCAGAAATTCGCATGTTAGTACGCCGATTAATCACCAACTCCTACTGGGTGCAAAGTCAACATCTAGAACCTTGCCCCAAAACCGGAGTCTCAGTCTTCATGCTCTATGATGAACTAGGTTTTCCCTTAACAGTACAGACGGTAACCTTTTCGCCGGGAGTAGTCTCATCGATTCACAATCATGGAAATTGGGGCGTAGTGGCGGTATTAAAAGGCAAAGAAAAAAATACCATTTGGAAGCGAACCAACGATGCTGAATTTAAGGATAAAATTGAACCCGTTGGAGATATAACTCTAGTTCCTGGAGATATTATCAGCTTCACTCCCGATGCGATTCACAGTGTAGAAGCGATGGGTGATGAACCAACCGTTACCTTTAATATTTATGGAGAAACTCATCACTCACAACGATTTGAGTTCGATCCAATTAGCCATACAGCCAAAAACTTTTAGGGGTTGTGTAATTCTTGACAAATTCCAAAAAAAGTGTTGCCAAATTCAGTTGCGTCTAACAACCAACAACAAACAACCAACAACAAACAACTAACAACTCTTTGAGTACTAGGCAAAAACTCAAAAAAAACTTCAACATGCCCTCAAACTTAGGCATTGACTCAGTTTGATGTTGAGTACATAAATACCGTTGACCCTACATTAAATACTATTACCCTATCCCCAAAATACTAGGACGCCTACCCCAAGTAAATTTTCTAAATCTTATCAGATATTAATTTGAGACTTTGAGTACAAGTTTAATTAATTATAATAAACTTGATCTAAGTCATATACACTGCTCTTAGGGAAGAGAGATGATATAAACTTAATAACGCCATTCATATGACTTGCTCATACCATTTCAATTTACAGCTGCACCCGATACGTAGAGATGTAGTAACAGGTAATAACTAACTTCTTACTCATTACCCAATACCCATTACCCGTATTTATTTGTAGCAATATTTTAGTAAATCGGTATCACTTGTATCTTTCAAAGCATCAGCTAGTTATCTGAATCCAGGGAAATTGAGGTAAATTCATGAGCGGGGAACGAACTCCGGCTAAAAAAAAGGCTCAGGAGTTGGCAAAACTTCTTGGTAGTGAATGCCCCGACTACAGCTATTTGAAAAACGTCTTTCGCCACCTGCGAGCCGAGTTGGAGATTTCTGTTCCAACACCAGTGAAGCAGTTACCTGACGTGCCAACTGAGTCGGAAATTAGAAGTTACTATGAAGCCGTCTGGCATAGCCGAAATATGCAAGACAGGGTAATGATTAAAACTCTACTTTACACAGGCGTGCGAGTCAGTGAACTGATCAACATCCGGCTTGAGCATGTCGATTTGGAACGTTGCCAGATCCAGATTAACTCTGGCAAGAAGGAAAAAGAGCGAGTTGTGGCATTTCCTACCCCCTTTAAGGAAGTGTTAGCAACGCACGTAGAGACGATGCATAGCAAACAGGCAAGGTATCTATTTGAGTCATCCTGGAAACGCCAGTATACTGACCGAGGTATCAGAAAAATCCTGGAGCGCTATGCAAAAGCAGCAGGACTGCCACACTCCATGTCACCCAGTCAACTTCGCCACTTCCTACTGATGTGGCTGAAACAGCAAGGGCTTGATGACACACTGCTTCAGCTTTACTCAGGACATTCCAGTATGCGATCGCTAGAGGTATATTCACAATTATCAATTGACGAGGTTCAAAAGAAATACGACCAGGTAATTGAAAATTTTCCTGTTTAGTTATTTGTTGTTGGTTGTTGGTTGTTGGGTGTTGGTTGTTTGTTAAGAAAGGAGCATCCAATTTTGCCACAATACCTGGCGATTGAAAATCGCGGCTATAAAAACCAAGTCCGCCTGCGCGGACTCAATAACCAGCCTCTTCGTGCTACGGCGAGAGTTCGTGTAGCCCCAGACTGCCAGACCTGAAGGGGTGACAAGCAATTTACATACATGGAATACTCCCATTAAAAAACAAACAACAAACAACAAACAACAAACAACAAACAACAAACAACAAACTAAGCTAAACCTAGCGCTTTCTGCAACAGCATCTGATCTTTTGACTTAGCTTGAAAGCGACCATTTTCAATATCCCGAATCCAGCTCTGACTTTTACCTGTCATCTCCGCCAAATCTCTCTGGCTCAGTAACAGATTTTTTCTAGCCTGAACAATCTGTTCGCTGTCGATCGCTGCTTTTGACTTGATTCTTCTCTTCGTTGTTTGCTGCTTCTTTTTCTCAAATTCAGCGAGCTGCTGTTCCCATTCAGCTGGAAGTTCAAAGCTCGAAATTCGGGCATTCATTAACCGATTCCATTTCCCACGAGGTCCAGAGTCGGTCAACCTTATTTCACTCGAACCATCATTCATCCAGAATTCTAGGGCAGCATCTGCATCATCTGGAAGATCGACTAACTTTGCCCATAGAGGTTGAATTTCTGGTGGATAGGTGATGGGGTCGAATACAGGTTTGAGTCCGTAATGGCTGAGAACTTCCAGGTTGTTTTCAAATGTCCGCAGCAACCGCTTCCGATCTTCCCGGTGCGAAGATGCCTGAATCACTTTCTCTTCGCCGTAAGCAACGCGCATTAGGGTTGGTACGGTGATGCGCTGTTCCCTGCCCATTTTGGTTTTAAACAGCAACCAGAGCATCATCCGAGCTGCTCCCTCATGTTGCTGCCAAATGCTCATGACTGTGCTTAAAAGGACTTTGGGCAGTCTGCCGTACTGATAAAACGCCGTTCGATCCTTACAGCCTTGCTTGTTTAAGAAATACTGCGTCCAGATGCCTGCTCTGATTCTAAAAGTCAGACCGATCAGATGTTTGCACCCTACAGCGTCTTCTTGGAAGTGGTGCTGAATTTCTAGCAGGTGCCACAAGCGGCTTTCTTCAACTGAGAACCCTTTAACTTGACCTTGCTGAGGCCAGTTAATCGAAGTGGTGATTCGGCAAGGTTGTTGTGCAAGTTCTTTAATCAGGGTGAGCTTTGCTGCTTTGCTGAGATCTTTGCGTTTCTCTAACCCCAGGTAATCCTCAATTTGGCGATCGCTAATAATAAACTCCTGCTCCCAAGGTTTATCTAAGGTTGTGGCATAGGCCGCATAGATCAAATGCATACAAGCCGCTCGAATATCAAGCCCCTCAATGGCACACAGCGCCCTGGCATCGGAGATTGCTGATGTTGAAGCTAGATCGGAGTCTACATGGTCAGTGACTCGGAAAGTAATCGCGCCTCGACCTTGGTTGACTTGCTGCTGGTAATAAAGCTGCCCTTTTTCGTCCCGGTTCCAGGACAGCGATTGTCGCTGTGCCAGCACATTGCAGGCTATCCAGCTAGCAATCCCCGAAGCAAACGGGTTATTCTTCCCGTCTGCGAACAGATCGGGGCTTGTAGCCGTCCTGACATTGACTTTATGTCTACCCTTTTTTGCCTGAGAGGGCATAGGGGAGTTAATCGGGCAGTGGATTACACACTGCGGTTGAGAGTAATAACCCTCGCAATTGTTACAAAGCGTTGGGTCAATGGAAAATTTATCGCCCTCTGCTTTGATTGCACCTGTAGGACACTGGGGTCGGCAGCTGTCACATCCATTACAACTGCTGGGAATTGTATACGTCATAGCACCCTGATGTTACTTCACTCGTTAAAAAGGCTGGCTCAAATTTCAAGTATCTGGCATCTTGATTGATTATTCACAACAACAGTTATCCTAACGGCAATTACTGAAGTCTAATTGCCGTAGATTTCTTTAGTTTCAAGTAGAAGCCTTAAATCAACAGCATTTGATTTAAGACTGTAAGCCTAAGCCTTATCAAAAATCTTTCTATGATAAAGATTCCATGAGGATGTAGCGCAGTTTGTTCAGTTTGAGCATTTAAATCTTTAATTTATATTTCCTACTAGCGAGTTTAATTAGTAATAACTCACTTCAATAAGTCCGACTTATTGCGAAAAAAGAAGGGCAATGCCTATCTAATTAGGCACTTTAGCTATTTATAGGGAATTAACAATTAAGTCTGTTACTGTCAATCGTTCTCAATAAATTTCTGAAACCCTGAAGCTAAAATTAAATTAATTAACTCAACGCCAGAAACCTACAAATAATTTAACAAAAACCCATACTTTAAGAACTTGAGGGAAAGCGTTTTAATTCTTAACAAACGCCACTGGTTGATACGCTTCCGATTAGGCAGACTGGCAAGAGCTGATCTTCATATTCCGCCTCGATTTCCTCCTCTGCATAAAATCGGTTTTCAGTTTCCTCGATCCATCCTCTTCCACCACACCAATCGCAATCCAATACGATTTCTACTGTATTACGGGGAACAGAATGTCCGTCACATAGGGGGCAAGTGATTTTCATGAGTTTTTGTCCTTGTAAGCGTCTAAGAACTTTTAGCTAAATCCTTCCTATTGTACAAGTTCCTCACAAAAAGTTCTTACTCTGAACGATTATCGGAACTTTGTTGGTTACGCAGATGCCAAAAAAAGATGTGCGTCCCGAAATTGCAGGTGACCAGACAATCTGGAGGTGATTCCCTACTCGACGCTAGGCGCTACGCGGCAAAGCTTTGTAGGCAACCCCACTCTTTCTTAAGAAGAAGTGATTCAAGTATTTATACGTCTGTGGAAGGCAATCGGATCTCACCATCGAGCAGCAAAGTTATGTAGCGATATTAAGTTTGACCTTTGAAAGGATGAAGGATGAGGGATGAGGGATGAGGGATGAAGGATGAGGGATGAGGGTAAAGCACTGTTGTTTATTTATGAAGAAAAAAGAAATTTTCATTATTTCAAGCACCATTGTTTATGGATCTCTTCATCCTTCCCAGTGACCACAATGAACTTTCCCATAGATCCCAAAGTTTTTAGAGCTATTTCAGGCTTGAAGAAATTCTGATAACGAAAATTAATCTTGAGTCTATCAGTTGATAAGTTTTTAGGAGAAAGTTCAATGGCAACAGTAATTTTCTATGAAAAACCAGGCTGCATTAACAATACTAAGCAGAAGTCTCTGCTAAAAGCAGCCGGTCACGAAGTGCAGGCTCACAACTTGCTAACGGAGGCTTGGACAACCGAGAGTCTGCGCTTGTTTTTCAAGGACTTACCTGTAACCGAGTGGTTTAATCGCTCTGCCCCACTAATAAAATCGGGACATGTGGTTCCTGAGCAGATGGATGGTGAGGCGGCGCTGACGCTGATGGTGAGAGAGCCTTTGCTGATTCGCCGGCCTTTAATTCAAGTGGGCGATCGCACAGAGGTAGGGTTTGATGTGGAACGGATCGATACCTGGATTGGCTTGCAAGCTGTGGATGACGCACAAAAGGCTGTTTCGCAAAACCTGATGAGCCAGGATTTACAAAACTGTCCGCGCCGCCACGAGTCTAGTTCTTGATGTCTCTTTCGATTGGGTAGCAAAATTAAAGTCTTTGGCATGACGTCACCGGATGCGATCGCATTTGGTGACACTTTCGTGACAGCTTCCATCACTGGACTTGGCGTAGGCGATCGCTTCTCCTAGAACATCAACTCAGTCTTCACCAGTTAGAAAGTAAGGTGTAACTTTTTTTCAAAACTTATACTTTTAACGACTCTTATGTCAGGAAAATTTGACATATTTCATAAAAAACTATTTGCCTACTAGGCACCATGAGCTAGAGTTCACACCTCGCAAAATGAAAATCTTCCTTCCCCGACTCCCGACTCCCAACTCCCTATTCCCTCTTTTCAAAACAGATGCAAGTTCTTATCAAAAACAAGGAGGGATTTCCTCACCAATTTATTACTTTAGATCTAAAAATTTAAAGATTTTTTTCAATATCTATTTTTTGATTAATGCAGCTGACTTTTTGACAAATAGTAGTAATTTTTCGGATAGAGTAAATAACAGTAATCATCGTTACCAAAATCAACTTTTAATGATTTCTGAAGAACACCTAGCCAAAGAATTTGCAACTGTTGTAGAGCACTTCTATCCAACAACAGGGAATTTATTGCACCGTTGTTATGTAAAAGTCATCAACTCTTACTGGGGACGACCTGCTAAAAACATGCAATATGTAGGAATTTATTGTCCTGAAGAGATAGTTGCTTGTGTGCAAGCCCAAAAAGACGTGCTTAGAGAAGTAGCAGAGCACATGGGATTGGTTGAAGTCGTTTGCCTTAATGCCACACGACTCCTGCGGGATCCAATGTCGAAGCTAAAGAAGATCGATCCGCAGTTCTGGTTAGAGTTGCACTGGATTGCAACCTATGACAAATAATTTTTTTCCTAAAAAGCGAAAGTTTCGCAATTAGGAAAATGCTTATCAATATGACTTTCACGCCAGAAGACCGACTTTACATCCCCTTTTGTCGGGAAGCTTTTTTGTTTTATCTCTGGGCGTCAGCACAAACCCCACAATCATTCGCACCAGTCAATGAATAGAGATGGGGAAGATGGGGGAGTATTAATACCGAGTTGCGTTCAAACGTAGTAGATAGCAAGAACAGAGGAAGCAGGGGAAGAGAAACTACTATCTTTGAGTGCAACTTAGTGTAATTGCCCCACCTTCATCATCTTCCTGAGCTCCCTCATCTCCCCCACCCTTAAAGTCAGGGGAGTACCAATATAAAATCACTAAGTTAATTTAACCCCTATCGTTGCTTGCCAATTTGAGTTGCTCGACATCAAGAGTATTGTGTGAGTCTTTTGCACAATGCTTGATGATGTTATCTTTGATGAGATTGAGCCGAACAGCCGCTAGCAGTAACTTCTGCGCTTGCTCTTGGCTTAAACCTTGAATTTGAGTTTCCAAAACTTTTAGCTTGAACTGCTGTTCTAATGTAAGTCCTTTCAGTTCCATAATTTACCTCTTAATTGTTTTACTACAGATACATTTTCTTGAGTTGTCTAACACAATAAAGGTAGATTGTGAAGATTTTGTGAATGTGATGTGGAGATTTGATTGAATTTCAGGGATGTGACCTTCGGTGTTTAGACCTGATCTAGTTAGAGGTTAAAAAGTAAATGTGGTTCGGATGGTTCCAATCACCAAAGTAGAATTGTTCGTGTTGCCGCCCGGAGAGGTAATTACGATCAGCCCTGGAGTGATTGAGATATTATCAGTCACTCGATATTGATAAAACCCTTCTAGATGCAGTGAGACATCAGGATCTAGATTATCGAAGAGTCTTACAACCTGTGCTAGTGGTGTCGAGTTTACCAAAGCCGTGGCGATTGGAAATAATGCAGGATTTGCACTAGCCGGATTTACAAAGTTTTGATTGATGCTTAGATCTGTGTCAATCACATGTGGCTCTACTCCCAGGACGATTCCTCCTAAGTTGCCTCTTCCACCAAGATCGGGGAAGGCCAAGGTCACAGCTCCGTTGAGGGTCTTAATCTTGCTACCGCTAAATAGTCCATTTCCTGTTGATAGAGTTGTTGTTGTCGTGTAGCCAACCCACCCACCCAAAACCAAGTGATTACTAAGCTGCCAGGATAACTCTAGCCCATAGGAATGGCTAAGAATGGGGATATTCAGGTCAAAGCCAAAGGGAATTCCAGCAAATTCAGGCTGACTGAGTAACTCGCCGAGCGTCCCATCAAAAACGATGGGGTCAGGAGGGGGTGTTGTTGCGCCTGGAATCGTTAGATCTATGGGCAGCGCAATGGCAGCTGGAAGCGTGAGATCTATGGGTAGCGTTACAGCTTGTGGAAGTGTTGTTCCTGCTGGAATCCTGGTTCCAGCTCGTAGTGTGATGGTTCCTGAGCCTCTTGGTCTGGGAATTTCTACATCAAATGGAAGTGCGGTTGATTCAACCAGCGTAGTGCCAGCAGGTAGGGTTGTTCCCTCTGGAAGTGTTACTCCAGCTGAAATCGGTTGGTTGGCAGGAAAGGTGAGAGGAGTGGGTGAGGCAGCAGCGGGTTGAAAGTTGATACTTGCTCGTTGATTTGCCAGGTTACGAAGAAAGGTTCGAGGGTTAGAAAAGGGGCTACCTGTGAGGGTTTCGCGATTATAGGAATTAATGTAAGTTAGACCAATCTGAAATCTGCTGCTGGGCTTGTAAACTAGCTGTGCCATAGCACCATAAGGCCCATTAAACAAACCACTTCTAACTGGGTTAGCTGTATTACGATTTTCACCAGCTAAATACCCCAAACTCAGTTCAAGGTTGCTGCCTAACTGCTGTCTGATTCCAATCCCAGACCCTTCTACAAGGTAGTAAATGGGATTGCGCGTGCCAAAACGAGTTAAGGCACCGAACCCACCATCGCCATCTAGGAAGTTGACTGTACTAGCAAAGTCATAAGCTCTGCCTCCATTAGCAACCAGGACAACTTCTGTGCTTCTACCAATAGGAAATTTATAGAGCAGCGCATCTATTTCGACATTATTGTTAGCATTCTCGTCCGCAAAAGCCAGCGAACCATCATAGGTTTGTGTTTTTGAAGTGAGGTTATCAAGACCCAACACTTGAAGTCGCGTTCTCAATAGGTCTCGACCCGAAAAGCTGGTGTCTAAGTTCAGACGGATTCGGTTTCCCAGGATCGTTACATTATCGACTGGTTCGCCGAAGAGGTCGTCTCCTGAGAGAAGACCTGTCACTCCGAAGATGACTTCTCCATTCAGTTTTGTGGTAGTGGAAAACTGAGTGGCTTCTAGTCCGTTGGTGCGTGCTTCTAGGGCATCTACTTTACCTCGCAACGCCGTTAGTTCGGTTCCAAATTCCTCAGTAAGTCGCTGTAGGGTTGCTAAGTCTTCTTTGGTTGCTATTCCCTCCCCTCTAGTCTTAATGAGGCGCTCAATCTGCTGTAAACAGGCGTTGAGTCCGGCTGCAAATTCATAGCGGCTTAAGGCTTGATTGCCGCGATAGGTACTATCCGGGTATCCAGCGATACAGCCGTAGCGTTCAACAAGCGATCGCAGTGCCTCAAAAGCCCAGTCATTGGGAGAAACATCTCGTAACTGAGTGACATTGGTAACTTGGTCAAGGGTGTCGTCAGTAAGGCTTTCGTTGGTGTAATTCTCAATCTGTTCCAGGACACCAGACTCACTCGGCATCTGTGCCAATGTTGGGGAACCGTTAGCGAGAAGAGGAGAGGGTGACCCTGTGAGAGGGTGAGGGGGTGAGTTAACAACATCCCTTCTTCTTGGCTGAGCAACTCCCGGCGATAGCGGAGTGGTTGTCAAAGAGCTACGTTCGCTCAATACTGTCTCTGGAGCTTCAATGTCTTTAGCAGTGGGCGTGCTCTCGTTGATTGTCAACGTTTTCACCGCCTCAGGGTTTGCAAAAGCTGGCTCTTCTGGTTTAGCGTCCACAACGGTTGTAAGCACAAGGTTGGTGCTGACTGCTAGAGAGTCTGCTATTCGGGCGTTTCCTTCTTTCGTAGCCTCTAAGGTTTCAGTTGCGATCGCATTTTTGCGAGATGTGCTTTGTGCGATCGCCAAGCTAGGTGCGAAGTAGCAGATCACACCACTTGATATAACCAAGGCTGCTCCCAACATCGCTGGGATAACTAGCAGTGAATTCCACAAAGTTCTAAACATCAAACAGGTAGTTATAGAATTTATTTTTTGAATTTCTATGAACTACTAGGGTTAGTGCTTAAGGATTATGTAGACATTGACATAACTTCAAGCAAGACAACCCACTTTTTCTAGGAGTGAGATGAGCTGACCTTTGAAAGGATGAAGGATGAGGGATGGGGGATGAAAAACTTTGGAAGCCTCTATATTTAATCAGGTTGAACAAAGGAATCGTCAATATTATTTCAAGCACCATTATTGATCGGGCTATTGGCGATTCATCCTTCATCCTTCATCCTTCAGAGTGACTGCGCTTGAAGCCAACTTCTAACCGCTATCAATTGCTCAGCTGATGCCTAGAAAGTAAACGTAGTTCGGATCGTGCCAATCACAATATCATCATTGTTGGTATTGTGGTCAGGAGCTGTAAGCCAGATAACCCCTGGTGTGATAGCAATATTATCCGTCACCTGAAGCTGGTAGAAACCCTCAATATGCAATGAAGTGTCTGGATCTTCGCCGATCGCATTCCTTAAAGAACTGCTAACACTGGTAACCTTAGGCTCCATCCCTACAATAACGCCTGCCACGCTACCTTTCTTACCCAAGTCGGAAACAGCCAGGGTAACTGCCCAGTTCCAGATACTCAGGTCACCTCGATCAACTGCCCCATCCCCTGTAGATAGAGTACGAACAGCAGTATATCCAACCCAACCACCTAGGCTAAAGTTAGGAGTGAACTCAAAGACTCCCTGTATACCGTAAGCATTGCTAGAAGTGGCTATGCTCAACCCGCCCAGAGGTGCCAACTCAGCTGGCAGATTAGGGTTATTTAGCAACGCTGAACGCAGATTGGCGCGATTGCTACCACTAGAACCGTTAGCGGTGAAGTCGTTGTTGTAAGCATGAATGTAGGTCAAGCCGAGGGTAAGCTTTTCGATAGGCTTGATAGTTAGCTGTGCCAGAGCACCATAGGGGCCGTTGAACAAACCTGCACCCGGTCCTGGGTTGGCGGGATCATTGGCTAAATAGCCCAAGCTCAATTCAACTTTATCGCTGAATTCATGCCTTAATCCTAAACCAGTACCATTAAGCAAATAATAAATGGGGTTGCGAGTACCGAAGTGAGTCAGAGCACCGTTACCTCCATCCCCGTCAATTCTGGGATTAACGGTATTGGCGAAGTCATCAGGAGCACCAGCATTCGCTTCAATGACAACCGTTGTCTTTTCACCGATGGGGAATTGATAAAGCAGTGCGTCGAGACCGACACTATTATCATTACCAGTCTCAAACGCCGCGCCAGCGAAGCGCAAATCGCTTTGTGGAGTAAAAGCGGCACTGCCTGAGAAGGCATCTAGGTTAACAGCTTGAAGTCGAGTTCTCAGCAAGTCTTCGCCAGTGAAGCTAGTGTCTAAATTAAGGCGGACTCGATAGCCCAAAACTGTGTTTTTGTTAACATCAAACCCATTCACCCTGTCTCCTGACGGTATACCCGCTAGGGCAAAGATGGCTTCAGCTTGAAGTTTGGTAGTAGTGGAAAATTGAGTCGCTTCTAGTTCAGCTGTACGTGCTTGTAGGGCATCTACCTTACCCCGCAAAACCGCCAGTTCCGTCCCAAATTCTGCAACGAGTCGCTCTATTGCGGCTAAATCTTGTTTAGTGGCAAATCCTTCGGTGCTGCTCCTAATTATTCGCTCAACCTGCTGTAAACAAGCATTCAAGCCAGCGGCAAATTCATAGCGACTCATCGCCCGGTTGCCGCGATAGGTGCCATCTGGGTAACCTGCGATACAGCCATAGCGTTCGACAAGCGATCGCAAGGCTTCAAATGCCCAGTCATTAGGAGAAACATCCCGTAACTGAGTGACATTGGTCACTTGGTCAAGAGGGTTAGCAGACTCTTCCCCACTTTCGTTACTGTATTGGTTAATCTGTTCGAGAACACCAGCATCACTCGCATTTACAGGCACTTCAGCAACCTGCCCTTGTGCTGATGCTGAACTTTCAGCCGTTGGAGTTACAGTCACTGATGTTGGTAATTGAGCTGAATCACCAACAACTGGCGTTAGTGGAGTAGCTCTGAGAGAGTCATGTTCCTTGGTTGTTACTGATACTGGTGCCTTAATGCCTGCAACAATTTGCTTTTCCATGTCAGTGGTTCGCAGGGGTGCCACTGTTGCTGTGCTGCTTACCAATGAAGCATCTTGGCCGACTACTGAATTTTCAGCTTCTACTATTTGGAGCTTAGCGGCTGGTGTCGCAACGGGTGTTTCTGTTGCGATCGCACTCGCTGATACAACCAAAGCTGCTCCCAGAAGCGCAGGGTTAACTAACAGCCAATTCCACAAATTTTTGTACATGTCTTATCCTCACACCCGTTCAAGATTCTCAGAAATTAGCGCTCTCAAACTTAAAGATTTTGAGTATCATTCTCAAAGTTACCCTTTGATTTTTTGGCTTAAGGTGAGTCTTGTCAATATCTTTACCCAGCGAGGGGTCAAGACCAATGCGTAAGCTAAAATAGCTGGGAATCACGCGCACCTGCTCCAGACATAGTGCCCCCGGTTGTATCACTCCAGATTTTGAGGCATCCAACAGTTTGCCTCGCCCGATTAACCCTTTACGGGATTCTAACTGCACTCGTCCTTTGGGTTGACCCGAATCATCAACTACAGCAAAAATAGCATCTTTTTGAAATGCGGCTCGACTCTGGGCGTCAATGCCTCCTAACCACAACTCCACTGTGTCGCCTTCGACGTTAGTAATCACTGCCTCAGCGGAGGAAGTCAGTTTATCAATGAAGTAGAGAGGTTGCTGTTCCTTTCCACTACCTGGCTTAACTTCAAACTCTGGTATTTGATGGTGAAAAGAAAGTTGAGTGGTACTGCGAGCAATATTCGGGAGTGTATTGATGATGGGCTGATTGTCAGGGAGTTGCCACAGGTACTGGCTCATCGTATAAGTAAACGCACCTGCCATAAAGTCAGCAAAGGGATATTCAGCAGCAAGCTGAGTGCGGGTTGTGGCAGTAATCACTACTCCTTTTGCCACTCCACTTCTTCGCTGCTGTTTAAACTCATCCGGTGTGAGATTTAGTCGTGATAGCCATTGCTGTTGATATTCTCTTTCTTGAGAACTAGCTTGGAATTGAGCACCGCCTCTTACAGTTCTTACCTGTAAATTCCCTCGCTTGGCTCCTCCAGAGTGGCAACAATCTAGGACAACTGTGACGTTTTCTGTTTGTAGGGCAGCCATGAGCAAAAACAGCGTATGTCCCGTAATATCCTGCACGATGCCGCCAGCACCAGTAGTGGCGGGGCGTGAACTATCAAAAGGGACTAGGGTACTGTTGAGTCCATCGGAATAATCTCGATCGGGGTCAGCTACCTGAGAGCCATGTCCAGAATAGTGAAACACTACCACATCTTCTGGCTTGGCTTGTTTGATGAGATGGTCTTCAAATTTACTTAGGATGTTAGAGCGGGTGGCTTGGGCATTGGTTAAGGTCACGATATCTTCAGGTTTAAAGCCGAAGCGATAGATTAGTAGATGTCGCTGTAACTCTACATCTGTAATAGAGCCACCTAAATTAGGAATATTGCTGTGGGGAGGATAAGTGTTGATGCCTACCAGTAGCGCTAGTTGGCGTGAGGAATTTTGACGGCTACGAGAGAGATTGGGGTTTAAAGGATGCGGTTGTTTTCTGATGTTGCAGCTACTGAAGCTAACTGCTGCGATCGCAGAACCCGCCAGTTGGAAAAAGTGACGCCGCTTGAGTTGAGGCATAGTAGGGTGCTGATTTTATGGTGGCAGTAGGTTGATCGAGTTGGGAGCGATCTATTGTTGTCAACGGGTAAGGCTCAAAACCAGTGTGCCCAAAATAAGACCACTAGAGAGCTGTGGAAGGAAGGGTAATAAACTTTCGGTGTGAACAAGTTTCAGAGAATAAACTTTGACATTGACTAGATAAACTAAGGCAAACAATAAGGGGGTGTGCAACCCTAACAGGACAACAAATAACCCACTACCGTAAGCGGTCAACAATACTGCAAACATGAACAGCCACCCTAGTGGCTGTCCGTAAATCCAAAGCGCTAACAGCAGAGGTAAACTAAAGCTGAGAGTCAGGAGTAAATACTGAGCAATAAAGCGGAAGTTTGGCTGAAATAGTAGAAACTCTCTAACTTTTGTTTGTAGAGACCATTCATCCTCATCCTGAGTTGGTGACCATTCATACAACCGCAACCCAAGCTTGGAAGGGCAAAACATAGCCCAGTACCACAATTCCCAAGTCTCGCGCAAAAAGAAGTTCATAAAAATGCCTTAAATGTGGAAACTCACACTGTTTTAGTCATGAAATAAGAAGTTGGTGAGTCTTCCAATTTCAAGCCCCGTCTCTTGACTAGCGGGGTCAGGGACTTGCTCAGATTCGAGCATTACTCGCAAACAGTCAGCTTGGATAGTGGTTTTTGCCGTGATTCCTGGAGGCTGTAGAGAGCGATTTATGAGAGTAGCGATCGCTTGACGTAGCTCTTCATCCAGTATTCCATGAGTTGCCAGATGCACGAATCTTGCCTCAGACATTTTCTGTACAACGGCTGGCTTAGTTGCCTGATTTCCAGTAATGGCTTGAGTTTTGAGTAGAGAAGCTATAGCTTTGGCCTCCTGTTCTGCACCAGGGAGACTGGGTAATTGTTGAGGTGCTTCGCCAATCTGGGGAGGCACACTGGGCATGGTAGGATTGCCGACAATTAGCGCATCTTTACCTTGTAAGGGATTTTCATTCTTTCGTGGGTGCGTAAATGAACAGCAGCTTAGGTTAAATGAGCCAAGTTTGACGGCTGGTCTTTTGACAAATGCGATCGCCTTACCTAAAATCCATTACGGAGTTCACAAGGAATTCTTCTCAACATCAAATCAACTCTTCAGGCGACATGCTAGACCTTTTGCTAATAATGACTCTGGGATTCCTGGGGAGTTTTGGTCACTGTGTTGGGATGTGCGCTCCACTAACTGTGGCTTTTTCCCTATCTCAACAGCAAAGCAACGACAAGAAATTGCCCTTACGTTTTCACATTTTGCTGAACTTAGGACGGATTATCAGCTACGCCTTAGTCGGTGCTGGGATTGGGGCGTTGGGTTCTTTAGTGATTGCTGGGGGACAGCTGGCTGGAGTCGGCAGTGTTCTACGCCAGAGTATGGCAATTCTAACGGGCATAATGTTGATTTGGTTTAGCTTAGTGCAAATCCAACCTAACTGGCTGCCCCGCCTTCCAGTCTTGCACCCACTGACTCAAACCCACTGGCACAACCGCCTCAGTGCAGCGATGACTAAACTCTCAATGCAATCAGGATGGTGGATACCTGCTCTTTTGGGGGGAGTCTGGGGTTTAATTCCCTGTGGTTTCCTCTACGCTGCTCAAATTAAGGCAGTCGAAACGGGAAATCCTTGGATGGGGGCAGCAACGATGTTAGCTTTTGGACTGGGGACGATGCCAACGATGATAGGAGTAGGCTTATCAGCATCTCGACTCAGTGCTGACAAACGTAGTCAGCTGTTTCGGATGGGAGCTTGGGTGACTTTGGCGATCGGCATTTTAACGCTCTTGCGGACTGATGCGATGGTCGATTACACAGGTCATGCCGCACTGCTCCTTTTGATGCTGGTATTAATTGCTCGTCCAATTAGTCGCTTTTGGGGACAACTGTTACGTTATCGTCGCGCTTTAGGTGTAGGAGCCTATGTCTTGGCTTTAGCTCACACAGCCCATATGCTGGAACATACATTGCAGTGGAACTTTGAGGCTATTTCCTTCATGCTGCCGCCGCATCAGTTAGCTATGGCAGCTGGGATGCTAGCACTAATGTTGATGACACCAGCTGCTGTTACCAGTTTTGACCGATGGCAGAGTGCTTTGGGAAAACGTTGGCGACAGATTCACTTGCTAGGTGTCCCAGCTTTACTACTAGCTGCCATTCATACCGTGCTGATTGGTTCCCATTACCTGGGCAACTTGCAACGTGGTTGGGAAAATCAACTGAGTACCGCAATGGTAGGAATCATTACGCTGGGGGTATTACTGGTACGTTGGCGCTGGATATGGTCACTTTTGTCCCTAGAAAAATCTTATATTCCTCCCAACCTCAAATAAAAATTTTCTCCAACTTCTGTTGTCCGTAATCGTCTATCACTAATTTACGACAAGTTTGACAGCCTGTCTTTTGACGGTTGGCTCCCAAGGTTTAGTGGCTAGAAGCGCGTTAATGCTTAAATGAGTCAGTGAGTGCTATCGATCTTGATATTGATAGGACTTACGCAAATTTTTTTACAAACAACCAACAACAAATAACCCGTGTCAGCTTTCCATTAACTTTTTACAAAAGTTTCAATCTACAGGCTCATCCAGGTGTTCTGCAACAGACTGATAGAGCTCGAGAACGTGATTGTCCTGGAGGCGATAGAAAACTTTGCGACCTCTCTTGTAATAACGTACTAGTCGCATTGAGCGCAAAGTCCGCAGCTGATGAGAAACGGCTGATTCACTCATATCTAGTGCTGCCGCTAGGTCGCAGACGCACAGTTCTTTAATGGCTAAGATAGAGACAATTCGCAGGCGGTTTGTATCTCCCAAGAGGCTGAAAAACTCTGCCATCCGTTGAGCTTTTTCTATGCTGAGAAGTTGACTTTGGATATGTTGGACATCATCAATCTCAACCGGGTGTGGCGGATGGCAATTGAGATTTTTGATTTCCTTAATGATACTAACTGTAGCTTCCTCACCTGAAAGTTTTGCTGACATTTGGTTTTTGTACCTGCAAGATATGTCTGTGCAACTTTATGGTAACTAATGCAAATCATTCACGTTTCCCATTTTCTGACTGACCACATAGTCCCTACAGGTAAGGTGAGCATTACTCACCTTTTTACTACTTTTTACTATAAGTAGAGTTTAAAGGTTTAAATTGGATCAGTTCTGTTTCTGTTGCAACAAGCAACCCCGTCCTTATTAGGTATTAAGGCGGGGTTGAGCAGTGTTTTAACCGTTGCTAGCAACCACAACCTTGATGACCGCACCCTTTTCCATCGGAGTGACCGCTGGCACAGGCTTGGGAGCAGTAATACTTGCCATCCTTTTCTACAGCCTCATTGGTAGAAACAACGCATAAACAAGGTTCACAGGCACATTTCATTGAAGTTACGGTAGTCATGATTTTTTGGGTAATTCAGCTCATACTTTTAAAATAACATATGAACATACATTCAGATTTAAGGCTTGACTTGAATTTTCCCTCTCACCTCTCACCTGATGGTCACATCGCCCTCGACTCTTGAAAAAATTTGCTTGCTAATACCTGATGAAGTTTGCTACTGTAGTTAAGCGCTAGAAATCAATGACAAGCCGGGATAGCTCAGTTGGTAGAGCAGGGGACTGAAAATCCCCGTGTCGGCGGTTCAAATCCGCCTCCTGGCATCGCTAAAATCAATACAGGGTGGAGCTTTCAGTCGTCTTCCTCTACATTTCGGAACGTACCGAAATAGACCCAAATAGACCAAAACGACAGAATATTTAGCTCAAATTTAGCTTGACCTTATACCAGTGCTAGACCAGATCAATCAACGCCTAAAGGCAGCGAAGCGCGGAGTCCGCGTCGAACAGCGAGGCAATCGCTTAGGACGATATAAGCAGGGATATGAAGGATAGGAGGGACTCCTGACACAAGTGGGACAAATACAACCAGGACTTATGCACAAACACTACATAGGGTAAGGCCACGATACATCTTGCCCCTACAATTAGCGCTTTAGAGACTTTCTTTGCGTAAGTCCTGACAACATCAAAGTCGGCAGTATTTGACTTTAGGAGTGAAAAGCCCTTCAACGAAAAGACCCGGAGTCTACGCCTATCCCAAGCATCTCGTATTGCTGCTACCTTCCGGTCCTGACAAGATTTGAGCGTTGGAATCGCATAGATCCAGGTCACTTAACAGTATAACATTATCTAGTGATGCCTGACTAATCCGAAGGGAAAATGCTTTAAGGGATGAGGGATGAAGGAAGATAGCGCAGGGAGAAACCGACCTCTGGCTCAAGAACGTCTCCGTTTTCAAGTGCGAGTTCCTCCAGAGCAGCATCGCGCATTAGCAATTAAGGCGGCTGAAGCTGGTGTAAGTCTTAATCGTTACGTGAGCTCAAAGCTTCTGGCTTAGTTAAACCACCCCTATCACTGGCAGGGGTGGTTTTGTTTTTAGGGTGAGGGGTCAGGTACAAATTTGTACCTTACAGGTTGTCTTACTTTAACTGGTTACATTTGTCATCGAACTGGTTACTATCAAGTCGCCACTGCCCTAACTGGTTACGACCATATCGTCAGGGCATTGATTTCAGGCTTTGTTTGCTACGTAAACAATCCGGCTGATGACAAATGTCATGTCTAAGTCATTACATTTATTCGATGTAGGCAAGAAGTCATAGGGGATAACTTAGGACTATCAAAAGGAAAGCGAGAGACAGCAAAAACACTCCGCAGCTTTCCACTACACACAGGAGATTAAATATCATGACTAGCATAGTAACAGTAGAAAGCCCCATTGTTAAGCTCGGTTCTCAGGGACAAGCAGTAAAAGATTTACAAATACTCCTCAACCAAACAGTAGCGGCTAAACTGAGCGTGGATGGGATATTTGGTGCTAAAACTGAAGACGCGGTAAAAACCACCCAATCAATATTCTTCCTGGAAATAGACGGCATTGTGGGAGCAAAAACCTGGATAGTGCTTCGCACCAATGAACCGATTGAGATGCCAGTGCTAAAGCGTGGCAGTAAAGGCGATTTAGTCCGAAGAGTTCAGGCTGTTCTAAAAGTAGCCTCGCTCTATACAGGAAATTTAGATGGTGAGTTTGGTGCCCTCACAGAAGCGGCAGTGAAAACATTCCAGAAAGACCGGAAAGGGTCGGTAAAGCAACTAGGGGTGATTGACCAGCAGACATGGAAAGACTTGGTTGGTACCGCGAGGTTTTTTGCCCTAGACTAAGACCTTCTTTCAAAAGTGGGGTCGCCATCCGTTAGAACTCGATTGAGTAATCTAATAATCTAACAGGTTCAAAGACTGTCGAATAATTTTGGCAGTCTTTTTGTCGCTCACGCCCCGCTGCGGTCAGCAGTCAGTAGCCAGTGGTTGGTATATATTGATGTATTTATCCTGACGCTACGCACCGTCGAAGAGAGCGAGAGCTATCATCCTTAAGAGTGACGTTCTCTTGCACTGAACCTCCGACTACAACCAGAGATTCACTCGACAATGATGCACCATTCGTGGAGATGGTACTTGACACAGCCGTTTTTCACCAGCGGATCTTCGGCAACGATCGCTTTTGCCTCATCTATTGAATCCGCCTTAAACAGCAGCATTCCGCCTCCCCTCTCTTTCCAGTATCCAGTTTTTGCCTCGTGTCCCTTCGCAATCAAGTCTTGAACGTAGGCTTTGTGAGCAGGGACGTGTTGATCAAAGGTGGGTTTATCGACGATGCCTTCTTCAATCTTGACAAACCAGGCCATTTTGTTTGAATTAATCTCTAAACTTCTTCTCAATTGTTCCTCAGCCAGCCTGTAGCGATCGCTCCTAAAATCGTCAGCCCGAAGGCTAGGCGATACCAGACGAATACCCAAGTGTTCTGACGCTGCAAATAGCGCAGCAGCCAAGCAATTGATACGTAAGAGAAGATAAAAGTTGAGACAATCCCCACCAGCAGGGGGAGCAGCATGTTGATATCACCAAACGCTTTTCTGGCTTGGTACAAAGTGGCGATCGTCAACGTGGGGAGACCTAGCAAAAAAGAGAACCTTGCTGCTGTTTGCCGCTCTAGTCCCAAGAATAATGATGTTGTTAACGTTGAGCCGGACCTCGATACACCTGGAAATAGGGCAAACATTTGACCTAGCCCCACCAAAATCCCATCCTTAATCTGGAGGGAATCGAAGCCGCGCTTACGACTGCCAATCTGTTCTGCCAGTCCCAGCAGTAATGCCATCACAATTGACAAGGTGGCAATCATTACCATACTCTCTGGCAGCTTATCTTTAAGCAGCAAGCCGCCTACCAACGCGGGAATTGTTCCCACAGCGATTCCTACCAAGAGTTTCCACTCTTCCCGCTCCCAATCTCGCTGGTGCAAGGCTACCCATCCTCCAGTTAAGATCTGGCGAATGTCTGACCAAAAATACCAAACCACGGCGATGACGCTGCCGAATTGAATGGCGTCTACAAAATACTTTTGACCTAAGGTTGCCCAGCCTAGGACTTTCGTAAAAACCAGCAGATGCGCTGTACTGCTGATGGGCAAAAATTCAGTAACTCCCTGCACTAAACCTAATACGATCGCTTCAACGAGGCTTTGCAGTAGATTATTCCCAGAAGATGCATTAACCGCCTGAGCATCTGTCGCTGCAATCAGAGTACTCCATACACTTACGGCATCCAACCATTCTAGGCTTAGCGATCGGTCTAGGTTTAATTCCAAGAAGTTCATCTATTAATTTCCATATACAGTGATGACAGCTTGATGCTCCTCGTTTGCCGCAGCATAGCCTAAGTTTCAAAGGGTTAACAAGCTTACCAGAGAAAATACAAAGGTTAGTTGACTATTCGTGCATCTATTCGGAAAAGTCGTCTTGCACAGCGATCGCATTTACTCTACATCGTCAGGTAAGTCTTGGATTGACAGCCCAGCTTGCTCTAGAAGGTCTTGCAATCGCTTCATCTGAGCGATCGTAAATTTAATGCGCTGGTGTACACCCCGTTCGTAGCGACTAATTGTGTTGTTGGAGATACCTAGCGCTTGCCCGAACTCCTCTTGTGTCATCCCCAGTCGCTCACGCACTTGCTTCAAAGTTGGCACGTTGGGGTTGAAATTTGTTTTTTTATCGTCTACCATTTTACCTAGTTGATTCGACGCTGCGTCGAATGACTAACCACAATGTAGCTGGGGAAACATCAATGGGAAGTCCAATTACTTCCTGTTTCCCTGTCATGTCTACATTTTCTACATCACAGTCAGCCCTGAGGCGCAAGAACGTCAAGCGTAGTGTCTCACTGATTATTGGAAACAGTGTAAGAGACATATTCTCTGTCCCCAACAAAGGAGGTGATATCTAGAGAAAAATTGATTGTGTGTATTGTTCGATAAGTCTTCCGAGGGTTGGGCGATCGCCTGTCAGTGCAAGGGTCATGCGATCGCCTTTGCTGTCTAAGCAAACTAGGACTAATTGTAATATGAAACATTCCCAATGGCTTCGCCTCAAAGTAGAAGGCGACAAGATTGTCATGGCTTTAAGAACGGAGGGTTATCAGTGCCGCAAGCAGACTCATCGTCTTTCCTGGAATCTTCGCAAAGGCGCGATTTCTTACAATCTGACTTGGCTACCAACGCCAGTGAGTGAGTGGAGCTTGCTTCCTAATGATGCCACCCCAGAGCGCGAAATGCTTTTATCTGAGATTCGCTCTGTCCTTGATATTCATAGAGGATGTGGTCGTTCTCAATTTTCGCCCTCTTCGCTCTCTGAAAATAACTGCTCTGGGCTTCTCCAAGTATCGCACTCGTTAGGTACTCAAGGCGATCGCTTTTGGCTTCAAGAGAATTATCCTTGGATGATTGTTCGGCTTTTGCCTAATGCTCAACGCTATGTTGTTGCACGATTCTACAGTCGGAGTGAGGCGGATAACCATAAGCGATTCCTCAGTCGTTTCATGCCTGCTGCTGAGTTTGAGGTAGTCTTTGATGCACCGCCTGCGGTAGCTCCTACGAAGTTGCCATCATAGAGGTAACTTTGATGTAGTGTGGGCATCTTGCCTAGACTACGTTCTATCTTAGATCTTGCACCATTGTCAGTAAGCCGCACAATCGCCAGGGGTTGAAACCCCTGGCTAATGGCTCAAGTCCACTTAAGTGGACTCCAATCCTTGTCTGGTCTGGATTTAGTCCTCTTGAGAGGACTTTCGCTATGAGACAGGGGTTTCAACCCCTGGCGGGTGATGTGACTGGTGTAACATCTCAGTTCTAATTAATTAGTTGCTTTAAAAATACCTTGGATACATCAAAACGTCGCTTTTTCATCGCTCTTTTGCCCCCTGAGGAAATTCAGGACTATGCAAAGGAGATTCAGCAGTACTTTGAACAGAAATATGATAGCCGAAGGGCTTTGAGGTCGCCGCCACACATTACCCTGCAACCACCTTTTGAATGGCAACTGGATAGCTTGTCGGTTCTGGAAGAAAGTTTGAGTAGGTTTGTTTGCGATCGCTCCTCAATCCCCATTACTCTATCTGGCTTTAGTACCTTTGCGCCGCGTGTTATCTACATCAATGTTCTCAAAACTCCAGAACTTTTAACCTTACAAGCCGATTTAATGGCTTATCTTGAGGCATCACTAGAGATTGTAGATGCCACCTCCAAACACCGTCCATTTGCTCCTCACATGACTGTTGCCTCTGGAGATCTCAAGCGGCAGAACTTCAACTTCGCATGGCGAGAATTTCAGCACCGACCATTGCAGTTTGAGTTTACAGCTGTTAACTTGACGCTGCTTATTTATAACGGTCAATGTTGGAATGTCCACTCTGAGTTTCCCTTGGGAGAATTTTCAGAACAATAGATCTTAGAGGAAAATAGGAGTCAGGAGAAGGTAATTTTTATCGTTGGTTGTTTACGTTAGCTCTCGCGAGGCGTCAGCCTAGTTCATGGGAGTCTCTTGCAACAATCTAGCTAAGAGAAGCACCAAGCAATTAGAAATGAGGCGGCAATATAAGCAAAGGCTTCGATTAAACCAGCACCGAGATTTGGGACTTCTTGATGCACAATTTCATCAGAAATTTTGACTCCTGGAACCAAAATCAAATCGGCTAACCAACGAATTGCTATCAGTGAGACTAAGCTAAACAGTAGTACCAACCCATATTGAGTAAAACTAACCAACCAATTTTGAAACTCAGCAGCAAATGCAACTCGCACGATGTTGCCTGTAGCAATTAGTAAACCTGCCAATGCTACCCCAGCTGCTGGGTTGTTACGTTTTTGGATTTCACCAAATACATCGTATTTAGCAACGCGGGGATAAACCACACTCACCAAAACCAATACACCTAACCCGATTAGCCAACACACCAACCCTACTAACCAACTGCCGCTTTCTCCTGCTAGGGCAGCGTTGAGAATTAGCCCGTCTGCGATGTGATTACCTGCTTCTACAGATGCTGCCCCTACATTGCGGTCTTGGATGATTTCGCGATCGCACTGAAAGCAACGCAAAATTAATCTATCACCTACCCACGCCCCTGCCAACATGAACAAAATCACTGTCGCGCCATAAGTTAGCAAGGAAAACACCTTATCTTGCCAAGTGGCTGCACCTTGACCTAAGATACCGCCCAAAGCAATCACAATGCCGAAGTAGTAGCCTACTAATGCGATCGCTACAGCTGGGTTATCCTTAACAAACAGTTCTATGTTGAGTTCCATCCGACGCCGGAACAGCTTCTGATAAGCTAACTGTCCCAACCAAAACAAGCCAAACCCCACAGCTAACTCTAATACAATTAGCCCTGATTGATTCAGTCCATCTAGCACCATTTGATTCATTTTCCGTCTCCTGCAAGGTTGCGGAATAGACCAATTAGTGTATCAGCCAGCTGGTCGTAAAAGAAGTAATCGTGAGCGCCAATGGTCGTTATCCGCACGCCTCCAAACTGGCTTTTAAAGCGCGAGAATTTAGCATAACCATGATTGGGGTCGAGAGTAAAGCCATAGAAATCATAGACAGTGCAACCTCGCGCCTTTGCTCGTTGCATCGCTGCCCAGTGTAAGCTGTAAGGTGCCATTACTTCTGGGTGTTCAAAGTTGCGGCCACCGTAAAGATAGGTAGCACGTTCTCCCCAATACACTACCAAAATTGCAGCTAATATTTCCCCACGCCAACGTGCTAAACCAATTTCTGCCATGTTTGCTGCAAATAACGTCTGGCAAAGATTGATAAAAAATCCGTAAGGTTCGCCAAAAAATTGCTGACGTTTCACCGTTTCCCAAAATAAGTCATAAAACAAGGGAATTGCTTGTGAGTTGGTGGTGAATTCTGTTTCTGCACCATGACGCCAACTTAGTCGTAGGTTATATCGTCCCTTTTGCTTCATGGCAGCTAATATTTCTGCTTCAGAGGGACGCAAGTCAATTAAAAGTGTTTCAGAAGGCAATAAGTCAACTGGTGCCCTGACAAACCCTGCGAGACAATCTGGCTTTTGAGTCCATAATGGTTCAATGCGGAATGCGATCGCACCGATTTCTTTTGCTAAACTAGCAGCTTTCTCCTTCAGCAACTGCATTCCTTCTTCAGCAAGAGTGGGAGGTAAAACAGGCGCACCAGGAGCAATTAATAAATTCGCCTGACTCCTATGAGGATAAAAGTAAAAAATACATCCACCAACTAATGTTTCTTCTAAAAATAAACCGTAGCGAAACGTTTTGTATCCTTCCAGTTCTTTAAAATTTGCCCAAGCCCATGACTGCATGAAGCACCCATCTATCCTAGCTTGAACTAAAGAATCCCAAACCTGACGCTCTACTAGATTCAGTGGCTTAATTGTTAACTGAACTTCCGGCTTCACCAGCTGATTTTGTCCCTGATTATCTATTAAATCATTCATCCCTTGAGCGGTTAAATATATTTATTATCCAAACAACTCCGATTGCAGTAAAAACTAAACCCCAGAATTTAGTAAACCAGCTACTATCACCAACATAATTGCTGCTGCTGGAAGTATTACCTTGACTCGAATAGCCACGGCTTCCACTGAAATTAGAGCCTTTAGCAAACACAGAATCTGGCGTGACTAAGTTTGCCATTAATAGCGTGACTGAGAGCATCATCACAAATTCAGCAGTCTTAGGAGGAAGGTTTGGCAGTGGCTTACCTGTGCGAATATTTTCTGCTAATTGCTTCAAGTCTTTGGCAATTTGGGGTGGTAGTTCTTGGGTTCGCTCTAATAGGCTATTCAATAAACGAGGTAAATCTATTTCTGTTAATAATTGCTTGAGATGTGCTAACCATTCACCCGTCATTTTCGGGTTATGGTAGTGATGTTGCACTGGCAGCAATTTAGCGGTATCTGGCATATTATCTGAGGAACTTTGCGATTGATAAATTTGCTCCAGCCAGACTTGTGCCATTGCTTCCAGAGCGAGCAAATCGCGAGGAGCTACTATCCCATTACTTGCTTCATCGACATCTAGAAAATCAACGGTTGTCTTTTCATCTTCTGCTTCTGATAATTCCAAAGTGGGATTTAACAAGTAATAAAATAGCTGGTGACAATCTAAAGTGTGAATCGTGACATCGTGGCGAATTTTAGTGATTTCCTCAGGAAATATGAAGGATTGAAATAGCTGTACGCGGGTTAGGGCTTGTAAGTTGCCAGGTAGTGCGATCGCCTCCAGTTCAAGCCGAGTGATTGATGCTGGTGAAGCTAAAAAGAAACCCCAATTCCCGTAACCATGCCGACGAAATGAAGGTATATCTAGTTGTAATGGCTTTACCCACAAATTAGCTGATAATAAGGTTTGATATAAACACCAAAACCCGGTAGTTCGATTTTCTGGTGAAACGCCATTAGTGCTGATAATTCCAGATGGAATGAGAATCCGATTGATTTGTTGGAACCATTCTCGGCTATAAATGCTGGTATCTTCTCGCGTCGTCGGATAGGTAAAGTCGCAAAGAACAACGTGATAAGAATTATCGGGGATGGTTGAAACAAACTCAAATGCTTCTTGAGCGTATATGGTGAGGCGATCGCTTTCTAAACTACCTCCATTAAACGGCTGAAATACCGTTCGAGCCAAATCTAAAACGTCTGGGTTGTAATCTACCAAATCGATGTACTCAATTTCTGGGAATCGCAACACCTCTCTTGCCGCTAATCCATCACCTCCGCCACAAATGAGAACCCGCAAATTAGTCTGAGGGAATCGCTCAATTGAGAGCGCGATCGCTGGAATAACTAAATACTCATGATAGATTGCTTCATCAGCCGTATCAAACTGCAAATCGCCATTAATATAAAAAGCGAATCCATTGGTATGATGTTCGACAAATAGGGACGTTGGCATCGTTTTGTTATCCAAATATCATCATCCAAAGCCCAACTATTATGAAGCAACATGCTCCCATAAATTCCCAGATTGGGAATGATGATGGAAAGTTTATGAGTCCCCCTTGCTCAATCTCAGAAAACTCTTGAGGCTGGACAACTTTGGTAGAGTAAACGTGTAATTCACCGTTAGGCCAAGCTTCGATCGCTAAATTCCACTGATGCGCTTTGTCCCAATAATCCCAAGTAATACGATTAGTATCTTTCTCTCTTCCTTCATAGGTTCCCTGAGTTTGAGACTCAAAGTAGTAATGTCTACTCAATGCATCTATTTCTGGGTAAGGTGTTTTTTGTTCTTGCATATCGTTCCACAAATTGACAGCCAAGTTATTGAAGGATTTTGGCTCAAGCAACATTGGATTAGTAAGGGCTTCGGCCAGGTACCAATTCACCAATCTTTGTGGATTTTGCGGGTCAAATTCTCGCAGTAAGTAATATTCTGACCCTCCTGGAGAGCGCAGCAACCACTCGGTTGTCTCGTACCCCTTTGGATCTACGTAGGTGCTGTAAGTTTTCACCCGCCATTGGACGTTGTGATATTTGAGGCGATCGCCTAGACGTAACTGCTGAAGTTGCTCCTGATTAGAAATAGAAGCCATGGGAAATTGAAAGAGTTATTAGTTGTTTGTTGTTTGTTGTTGGTTGTTAGTTGTTGGTTGTTTGTTGTTGGTTGTTTGGCTTGCCCTGAGCTTGCCGAAGGGTTGTTTGTATTTTTTAACCAACAACTTGCAACAAGTAACCAAGGAGGTTTTGTCATTTGTTATAGGTCATTAATAACACACAACTAATGACTAATGTCAACTTTAATTTACATAACAGAAAATATGGCGTGGAATGTGAATGTTATTTGTCATTGGTTATTTGTAATCTTTAACAAACAACCAACAACCAACAACCAACAACCAACAACAAAATTGCTAAACATCAGATGGGGGTGTTGTGCGGTTTTTTAGCTGTTGAAGTGAGAGTTGAATGGCTAGAGCAACTAGACCAACAGTTACTAAACTAAAGACAGCAGTGGCAAGGGTGCTGAGTCCGACAACTAGGGTACGAACTGCGATCGCAATATTAATCGCTGTCGGGTTAGTGGAGTCAATGGGTTTACCCGCAAAGGTTTGACTAATGGAGGAAGTGAGTAGGTAGAGGGCGAATGCAAATCCTCCAGAAATTAATGCTCCACTCAAGCAGCGAAGTGGACTGGGTAGCGCCTGTTGCGTATCGGCTGGTTTGGCGTCTGGGTTGGGGGTGGGAGTCTGATTTGTCATAGTCTTAAGGATAAACTTTAGGGAGAATTTCTGCTCTTGTTTCTGAAACGATAAAGGGCAAAGGCGGGAGATGGGTAATAAACCGTTATCAACCAGCCGTGATAGGACTTACGCAAATTTCTCATTACGAACCACCATCTGTAGGGGCGTATAGCTATACGCCCCTACCCTATGTCTGTGTCTTGAGCGTAAGTCCTAAGTTATGAGTCCCCCACTCCTCAGTGCAAGGGCCTATGGCTATATGCCCCTGTCACTAAATCGTTGTGCGATCGCCAAATGTTCGATTTGAAAGGTTCATCACTCGGGCTTGCAACTCGAACTGTTCGTACTGAAGTAGGAACAGGCTAGTTTAAAGTGAGACTGTTCTAAAGTAAAGTGGCAAGGTTTTCAATTGAAATAAGAACAATTTCTCTTTGAGTGAGAACGTTCTGGTTTGAAGTGAGAATGTTTCACTCTAGAACCTCAACATTCCAGTTTGAGATAAGAATATTTCACTCTAGAACCTCAACATTCCAGTTTGAGATAAGAATGTTTCAGTTTTAAATAGAAATTGTATAAGTTTTTCTTAGGAAATCTTCGCTCCTGTCTAGTTCATCACCCCTGTAAAAGCTGAAAATCCTGAATATTGTCAGTAAAATCATAATCTTGTACGGAAGCGCCACCTGTCCTGGTGTAGCTATAAAGGGAATGACTGTAAATTCCCCAATTAGCCCAGAATTATCCTAGTCATGAGCAATACTCCCAAAGAACTGGCAGAATTCACCTTTGATGACGGCAGTGGCACCTTTTTAGTCGAAGTTGATAAGATTAGGAGTTCATCAGTAGAGCGTGCAGCTTTGGGTGACACAGAAGAAATGGTAGCCAAAGCTAAAGAGTCTTTTGAGGATGCTCTTAATAAAATCACTCCGGTGGCTTCACGGGCAATTCAAAGGATTCGCCGAGGGCTAACCACGCCAGCAGACGAAATAGAACTCAAGTTTGGCATCAAGCTTAATACTGAAGTAGGTGCGTTCATTGCCTCAGTAGGTGGTGAGGCAAACTTTGAAGTCACCATCAAGTGGCAAAAAGATCATACCAAGCAAATTCAGCAATCTAGTGTGCTAGCTGATGGAAAGTCTGCGCCAAATGCATGAGGCGGCAATTGTCCAAATTTGTAAAGCTGATGGAAAGATTATTGGTGTTGGGTTTGCTGTAACTGAAAGACACGTTTTAACCTGTGCTCATGTTGTTAATGCAGCCTTGAGCCGAAAGAAGGAAGATAAAGCACAACCGGATGGAGATGTTACAGTTGTATTTCCCTTTCTGAATGGGAATGCAACTGCAAAGATCGTTTACTGGAAGCCACCGCAGTCAGCACTGATTCGGGAAGAAGACATCGCAGGTTTAGAACTAGCTGCACCCATATCTCACTCGAAACCCGTTCAACTGGGTTGCTTTCGGAAAGAAGGGCCGAAGTTCACAGCATTTGGATATCCAGCTGATCGTCCTAAGGATACTGGCGTTTGGGCAGATGGTGAAATTAAGGATCGCGTTTCACCAGGCTGGGTACAAATTGAGGGAACCTCTAGTCAGGGGCGTCGAGTTGAGCAGGGATTCAGTGGTACAGCCGTTTGGAATCAAGCAAAATCTACGGTGCTTGGCATGGTTGTAGCTGAGTACACGCAGGATGAGGCAGTTAAAGTTGCCTACATGATTCCCAGCGAGATTTTGAAGAATGCGATCGCATATCTGCAATTACGAGCTATCCTCACACTGACAGATGCAGATTGGCAGATTTATCTAGAACCATTCAGAGCCTGTCGTCCATCGGATTGGAGCAACAGTAACCCTTTTCCCCAAACTTTAGATGAATTGCTCAGACAATTGCAAGACATGTCACCTGAGCACCAAGCAGGTAACTCAAACTTAGGCAGACTACCTGAGTTTATAGCGCGGCTCATCCTTGAACCCAGCTTGTCTGAGCAACAGCGCGATAAGCTGCGTCACTGGGGCGAGGCTAACTACCCAAACTTTCAGGAGTTGCGTGAATCAGTTAAAAAGCCTCAATCAGTTCAAGAAACTAAGACTTCACAGCCATATCTTATTTTTGAAGTACGGCCTAGTCAGGTTCCAGGTCTGTACAATACAAGAGCATTTTTTATTTCTAATCTAGAGAAACTTGACCTAAAAAATTACCAAGGTATTGAACAGGTGCCAGCGACGACAGCAGATGCAGCTTGCTCTAGCGATGACTTACCTGTTCATTTAGTGTCGTATATTCAAGTCTGCCAAGAAGAATATGGTGTGGGAGAAAATCTAACCATTGCGGTGTTTTTACCTTTAGAGTTAATTCACTTAGACGTTGATAGATGGCGTGCGCCAGGTGACTTTGGTGATGATATGATTCCTGGGAGTCAGTTTAAGCTGCTGATTCGCTCACAAGAACGGATAACGCAATATAAACGCAGACATACAGAACAATGGAGTCAGCGCTGGCAGCGATTACAGCAGAGTTTAGAGCAAGTCGCCTGTCAGTGCTTGGCTGTAGCCAAATCTGGAGAACCCACTCCGCAACTCAACGCACGGCTGATAGCAGAAAATGCAGTGGGATTTAAATTAGAGGAAGTTCCCCAAGAGTCAGCCAAGAAGGGATTTTTTGTAGGACTCCTCGGTACAGCAGCACCTGTAGCTATTTGGTTGCGCTGTGCGCCTAAAGGTACTGAGAATGATGCTGTAGAGAGCATATTAGATTATTTGCAGCCAGTACTAAACTGTTCTCTGAAGAGGATTCCCAGTGATGTACTCACAAGGCGGGCGACAGCAGTAGCAAAAGCACCTGAGCCAAATGAGCAGGATTTTCATATTGGGTATCACATCTCTTTACTATGGGAAGACCCCAACTTGATGCCACCCCCAGAATATACCTATCGGACACAGTAACCATGAGTGACTGGAAAATTTTTCAGGGCGATCACAAGGCAGACTCTTCCCACCTGCAAAAACTTCCATCACCCCCCAGTTGGCGGCCTTCCGATCAATCTCACACTGAAAATACAACGGCGCGAAAGCCTCGTGGAGCAATATTTCAAGCTGGTGAAGACGAGATTGAACTGGTGAATGCTGCCCTCTATTTGCGTCGTCCCTTGTTGGTGACAGGAAATCCAGGGACAGGGAAATCCTCTTTAGCTTATGCGGTGGCTTATGAGTTAGGGCTGGGTGAGGTGCTGTATTGGCCGATTACCACCCGGACTGTGCTTAAAGATGGACTTTATCGTTATGATGCGATCGCCAGATTGCAAGATGCCCAACGAGAAAAGCTGGATAACCTCAAGAATATAGGAAAATATATTCAACTTGGGCCATTGGGGACAGCCTTATTGCCATCAGAACCCAAACGCCCTCGAATATTGCTGATTGACGAAATTGACAAAAGCGATATTGACCTACCCAATGACTTGCTGTGCATTTTTGAAGAGGGAGGATTTGAGATACCTGAACTGACTCGGATTCGAGATGAACTAGATGAAGTCGAGATTCAAACCTTCTATACGGAAAAGGGAGGAAAGACTGATTGCGATCGCACGGCATCGCTCAAAAAGGGACGAATTCAATGTACAGAATTTCCCTTTATTGTCCTCACCAGTAACGGTGAACGTGACTTTCCGGCTCCATTTTTACGGCGTTGTGTGCGGCTAACCATGAAAGAACCAGGGTTGGCGGAACTAGAAAAAATTGTAGAGGCGCACTTAGGTGAAGTCTCTGCTGATGCTAAGAAACTGATTCAGCAGTTTTTTGACAAGCGAAATGCAGCAAAAGATCGGGGGAATTTAGCCACCGATCAACTATTAAATGCCATTTACCTGATTACCAAAGGGCAAATCCCAGCCGGACAAACCCGCGAAGACTTGATCGAGCGACTTCTCAAACCGCTAAGTAGTTCCGAGGATGTATGATTCATTGGTGTCAACTTCAGGAGAAACCAAGCGTGACAACTGTTGCTGCTCAATGCTCGCAGGCTGTAAGCCTGGGGCTACACAGACAAAGCCTGCCTACGCAGGCTGAATTTGAAGCCTGCGTAGGCAGGCTTAGTTCGGGTAGCCCAAGGCTTCAGCCTTCGGGCTTAAGTTAACTGTGTATGATTAAGCGGCTAGTTGAACTACTGCAACAGACCGATTTTGACCTTGATGCAGAACAAATCGCGGATATTTTGTGGTTAGCGCAAAACATTCAACCTGAGAGTGCGTCAGTCAGCAGTGAATCGGCATCGGCAGAAGAGGTTAAAACAGTAATCATAGAAGAAACTGAGGTAATTTCTTCAGACTCGCATCCTCCTGTGGATATACCTGATGAAATACCCTTGCAGAAGACAGCCGCCGCCTATATCTCAGAGTCCCCCAGTCAGCAATCCGGTCAAACGCTGCCATTTTGGGCCCCAGCAGCTCGCTCGTTGCGAAATCCCCTAGAATTAGGGCGAGCGTTGCGACCTCTAAGGAAGAAGGTACCGTCCCCAACTGTGCAGGTGATGGATGAGGAAGCGACAGTAGAGCAGATAGCAGAAACCAACATGTGGGTGCCAAAGATGCGATCGGCACCGGAACGATGGCTAGATTTGGCACTGGTGGTAGAAGAAACAACTCTGACGGAAGTGTGGCGGAAGACCATTAATGAATTTCAGCAGTTATTGGAGCATTTGGGAGCATTCCGGAGTGTTCGAGTTTGGACGATGCGGCGCTCAAAACAAGGGAAACTCGAACTCTTAGCGCGTCATAGTCAAGGCAAAGCAACCGGGCGCAGGCACGATCCAAAAGAATTCATCGACCCCTCGCGGAGACGACTGATTTTAGTCGTAAGTGACTGTACCTCCGTGTCGTGGTGGGAAGGACTGGTTCACGAGTGGTTAGCGTTGTGGGCGACCAAAAACTGGGTGACGGTGGTGCAATTGTTACCCGAACGGCTGTGGGAACGGGGAGTATTAGGAGAAGGGCTGCCAGTGTGGCTGCGGGCAAGGGAACCGGGGGCGAACAGCGTTCAGTGGCAGATTGATGGCTTGCCAGCATGGCGGGAGGTGGAGACAAAAGGAGCACTGACATTTCCGGTTGTGACATTGGAAGCCATATTTTTAAGTCGGTGGGCGCAGATGTTGTCGGGGATGGGTGAGGTGCAGACGGGCGGGGTGCTATTTGAGCCAGGATGGTTAAATGAGGTGGCAGAGGCGGATGAGAACAGAACTAACACATCGACACCACCTGTAGGGGCGAACGGCCGTTCGCCCTTACAAATAGCGGATCAAAAGGAAATTAGCGCAAGTCCTAAAAAGATTGAGCCGTCACCAGAACCAGAGCAATTGGTACGGCGGTTTCAGGCAACAGCTTCACCCTTGGCACGGCGCTTGGCAGTTTTGATGGCAGCAGCCCCAGTGAATTTGCGGGTGGTGGAGTTGATTCAGGAGACACTCTTGCCGGAGTCGCAGCAGGTGCATGTGGCTGAGGTGTTGATGAGTGGGATGTTACAGCCGACGCTGGATGATGATAAACCCGTGCAGTTTGAGTTTGTGCGGGGAGTGCGGGAGCAGTTGCGAGAGTCGGGTTCTAAGTCGCAGATATTGAATGTGCTCAATGCTGTGTCGCAGTATGTAGAAGAACGGACGAACGTATCCTTACGGAGTTTTGCGGCGTTGTTGGAGGCGGTGGATTTTGCGACAGATGAAGCGCGGCAGGAGGTATTGCCCTTTGCTGAGGTGACGGCAGAAGTGTTGCAGCAGCTGGGGGGAGAGTATGCGGTCTTTGCTGAACAGTTGCAGGAGAGGATTACACCTAAAGAGAAGGGAGTAGGGAGTAGTGAATCGGCAGTGGGGGAAAAGACTTCAAACACGTCAGAAATTCCATCCCCTATTTCTCATCCCGACTCCCGACTCCCGACTCCCGACTCTCCACTCCCACCATTGCAGACATTTCAGTATGAAACGGCACGGGTAGTCTTTGAGGAAGATGAGCCGAGTCAGAAAGCATCTCAGTTGGAGCAGTTTGAGTTCACAGTGGCGGCGATTGAGGTGCAGCGAAAGCGAAAAGGTTTGTTGCGTCGTGCACAGCAGGAGTTAGTAATTCGGAAACGGCCAGGACAGGCGCGGCAGTTTGTAGAAGATTTGGGAAATGGTGTAAGCCTGGAGATGGTGGCGATTCCGGAAGGGAAGTTTCTCATGGGTTCACCAAGGATGAGCCAGAGCGATTGAACAGTGAGGAACCGCAGCATGAGGTGAGTGTATCACGGTTTTTTATGGGCAAGTACCCAGTGACACAAGCACAGTGGCGGGTGGTTGCAGGCTTGCCCCAAGTGAAGCAGGAGTTAGATTCTGCTCCATCAAGATTCAAAGGAGAGAATCATCCCGTCGAGAACGTCTCCTGGCAAGATGCAATAGAGTTTTGCGATCGCCTGTCACAGTTGACTGGAAAGCCGTATCGCTTGCCGACTGAGACCCAATGGGAGTATGCCTGTCGTGCTGGAACAATGACCCCGTTTCACTTTGGAGAAACCATCACTCCAGAGTTGGCGAACTACGATTGCGATGAAACCTATGGTTCTGTCAAGGTGACAAAGAAAAAGGATGTTCGAGGGACAACGGCTGTAGGTAGTTTTGGTGTAGCCAATGCCTTTGGGTTGTATGACATGCACGGCAATGTCTGGGAATGGTGTGAGGATCATTGGCATGACAGCTATGAGGAAGCGCCCAATGATGGTAGTGCTTGGATAGACTCTGAGGCAACAGAAGATGCTCCTCGTGTACTGCGGGGGGGTTCCTGGATCGTCGTTCCCTGGTATTGCCGTTCCGCGACTCGCATCAACGGTGTTGCGGGGATTCGCTACGTCAATAACGGTTTTCGGGTTATGTGTGGCGTGCCGAGGACTTTATAGCCCTTTTCTCTCTTACCCTTTTGCCCTTTACTCGTTACCAAGCTGGAGCTTGGTAACACCTCCAGGGAAGCTCCAGCTTCTCCCTAGTAAATTGTAGAAAGCCACATTACCACTCTATGCTTATTCTGGGAATCTTATAGGATAACCAGCCAAAACAACTTCTTCTTATGAGACGCTCCCGCTACAAAGTCTTTGATACCCATCCTCACTTCGTCACCTGCACAATCGTTAACTGGCTAACACTCTTCAGCAAACCAGAACTGACTGCGATCATATTCCCTATTTCCTTACTCGTTACCAAGCTGGAGCTTGGTAACACCTCCAGGGAAGCTCCAGCTTCCCCCTAGTAAATTGTAGAAAGCCACATTATCACTCTATGCTTATTCTGGGAATCTTATAGGATAACCAGCCAAAACAACTTCTTCTTATGAGACGCTCCCGCTACAAAGTCTTTGATACCCATCCTCACTTCGTCACCTGCACAATCGTTAACTGGCTAACACTCTTCAGCAAACCAGAACTTACTGCGATCATATTATCCTCCCTGAATTTTTTACAATCTCAAAACCGTCTTACGCTTCATGCCTACGTGATTATGGAAAATCACCTTCATTTGATTGCAACAGCCAATAACCTATCCAGAGAAATGCAATCATTCAAATCATTCAGTGCAAAACAGATCATTCAATCACTAGAACAAAACCACCAAACCTTTTGGTTGGAGCAATTGCGTCTTCATAAACGACCTGACAAGGTACAGTCAACTTACCAGGTTTGGCAGGAAGGATTTCATCCTCAGATGATTCAACACGCAGCCATGTTGAATCAGAAGTTGGAGTACATTCACAATAATCCTGTGCGTCGGGGATATGTGGATGAGCCTTGCCACTGGCGATATTCTAGTGCTAGGAATTATGCAGGGCAGCCGGGAATTTTAGAGATAGAGGTGTTGGAGATTTAACATATAGGGAAGCTGGAGCTTCCTGAAAGCATTACCAAGCTGAAGCTTGGTAACGAGGGAAACGCAACTTGATATCAACCCATGAAACTCATCATCCAGCGAGAGTATCGGCAGGCTCAACATTACCCTGAAGATTTGGGCAATAATGTCAGCTTGGATATGGTGTTCATTCCAGGAGGAACATTCCTGATGGGTTCACCAGAGGATGAGCTAGAGCACTCACCTAGCGAAAGTCCGCAGCATGAGGTGACAGTACCCACGTTTTTTATGGGTAAATACCCAGTAACACAAGCCCAGTGGCAGGTAGTAGCAGGTTTGCCCCAGGTAAAGCAGAAGTTAAACCCCAATCCATCGCATTTTAGCGGAGAGAATCGCCCTGTTGAGCAGGTTTCTTGGCATGATGCGGTGGAATTTTGTCATCGCCTCGCCCAAAAGACAGGTAGACTCTACCGTCTTCCTACTGAAGCAGAGTGGGAATATGCCTGCCGTGCTGGAACTACAACACCGTTTCACTTTGGAGAGACAATAACAACCGATTTGGCAAACTATCGCGGTACAGATGATGACTCGCTACGTTGGTCAGGTTCCTATGGTCGCGGGCCAAAGGGAATTTACCGGGAAGAAACAACTCCTGTTGGTAGTTTTCCTGCTAATGCCTTTGGGTTGTATGACATGCACGGCAATGTTTGGGAATGGTGTGAAGACCACTGGCATGACAGCTATGAAGGAGCACCCAATGATGGTAGTGCTTGGCTAGACTCTGAGGCAACAGAAGATGCTTATCGTGTACTGCGGGGGGGTTCCTGGTTCAACAATCCTTGGAATTGCCGTTCCGCGACTCGCCTCTACGTTAATGCGGGGTTTCGCTCCTACAATGGCGGTTTTCGTGTTGTGTGCGGGATGCCGAGGACTTAGTAACCCTTTTCTCTCTTACCCTTTTGCCCTTTGTACTTTTTTCTTTTCCCTATTTCCCCTGCGCGAAGCGCAAAAATTTTTTTATTTGCAGGACTTATGCATGGAGACGACATATAGTAGGGGCGAACGGCCGTTCGCCCCTACAAATAACCGTTCAACAGGAAATTTGCGTAAGTCTTGGGGGTGAGTAGCGCTCACCCCTCCCTTCAAGTGAAGGCTCCAAAAATCAACCCGCAGCGTTTTCGCTTGTTGACGGCGGCGTGTTATCAACTTGAACCGTTGCATTTGGTGCAGCAGAAATACTAGAGTCGTTCTTGGTTGTCTGAGCAAGACCGGCAGCACCTGCGATCGCAGTTCCAGCTAGTCCAATACCAGAAGAGCGTTGCTCTGCATTAAGCTCAGGTACGAGCACAACAGCCAGACCAATTGCTCCACCAATAACTGCTAATAACATAGGCGTTAACGCCCGAAGTGTGTCAGGATTCATAGTTTTCATCATTTTTAGTTTTTAAGTAAGAATCTACTTTTCTCACGAATGCTGTAACCACTTATCTCTCTTTTCCCTAAAACTTACGCAAGTATTTAGGGTGATTTTCATCTTTTGAACGAGGGCAATGGTGCATGATAAATTCAACTACTACAGTTTTTTATCAATTCCTGGAAGCTTCTAAAAAAGTACCCTTAGGGGTACCTTTCCCATATTCGGATAGTTTATTATTTCCCTACTCGCTAGGAAAACTAATTGAAGGGAAATGGACGATCGCTCAAATTAAGCAGCGATCGCAACCAGAAGCCCATACCGTAGGTTAATAGTTATCACTTATTCTTGACAAACAACAAACAACAAACAACCAGAAGCCCACACCGTAAGTTAATAGTTATCACTTATTCTTTACAAACAACAAACAACAAACAACCAACAACCCCCCTCTCACGTAGATGAGTCAAATAGTTGCAAATTTGTCAGTCTTGAGTTATGTGGGCAAATAGCAAGTTTCGCTCGTATCCTAGAGATATAGGTACGAGCGAAATGATTGGAGCAACAGTTTTCATGGCTGGTTTTGGAAATATAGTTCAAAAAGCGTTTTACCTGGGCGTCGGACTAGCAACATATGCAGGTGAGAAAGCTGGGAGTACATTGACAGAACTACGAGGCCAAGCTCAAAAACTGGCAGAAGAACTCGTAGAACGAGGCGAAATGACTACTGAAGAAGCCCGTAAGCTGGTTGATGACTTGATGCAACAGGCACAACAAGAACAACCTGTTAAACCCTCCGAAAATCCCTCCGCCACTGAACCGCGTCGGATTGAGATTATCTCTGAGGAAGAAGCACCAACTAGACCCAATGCAGATAATGTCGAGGTACTGCGTAAGCAGGTGCAAGCGATGCAAGAAGAACTTCGTCGCCTGAAGCGCGAATAGAACATAAGGTTGAGGTGTCGAAGCTCAATCACAGTGAGACATAGACTCGCCTATCCCGAAGTCGTAAACTCCAAGAGCAATAGTCTAGTTGATTCAAGCTATGATTGCTGATTAACATCCCTAGTGTTGCTCAATTGTCCCTAGATGACGGTGGTTGTTTATTAGAATTTCCAAGATGGAAGAGTGGCCTAAAAGTATATTTGAAATACTAGAATCAGTCGCCTGTATGGTCGATGAGTTCTTCGTTGAGGTTACTGAAATGGTTGAGGTTGTTGCCGATGACCTACAAAATACGGTAGGCGTAGAAATTGATCGGTGCTTCCAGGATATGTTCGATCCGATTGTGGAAAGCCTCTATGCTGATCTTGAAGCATTTATCGGTGAAACAGAGCAGGCTTTCACCTACCCAGTAGAACCCATGCCAGACCAACATCCGGCTTGCATCGGTTGCCATCATTACCATGGTCAAGTCTATTCGGGTAATTTGTTTGTCTGCGCTATGCATCCCTATGGTTGGGATAGTAATGAGTGTCCTGACTGGGAAGGTAACAAAATCTAACAACTAAAATGAGTCAATCCTCAATTCAGGAACCAGCGTCACCGGAAGAACAGACGCCCCAAATGAAATATGGTGAACGCGAGATTGCCCAGGGAAAGCTAATCACTTTCCCGAATCCGCGTATAGGGCGTCGCTACGATATTCAAATCACGTTGCCGGAATTTACTTGTAAGTGTCCATTTTCGGGTTACCCAGATTTTGCCACAATTCACCTTACCTATGTTCCTCATGAGCGGGTGGTGGAGCTGAAGTCAATTAAGCTTTACATCAATAGTTATCGCGATCGCTATATCTCCCACGAAGAAAGCGTTAATCAAATTCTGGATGACTTGGTGGCGGCCTGCGACCCCATAGAAGCCACGATTAAAGGAGATTTTGCTCCACGGGGCAATGTTCACACCGTTATAGAAGTAAAACACCAAAAAAAGGAATAATTGCCCATTATTTCACAAATTTTTCACAACTCCTCGATACGCTTTTAATTGTAAGCTTTTGGACTCGTGACATGCCCTCCCAGCGGGAAGATCTGGGAGGGTATTTTTTTTTGACAGGACTTACGCCATCAGGACTTACGCAAATTGCTGATTTAAACACTACTGCTAGTAGTAGGGTGGGCAGTGCCCACCCTTACGCATGGACACCACCTATGGTAGAGGTGAACGGCCGTTCACCCCTACAAATGGCCGTTCACCCCTACAAATGCCGATTCGTAATGATAAATTTGCGTAAGTCCTATATTTATCTAGTACGCCGGGGTTGAGTCGAGGGAGGCTATTACGCCTCGCCTC
>DALYIW010000040.1:37692-38786 GCA_031970155.1 Coleofasciculaceae cyanobacterium CTOTU46601 | reverse complement strand
GGTTGACATCAAGAGCTCCCGATGTTGGGTCTCGTTCCTCTACCCAACCTACGCAGATCTTAAGCGTTTAAGTGGACATGATATTGCCCGTAGGGGCACGATACCAAAGCCCTGACCTTCTAGTAGTTGCCCTAATTCCTAAAAATAAAAAAGGTAGGTACAAGACCTACCCATAAAATTTTGATATATCGTCAAGCTGTTAGACCAGCTTCAGGTCTGGATATTCAGCCATCAGGTCATCTGAAGTTAGGGTGTCGCCTTCTGCTTGTGGCGTCCAGAGAATTTCTACAGCGAGTAAGCGATCGCTAGATATACCACCAATCTGACGCAAAGCTTGACGCAACTCGTCTGAGCCATTGATTTTTGGTAGTTCCAGCTTGCCCTCAGCACCTACCAAAATTGTGACGATGATGTATTCACCGGGCGCTTCTGTGGTAGCTAGCTGTCCGCCATCGGCAGGTAAAGAGACCTGGGAAGAGCCTTCTGTGAGCTGATTATTAACATTCGAGAGGGTTTCTGCGGTGAATTTACTGCGCTCAGTTAGTGCCAACTGATTGAACTTCGCTTCTGCGGCTTCTAGTGCAGTTTGCTGAGATTGAGCAGCACCGTAGACCCAGTATTCAGGATGGCGCAATAACGCTAGAGTAGACTCTTGTAGAACTTGTGCTCTACCTTCAGCAGAACCCGTATCTGCTCTACGTCCTAACTCATCTAGCTCTTTTTGAAGACCACGGGCACTGGCTAAAAGACCAACTTGCACGCGCCCCACAGAAATTTTGGGATTGCTATAGCCTGGAACGTCGTTTTCACCAACCTCACCCATGCGGCGGAAGCTTTGCACTAAGAAATTCGCCAGTGCAAAGAAAATCAGGATACCGAAGAGACCCCCAAATCCGCCTCCGATGCCAAAGAAGGGAAACAGAAATGGAAATCCAATTCCACCACCGGGGTAATATCCACCACCATATCCACCACCGGGGGAGCGATAGCCACCACCGGGAGGTGAGTAGGTGCGACTCGGTGCCCGGAAGGAACCGCCACCAATCCGACCCCCACTGCGAGCGGCTAGGGCATTGTTGGCATTACCCAATACC
>DALYIW010000040.1:15392-37682 GCA_031970155.1 Coleofasciculaceae cyanobacterium CTOTU46601 | reverse complement strand
GAGTAAATATCAGCCCAAAGACAAACAGGGATTTCAAAAGTGGTTTAAATGCTGAAAAAAGTTTGTTACGCATGAGATATTGTTACCGTCCAAGCTGAATTAAACTTGCTGCGGCTCTACTGGCTCAAAACATCTTTCGACCGACAAGTTTTAAGGTAGAGAGCCGAACTTAGGTCGGGTAGCACGGGCTTTACCGACTCCATCTATAATTTACCGCTATCCCTTCGCAGTCGGAGCGTCCATAGGGGAGGGATTCCCGATGAGGATATCCGTACTCAAGTGGGTAATGGGTAATGATTCAAAAGTTTTGAGTTCTCAGGGTTGAGTTTTGAGTGAAATGCTTCTAATTCAAAACTCAACACTCAACATTCAAAACTTTTTTGGTTTCGGGTAATAAAATTGTCAGCTTTCCCCAATTCCCGACTCCCAACTCCCGACTCCCGTTTTTTTATGAACTAGCCGCCTCCAACAATGGTGACAATTTCAATCTTGTCGCCGTCTTGCATCTGTGTCTCGGACCAAAACTGCCGATGAAGAATCTCACCGTTGTATTCGACTGCAACTAGGCGCGGATTTAAGCCCAGTTGTTCTAGTAGCTGGGGTAGTTGGGTTTGAGGAGAGCAGGTATGGGATTCACCGTTGACTTGAACGGTAATTTGATCGGTCTTGTTAGACATGAGATTGAGAAACTCGGCTTTCTATAGTGCGGAGGGTTTGCGATCGCATCAGCTGAGAAAGAAAATACTGGGTCACTAGAGTGGGCTGCTCTGCTTGCATAATCGCACGAACAATGGCTACTCGCTGAGCACCAGCACCCAGAACTTCGTTGATGTTACTGGGGTCAATTCCCCCGATCGCAAACCAGGGAATCGAAGCATTTTTCGCGGCATACTGCACGTACTCTAGTCCAGCAGGCATCTTATCGGCTTTAGTTGGCGTGTCGTAGACGGGGCCGACACCGATGTAATCTGCACCTTCTGCGATCGCACGGTGCATTTCGTCCGGGTTCGTCGTAGAGCGACCAATCAGGCGCTGTGGACCGAGTAACTGACGTGCTAGTGCGATCGGCACATCTTGTTGACCTAAATGCACACCATCCGCATCTACCGCTAGAGCTAAATCTACCCGGTCATTCATGATAAACAGAGCACCATAGTGATGGCACATTTGACGCAGTTTCTGAGCATGAGAGAGTCTCTCTGAATCATCTGCCGTTTTTTCTCGGTACTGTAGTAGTGTTAGTCCACCTTGGAGGGCAGCCTCTACCGTGAAAAACAGCTGTTCTGAAGAAGAAGTGACCAGGTAAAGCTGGGATTGTGTCAGGAGTTGATGACGGCGATAAGATAGTAAATTGCTCTCCAGACTATAAACCTGGTAGCGCATCTGCTTAAATGCCCTGCCCATCTCTGGGTTGTACAGCTTGCCATATTCTTCTAATACTCGCAGCGCTTCTTCGACACGGCAAAGATTAGCCTGCAACAGATGCTCAATGCTAGAACGTTGTTCTTCTCTGGGATGAGTCAGTTCAGTCCCTGGGTCTCCAGGAGTATCCCGCGACGCTCGAAGCTCTTGGCTATGCCAACTAGCTAACTCCTGGCGCATTTGCTTGCATTCACCTGCCATCTGAGCACTGTTGAGACCAAAGCGACACCACTCTTCAATGATTCGCAAGCCTTCTCTAGCTCGATCCAAATTGGCATCTAAAATGCGGCAAATAGCTGGCTCTTGCCATCTCTGACCGCTGTGCTGATCGCTCATCGCGAACTACTCCATTATTTCTAATCGTAACAGTGGCTCCTCATTGACACTCCCCTGACTTCTAGTCAGGGGATTCTAAACAGAAGCTACGCCTTGTGTCTTTAGACCAAGGCGTAGCTTCTGTTTAGCTGTCACTAGACTCCAGAACCGGACTCTAGTGGGGCATGTCAAAGTGCCCCTACACACTCGCGATAGATCTAAGTCTGAGGTTGTGCTTACTTTGCGGATGATATTTGCTGCACCGTTACAATCTGCATTGACGTAGTGATTTCTTGCCGTCCGGTACAATCCCCGCTCGGTTCTCTTACCAGTTGGTTGCCACCCTTCAAGTTTTGCGCCGAATGTAGGTAGCTCATCATTATCTAAGAATGACGCCTTGCTGGTGTAACTCTCTTCCGTTTCAATGAACCGGATACCCACCACTTCACACAACTGTTGTATCCGGTCTTTGAGTCGCGCTGTGGGTATCTGGACAAACTTCTGGTTGTTTTTCCTGCCCATCTCGGCACCGTCTTTGTGTCCCTTATTCCATCCAAAGACTATGGTGCCGATATTGTTCTCAATACAATGGTTAATTACCAGTCGCGCCGCTTTATTTACGGCGTCTCGCATCTGACGATTACGTTTTTCTGTGATCTGGGCTAACTTTTTATTCCAAAATCCTTGAGGCTTGCCATCTTTGAGGGTGCTTACCTGTTTGTTATACCAACGGTTGATGCTCTTGAGGTGTAATCCATCAATGATGAAGCTAGTCCCCATACTAGATACACAAGTCAACCAGTTCGCGACGCCGTGGTCTATTCCTAGAGCATTATTTGGGTCTAGTTCTACTTTCTCACTGGCTGCTTGATATACCCACTCGGTGTAGAAGCACCCGTTACGTGGGAGTATCCTCAATTCCTTAATATAATCCCATGAGTCTTCTGGGAAGTTGCCAGGGAATGGAATCTCAAAGTATTTCAGTTTGAACCAGGTATTAACCAGTGTCCCTAGTGGTACTCTTACTATCCCATCAACCAATTTCAATGCTTGTTTGGGGTAGCTAACAGTCACTAACCCTGGTTTGCGGTAGTTGGGAAGCCTCGGCTTGTTTAAAAGCTTGCCAGCTTGATAGGCTGCTGTCAGTGCTTTATATGACTTGAATGACTCGGCTACTGATTGCAGTGTCTGTTGTGCAGCTTGAGAATGCATAGCCTGAAAATGCTTGTTCCTCTTGCATTCGTTGTTTAAGTCAAATTTGCTGACATATTTGTGGGTCTTAAACAGTAACTGCCTAGCGTAATAAATGCCGCAATTTGTTAGTTTGTTTGCTTCTCCACAAATAAATTCAAGGATGGCTTTTAAGTTGCTGTCTGGATCAATTAAATTTTGTTGTGTTCCTCTTAGCATGTTTTACCTCCGGCTAATAGTATACTCATACATTTATTGTTATCGGGACAAAATGCTATGTGGACTCGCATTTCACTTGCCCTTTCATCCCCGGCTTAAAAGCGCGGGGTTTTCAGGTATGCTCCTTATAAGCTGGTGCCATCCACGATCATCTTAAACCCGCTATTTTATACAACAGGAGAAAAAGAACAATTGCAAATACTAAGTTTTATCGTATGCCCAAGGTTGAGCTAACATTGAGCGGCACCCATGGCGAAAGGAAAGAGACGCTCTCAAAGATGCTGTCATTTTCGCAGCCTTATAGTATAAGTCAATACGTGCTTTTTTAAATCCCCCTAGCGCTAGTTCAGGACGGCAGAGAGGAAGTGAGGACTTTCCAGAGACAAGGGAAGGGGGACAAGGGGGATTTTAGCTAGTCAGTATTTGAGCCACGCTGTACTAGTATTTAGGGATTAGCAGGATACCTAGTTACGGGCTAGATGGAATTAGTCATCTTTATTGGTCTGCAAGCGTCAGGGAAGAGTACATTCTTCCGCCAGCATTTCGCGGCAACACACGAACACGTTAGCAAAGACCTGATGCGAAACAATAAAAATCCCACCAGAAGACAGGCACAGCTAATCGAAGCTGCACTCCAGGCAGGACGTTCAGTGGTTGTTGATAATACAAACCCAACAGTGGAGGAGCGATCGCCACTTATTGAGTTAGGCTGCACTTACGGTGCCCAAATTATCGGTTATTACTTTGAATCCCAGGTCAACCCTTGCCTTGAGCGTAACCAACAACGCTTGGGGAAAGACTGTGTACCAGATGTAGCAATTTACGCCACAATCAAGAAGCTAGTACGTCCAACTTACGCTGAAGGATTCCACCAGTTGTTCTTCGTGCGCCTTGCTGGCAACTCTGGTTTTGACGTCTGTAGTTGGGCTGAAGATGAGGTTGCTGATGGATAATAATGCAAGTGCCAGCCAATAAACTTATTGTCATACGTGAGCAAGATGCTCACACTATTTAGAGGATGAGGGGGGACTTTCAGGCTCTAGGAAATCGTACAGAATTTCATCCGGTTCATCTTCCTCCTCTTCAAAACTATTACTCTCAAAATCAATGGTAGACTGCTGTGCGGATAGAGCCGGACGAGTGTACTCACTGCCCAAAGTGGCAACTGTTCTAGCTGCTTCGGGTGGGGTGGAACTAGCGATGACCTCGCATAGTTGTGCGACTTGCTGGCCTAGGTGGGTAACTTTTGCCTCAAGTACCTCTAATTCCTCTACTGTCGCATAGCGTTTGACCTTGCTGTCCTTGTGAAAGAACTGAGCCAGGATTTCACTTAAAGCTCTTGAAGTTTCCTCAATCCCTCGTTGCTCTTGATAGTTAATCAGAGCTTGATATAGCTCTTCTGGTAAGTAGATACTAACTAGCTTTTTGTAGTTAATCATGATTGTTTCTTTAGAAAATCAACAGTAAAAAATATAGCGATCGCATCAGTCTTCTGAAACGTGTCGTCTTAGGACAAGCCACTGCGCCATCCTTAAAATAGTATCCCCGATTGCTGCTGCCACTCCTGTTAAACTACTAGATAATTTGTTGTCTGCAGTGGTAGTAGTTAAAGGTTGAACAACTACTGGAGATTCTTTATGTTGTTGCCCGATGGGCACTGGTGGGGCTGGCGAGTAAGTCTACTCCTCCAGTAGCGCGTGACATTCCTTATATAAAAGAGAGCCGCGACAAATAACTTCGGTAAGCTAAAAACAGTAGCAATATTGATTGTGTGGGTAAAACTCAAGCACAAAGGAGAAATCAATGAGTACAGCAAAGATAGTTCAACAATTACAAGCCCAATGGGTAACGCCAGAAAACTTTGCACCTTATGGTCAAGTGATTTTTGCCAGTAAAGACGGCAAGACCTATGATTCAGAGGATGCTCAGTTAAACCTTCAGCATGGCACTCCTCGGTTTTACATCATGCGGCTAAATCTTAAAGGTTGTAAATTTCACAAAATTACTCGCCATGTTCAATGCACTCAATGCTTAGGTTCTCTAGAAGGAAAAGACTGGTTCATTACTGTTGCCCCTCCTAATAATGAAGCTGAACAACCAGCATTAGAAGACCTTGCGGCTTTCCGCATTCCAGGGAATTGCTTTATTAAGCTAGAGATGGGGACTTGGCACGCTGGACCCTATTTTGAGCATCATGAATTTATAGATTTCTACAACTTAGAACTCAGTGATACAAATGTGATTGACCATTTCACCCACGATTTTCTTAAAAGCCATCACCTAGAGTTTGAGATTATTTAATTGTGTCAGAGGCATTGGATTAAAATGCAGGAAAAGATGCTTAATTTCGATCAGTATGTTGAGCAAGTGAGCGAATTATTGAACTTGTCGATCGCTCCAGAATACCATCCTGGTGTGGTAAAAAACTTGACGACAATTGCGGCGATCGCACAACTCGTTACAGAATTTCCCCTACCTGACGAAATCGAAGCGGCACCTGTATTTGAGCCGTAGAAAATTTGTTGTTGGTTGTTGGTTGTTGGTTGTTTGTATTCTTTAATAAACAACTCATAACAAATAACCAGTTATATGGGTGAAGGTTGGAGGGGTGCAAAGTAATTTGAAGCCATGACTTTAGACTTAGAAAAAGCTGATGCTGTTGCTACTGCTACTGCCATTAAAGCGGGTGAAATTAGTACAAAAGCGGTTGTGAGTGCTGCCTTAGAACGAATTGCAGTGCGAAATGAGGCGTTTAATTGTTTCACTGCTGTAACAACTGATACAGCACTGGCAGATGCTGAACAGATTGATAATACGTTTCTCCTTCAGAGACGCTTCGCTAACGCTCAAGGTGAAAATCCTGGTACTCTCGCAGGCGTGCCTTTTGCTGTTAAGAATTTATTTGATATTGCGGGTTTAACTACCCTAGCTGGCGCAAAAATTAACGCCGAAAATCCTCCAGCAACAACAGATGCTACTGCCGTCGCCCGACTTAAACAAGCAGGTGCTGTGCTAGTTGGGGCGTTGAATATGGATGAGTACGCCTATGGATTTGTTACTGAAAATAGCCATTACGGTTCTACTCGTAACCCTCACGATCCTACCCGTATTGCTGGAGGTTCCTCTGGGGGTTCGGCAGCGGCAGTTGCAGCAGGATTAGTACCTATCACTCTGGGTTCTGATACTAACGGTTCTATCCGTGTTCCAGCATCGTTGTGCGGTATTTTTGGCTTGAAGCCTACTTATGGGCGTTTGTCACGCCAAGGCGTTGTTTTATTTTCCAGTAGCTTCGACCATATTGGACTGTTTGCTCGTTCCGTGCGAGATATTGCTACAACCTTTGATATCCTTCAGGGTGCAGATGCAAGTGACCCAGTTTGTACAACTCGTCCGCCAGAAGCTTGCTTACCTCAACTTGAGGGAGGTATTAAGAGTTTGCGGATTGCTGTTGCTGATGGTTATTTTGCTAAAGGTGGAGAACGGGAAGTCTTTGAAGCGGTTGCTAAGGTTGCTCGTGCCCTAGATGTCAGCGCCTCTGTAACAATACCAGAACCTCATCGGGCAAGGGCGGCGGCGTATATTATTACGGCTTCTGAGGGGGCAAATCTGCAGATGGCTAATTTGCGATCGCGTCCTCAAGATTTTGACCCAGCAACGCGCGATCGCTTTCTGGCAGGTGCCCTAATTCCAGCAACCTGGTACATTCAGGCGCAACGGTTTAGGCGATGGTATCGCGATCGCGTCCGTGAAATCTTCCAGAATGTCGATATCATTCTCGCCCCCACAACCCCCTGTGTTGCTCCTCTACTTGGTCAGGAAAAAATGGTCATTGCTGGGGAAGAGGTATTAGTTCGTCCTAATCTGGGACTGTACACCCAACCTTTGTCTTTTATTGGCTTACCTGTTTTATCGGTACCCGTTCATCTTCCAGGTTACTTACCATTAGGAGTACAAATTATTGCAGCCCCTTACAAGGAATCACTAATTCTACGAGTTGCCGCAGTACTGGAGGCTCAAGGAATAATTTCTGCCTAATTGGTAAATGGTATGAGAATTGATAAAAATGAGATGCACCCACCCTCGACTGTGTAATCGCTTTCTCTAACTTCTTGAGATCGGTTATTTGTTAGTCAGTGCAACCGTTGCTTGTTTACAGGTTGAGATTAAGCGCAGCTCATTAGCACTAAGAGATTTAATCGGATGCAAAGAAGAAAGATTAATTTTCGCTAGGCCAACTTTGTGGTCACCCGCATTAAGCGACTTAACGTCTAACGTGTTGTTGTTTTGAGAACCTCTAAAGCAGGAAAACTCTGAATTAGGTAAATACAGCGCTCCCACTACTTTGCCCTTTTGACGTTGAAATACCACATACTGCTTTCCTATTTGGTTGGGTTTAGGGATTTCTCCGTATAAATATGAGCCATCGCCTTTAGGGACAGTGGGAACTGAGCGACTTGGCTGTGCTTGAACAGTTGCCTCTGGGATTTCAACACCCAAGAAAGCAAGAGTTAGTATTACTAACGCTGCAAATTTTGGCAATTTTCCGTTAACAGTTGCAAGTGGATTCATTTTTTCTGCTCCTTTCCTTGCTGTTAGGTACAGGTTAGAACGGTTACTGCTTGTCGATGTATATCCAGCGAAGGAATTAACTGTTGCTGGGTGATAAGACAAACTGATAAATGAAGCCAAACGCTTACTGGTAAGGAATTACCCATTACCCATTACCCATTACCCATTACCCATTACCCATTACCCAAAAATGCGATTTTACGGTGACTTCTATCTTTGCCTTTTGGTAGAGAAAGTAAATGATTGATTCCTCCTGTAGAGATACACTACCTTGCCTGCTCTGGTTCTAAGGTTGAACAAACAGTCAAGCAAGGAGAAGAAACGATGAATCCACCTGCAACTGTCAACACTCAGCTGTCTAAAAGAAATCCTAAAGAAGTCAATGCCTTGAAAACTCAGGAACTCAAGCAGCAATATGCCAAAGGACGACGGGATTTTCAACAGACTGACTTGTCTGAGATCAACCTTGTTTGGAGCAACCTCAGCGGAGTCAACTTGAGCAAAGCTAACCTCCAAAAAGCCAAACTGAGTGCGGCGATTTTGAAGAAAGCCACATTGAAAGAAGCTAATCTCCAACAAGCTAATCTGCGTGCCGCTGACTTAACTGGAGCGGACTTGAGTGGAGCAGATTTGAGAGGAGCAGATTTAGGACGAGCTGATCTGATTAATACCAACTTAAGTGGAGCAGATTTAAGAGGAGCGAACCTCAAAGAGGCAGTTTTGTGTCAAGTTAATTTACACAACGCTAATCTCCAGCAAGCGAATCTCCAGGGACTTGATCTCAATCAAGCCGACTTGAGTAGAGCTAATTTAGTTGAGGTTAATTTAGCAGGAGCCACGCTACAAGAAGCAAATCTTCACTGTGCCAATTTGAGAGGATTGGACATGGCGCAGGTCAATCTAAACGGAGCTGATTTGAGTCAAGCAAATTTGAGCCAAGCCAAGCTGAATCAGGCTCAGATGTATGGAGCCAACTTGAGCTGTGCTAATCTCCGTGATGCCAACCTTAATCAAACAAAGCTGGTTGGGGCTGATTTGAGTCAGACAAACCTCAATGCCGCCCAAGAGCAGTAACAAATGTCTTGGTAGATTTAACTAATTCGCCGGGAAGTCCCCCGCTATAACTGTACCCAGTTTAGCGGCCCGATGAAAGGCGGGAAAAGGATGGCACTGCGTTTTCCAAATCTTCCTGATATTCTTACTGGTTTATATATAATGCAGTAAGGAGGTATTAAGATGCTGCACAAAGCGGTCAAGGTTCGACTTTATCCAACGCCAGAGCAACAAGTAATGCTATCTCAGCACTTTGGCTGTGCTAGATGGTGGTGGAATTATGCTCTAAATAAGTCAATTGAGACTTATAAGGAAACAGGGAAAAGTCTTGGTCAGTCAGCGCTTAATGCCTTCTTGCCAAAACTCAAAAAAGCTCCAAGTACTCTATGGTTGTCTGAATGCTACAGCCAAGTTTTGCAAGCAACGACGCTCAATCTCACCACAGCTTACAAAAATTTTTTTGCAGGACGTGCTAGGTTCCCTCGTTACAAGTCGAAGCATGGCAAGCAGTCAATTCAGTATCCTCAGAATGTCAAGGTACTTGAGGGGGCGGTGAGGTTTCCGGGCGCGGTGGCTCTCGTTAAAGCTAAGTTGCACAGAAACTTAGAAGGAACAATCAAAACCGTTACAGTCAGTTTAGACCCATCAGGAAAATACTTTGCATCAATACTGACTGAAACTGAGGGAGAAAACCCAACAGTTTCAACAGAAGGCAGGGTGATTGGGGTTGATTTGGGGTTGACTCATTTTGCTATCACAAGTGATGGCAGTAAAATTTCTAAGTATGATAATCCCAAGCATCTAGCCAAACATGAGAAAAACCTCAAACGCAAGCAGCAAAAGCTAGCTAAAAAGCAGAAAGGCAGTAATTCAAGAAACAAAGCTAAAAAGACTGTAGCTAAAGTGTACGAACGGGTGACTAAATCCCGTCAGGATTTTCTACATAAGTTATCAAGAAAACTCGTCAATGAAAACCAAGTTGTCGTAGGAGAAAATCTTAATGTCAAAGGCATGGTACGCAACCACAATTTAGCTAAAGCCATATCTGATACTGGATGGGGAACCTTTACCAATTTTCTTGCTTACAAGCTAGAGAAAAAAGGCGGTAAGTTGGTAGAAATTGACCGATGGTTCCCCAGTTCCAAACTTTGCTCTAATTGCTATTACCAGATTGATAAGTTGTCCCTTGATGTTAGAGAGTGGACTTGTCCTCATTGCGGCACTCGTCACGACCGCGATGGTAATGCCGCAACAAATATTAGAGCAGAAGGTATCAGAATGCTACAGACGGATGGAACAGCCGTCTCTGCTAACGGAGGGGAAGTAAGACCAAAGTTGGGGCGCAAGTCCGTTCTAAGGCATTCCCCCGCGATGTTAGAAGCCCACACTATAATCGCTTCGATTTAGTGTGGGTAGTTCACACGAAACCATTCAACTTAAGATACTCAAATTTTCCTGACGCGGCTTAAGCTATGTCGAAAACAGAAAAAGTAGATGCACCCTGATGACTGCCCTCAGCAAAATTGCTGAGGGTTTTTTGTTCGATGCGATGTGCGCTAATGCACGCGAAGCAACGCCCCAAGAATTCTATGACAGGACTTACGCAAATTTCTGATTATGAACCGCCATTTGCAGGGGTTCTCGGCCGTTCACCCCTACTATATGTGGCGTCCATGCGTAAGTCCTGTATGAAATGAAAATCGTTCTGTGTTCTCTAGAAATTTTTAGCTTGGGGATAACTAATTTTTTAGATGTGGATGCCACACTCGGTTTTACCAGTGCCCCGCCAACGACCAGCGCGTTCGTCTTCACCGTCTTTTACTTGCGTTGTAATGGGTTCATCGCCAATGCTGGGATATCCTTGGTCGTGTAGAGGATTGTAGATTACACTGTGTTCGTGTGCATAAGTCCAAGATTCTTTGCGCGTCCAGTTGGCTAAAGGATTGACTTTCATCCGCCCGTTACCGTCAATTTCAAACACTGGCATGTCAGCGCGAGTCACCGCTTGGTCACGACGGCGACCAGTTATCCAGGCAAGTGTGTTGAGTTCCGCTAAACCCCGTTGCAGTGGTTCAATCTTGGTTAGGTGATGGAATTGTTGAATATCCGTATCCCAAAGGGCATCACCGTATTGAGCAGCAAAAGCCTCACGGGAATCAACATCTGGAATCTTATAGGTTTTCAGATCCAGGTGATAGAGGTCTTTGGCTTTGGCAACGAGTTCTAAGGTTTGGGGGAAATGGTACAGTGTGTCGAGAAATATGACTGGAACTGGTGTGGCTGGCTTGAGGTCGCGATAGAGAATATCTGTAATTACCATATCATCAACGTTAAAGGCACTGGTTTGCACAAAACCAGTCGGGATATTCTCAACGCACCATGCCAGAATTTCTCTGGGATGAGCGGTGTTAAATCTTTGATTGAGGTCATCCAGGTCAAAGCTGGGAGGTTGCACCGAAGATTCCGTCAATTGAGTCATACTAGTTTGGGATGTTGAACACCATCAATTGTAACTCTTGAAAAGACATAAATTGACCGGATAACCGGAGTTCGGTTACTAACTAGTTGAGTCAGACTAAGGGCAATACTATTAGTTTTTTAAATTTGAGTGAAGCTTAGTAGAATTTTTGATGAAGCTCAATATAAACCTTATCAAATAAGAAATTACCGCTGAACCGTAATAGAAAACTCTCTGAATTTGCTGCTTTATATCCAATAATTTAAAGACAATCAATGCAATTAATTCTTTATAGTAAGCCCGGTTGCCATTTGTGTGAGGGACTGCAAGAAAAACTAGAACAGATTCAAGGTTTAAAGTTTGAACTAGAGGTACGAGATATTACTAGTCGCGAAGATTGGTTCCAAGCTTATCAGTATGAGGTGCCAGTACTGTGTCGAGACAGTGCTGGTAGGGAAGAACCCTTGCCTCGCCCTTCTCCCCGTAGTACAGTTCAGCAGTTGGAAAGAATGTTACAGAAATATTTTTGCTCATAGGATAAGCCAAAATAGTCCCAGAAACAGAAGGGTGGTAAATAAGAATAGGTTGTTAAGTCTTTCCCGACTCCCGACTCCCGACTCCCCTTTCTGCTTTCAGTCCCTTTGTTTGTGAGGAGTTGATCGAGATGAAACTACGTGAATTATTAGCAACCATTCCTAGCATTGTGACAATGCCAACGCATCCGGCGCTTGAGGCTGAGGTGAAGGGACTTTCGACCAATTCCCACGCTTGTGAGGCGGGAGATTTATTTATTGGGATGCCAGGAACGCGGGTAGATGGTGGGGAGTTTTGGGAAAGTGCGATCGCCTCCGGTGCCGTTGCCGCCCTCATCTCTCCCCAAGCTGCCGAAAAACACCCTCCCCTCCCTAAAAAAGAGCAAGGAGAAAGCGCCTGTATAATCACAGCTTCGGACATGAATGTCGCCTGTGCTCAAGCAGCAGCAGCCTTCTACGGCTACCCAGGACGACAGCTGAAGTTAATTGGTGTTACTGGCACCAACGGCAAAACCACAACCACACATCTCATCGAATATCTTCTGACTCATGCCCAGCTACCTACAGCACTGTTTGGCACACTCTATGCCCGTTGGCCGGGTTTTGAACAAACGGCAATTCATACCACGCCGTTTGCGGTGGAACTGCAACACCAACTGAAGTTAGCAGTAGATGCGGGGTGTCAGTTGGGTGTGATGGAAGTCAGTTCCCACGCACTGGCACAAGGTCGAGTCATGGGCTGTCCGTTTGAGGTGGCGGTATTTACAAATCTGACTCAAGACCATTTGGACTATCACCGTGATATGGAGGATTATTTCGCGGCGAAGGCGCTTCTATTCAATCCTGATTATCTCCAAAGTCGAGCAGTAATTAATGCAGATGACCCCTATGGACGGCAGTTAATTAAGCAGTTGCCTCCAGAGCGAGTTTGGTCTTATAGTGTCCAGGATTCATCAGCCCACTTGTGGACGAGTGACCTGAACTATGAACCGACGGGGGTTAGTGGAATGCTGCATACGCCGGTGGGTGAGGTTCTCTTCCGTTTGCCGTTGGTGGGTCAGTACAATTTGTCTAACTTGTTGGCTGCTGTAGGAGCAGTTTTACACCAGGGTCTGGATTTAGAGTCTGTAGTAGCGGCATTACCTCAATTTATGGGTGTTCCTGGACGCATGGAACGGGTGCAGATTCAGCCAGAACAGGATATCAGTGTGATTGTCGATTATGCTCACACACCCGATAGTTTAGAGAATTTGCTGAAGGCGTCTCGACCATTTATTCCAGGCAAGATGATTTGCGTGTTTGGTTGTGGAGGCGATCGCGATCGCACAAAACGCCCGAAAATGGGTAAAATTGCCGCCGAGTTAGCGGATGTTGCCGTAGTTACCTCAGATAATCCTCGGACGGAAAACCCAGAACGAATATTACAAGACGTGTTAGAAGGTATACCCTCGTCAGTAGAACCGATGGTAATTCGCGATCGCGCCACTGCAATTCGCACCGCCATTTTACAAGCCCAACCAGGAGACGGTGTTTTGATTGCCGGGAAAGGTCACGAAGACTACCAAATTCTGGGCACTGAAAAAATCCACTTCGACGATCGAGAGCAAGCGCGAGAAGCACTCTCTAGAAGATTTGACCGAAATAATGGGTAATGGGTAATGGGTAATGGGTAATTGAAGGTTGTAAATCACTCTTAAGGATGAATGCGGGAAGGATGAATAACGCCAATAGCCCCATAAATAAATTCATGTGTTTGTATCTCATCCCTCATCCCTCATCCCTCATCCTTTCAAAGGTCAACCAGTTGAAGGTTGCAGATTATAAGGTTGAAAGTTAGAAGAGTGTTAGAACTTTTAGCTTTCAACCTCTCCAACCTTGAACCTTTGATGAACCGACCATCAACGCCTAATTTGTCTGTCTACCAGCTAGTTCTGGACACTCTTGAACCTCCCCAGCCTCTGGCCGTCAGTTCGGCTACGCTCAAATCTCTAGTGGAGGCACTGATAGATGTCTTGATTGAGGAAAAAATTTCAGCCACACTCTGGACTAAGTTACCGCCAACAGAAGACTGGCAGGCTCAATTAAAGCGCTATCAGCAGGAGATTAGTTCACCCCAGTCGATTTATGTGTGCAACTGTATTGGGGATGACAGGGTAGAGAGAACAAATGAGATTGCTCAGGCAGTTGACATCAACAACAACACTCAAATTATTTCTGTCAATCTGGCAGCTGGGAGTCAGCTGAAGCGGGAGTACTTTTTGTTAGTGGTCTCGAACCAGTTTAATAGTGTGATTGTGGCAGCTCAACCTCAACCACAAACAACAGAAACCTTGCACCAAACTCCTCAGTTGATGGTTGTTTGTTCTTTTGAGGGACAGGTAGTGCAGCGAGTTTTGGAGGGTATAAAAGAGGCGATCGCTGTGGCTGATACCACCCCTGACCAATTACTAGAAGATTTCCCAATTGAGTGTACCTCGCTTTCAGCTGCTGAGGAGAAAGCACTTTTAACTCGACTGTTAATGAAGCAAGTACAGCGCACGGAAGAAATTTTTCACTCACCAACCACTTGCGATCCATCACAGCGTAGCTTTGCCGTGCCTAATGACCTAGCTAATAAGCGTTTGCGGAGGCGGTTTTTAGCGCGTAGACAGGGCTTAGTGAGCCTAACCCAAAAACGCCAACAAGACACTACCCTAGCTACTCCAGCGTCACTCAATGATGACCTAAGCAACAAAGATGAGCTTCTCCAGCGAGTTGCTCAAGAACTACGGACACCGTTGACGAATATGAAAACAGCTTTGAAGCTGCTGGATTCAGCGCAACTCAAGCCACCTCAACGTCAGCGTTATATGAAGCTACTCAATACAGAATGCGATCGCCAAAATTCTCTAATTACAGGATTACTCAATCTAGTACAACTAGAAAGTGAACCTCAACCCACCGTAATGCCGTCCGTGAAGCTTGCAGAAATTGTCCCTGGTATTGTCAGCACTTATCAGCCACTGGCTCAAGAAAAAGGGATCCAACTTGGCTACACTTTTTCCACCGAGATGCCACCTGTCTTTTGCTTAGAAACTTGGCTGAGGCAAATCATCATCAATCTACTGCACAACAGTCTCAAATTTACTCAAGCTGGCGGTCAAGTTAGGGTGCGAGTTACTCTTCAGGATGAATACGTCCAGCTGGCAATTAGTGATACTGGTATCGGCATTCCTGCCAGTGAAATTCCCAAAATTTTCGACAGTTTTTATCGAGGACGCTCAACCAATAGTGAAGAAACGGGTGCAGGACTTGGCTTAACCATTGTGCAGCAGCTATTACTACGCTGCGGTGGTTCGATTTCGGTCAGCAGTAGAGTAGGTGCAGGTTCTAATTTTAAAGTGTTGCTCCCTATTTCATCTGCACCTCTTTCCCGCAGTTAGAGCCTACAAAGTTGCAGTCAAGAATTTTGAGTTTTGAGTTTTGAGTTTTGAATGAACTTCGTAGATAAATTTAGGAGAAAAATATTTTTCCCCAACTCCCGACTCCCGACTCCCCACTGCCCACTGTTAGGTTAGATTAGTATATTCAAGTATCTGAATTCTAATTTTCTGCTACAGGCACGATGAACCCAGCTTCTACCTCATTGCTTTCTTTAACTGTTGCACCGGCCCAAGTGTTACGTGGTTCCCAGGCATTGGAACTTTCAGGAGAAGCGATCGCACGCTTGGGGCATCGTCCATTGGTTGTAGGAGGCAACAGCACCCTGGCTGCTCTAGCATCAAAACTACAACCTGTCCTGGAACAGCAGCAACTACGCTATGCTCAACGCTCCTATACTCCCGATTGCAGCGAGGCATCCTTAGCCTCTCTGCAAAAAGCCGCTACCTCCCATCAAGCGGACTTGATTATTGGTATCGGCGGCGGTAAAGCCCTAGACACCGCCAAACTCCTAGCCCATCAGTGTGAGCTACCCGTTGTCACCATACCCACCTCAGCTGCTACCTGTGCCGCTTGGACGGCTTTATCTAATATCTATTCCGACCAAGGTGCTTTCCTGTACGATGTTGGTCTTGACCGTTGTCCAGACTTGCTCGTGCTAGATTACAGCTTGATTCAGACAGCGCCACAACGCACCCTAGTAGCAGGAATTGGGGATGCCTTAGCCAAGTGGTATGAAGCTTCAGTTAGTAGTGGCAGTTCTCCGGTGACGCTAATTATTGCTGCTGTACAACAGGCAAGAGTCTTACGAGATATCCTCTTTCAAAAGTCAGCTGATGCCCTTAAAGAACCAGGCAGTGAAGCTTGGCGAGAAGTAGTCGATGCTACAGTCTTGCTAGCTGGTGTCATCGGTGGTTTAGGTGGTGCCCAGTGTCGTACCGTCGCGGCTCATGCTATCCACAATGGATTAACGCATCTCCCTGCGGCTCATCATGCCCTGCATGGAGAGAAAGTCGCCTACGGTATTCTCGTGCAACTGCGTCTAGAAGAAATGCTTCAGGGAAATCAATTAGCAGCGTCAGCACGGCAACAGCTATTAAAGTTTTACGATGAAATTGGTCTACCTCAAAATCTCGATGCTTTGGGTTTAGGCAACATCACCTTGGCAGAGTTACGAAAAGCAGCTGAAATTGCCTGTAAACCAAGTTCTGATATCCATCGCCTACCCTTTGAGGTAGTGCCAGAGCAGCTACTAGCAGCGATGGTATCCACAACAACGCCAGTTGAGAAAAGCCGTAGCCAATTGGGTTTAACGGTAGCAGTTAATCGGAAGGATGAGGGATGAAGGATGAGGGATGAGGGATGAAGGATGATAGCGCAGCGGGACGTTAGTCCGGGATGAATAGCTCCATAAATAAATAATGGTGCTTTAAATGTTGCTCTACTCTCTAACAAAACGAGGCATAAATAACGACGACGCGATTAACTCAATCCCCAGATGTCCCACTGACGGTTAATCTTCCTGCTATCAAATCAATGAGTGTTGAATAGTTCTACGAATTCTGTTGAAAGAAAAAACCCACTAGCTATAAGCCAGTGGGGAAATTTTTGACACTCGTTTTTTTTCATGTCTCGATCATATAAACCTGCACCCATTCAAAACATCAACACAAAGTCACAATTCTACTCATGACTTTAGTCATGTTCTAGGGTGTGAAAGCGGCGAATTCTTCTGTGTGCTTCGGCAATCAGTTCTTCTCTGGTGTAGACAGAGCATCGAGACTGATTGCTGTAAGACAATTCAAGCAACTTCAAGTCATGATAATGCACCTGTCGTGTCATCTCTTGATTCTCGTCATAATCAGCAATGACTCGATTGGGAATTAAGAGCTGGTTCCAGCAAACATTTCCACAAACTGTTCCAGGAGCATACCAGTAAAAGCGGGTAACTCCTCTTCCCTCAATCTTGAGAAATCTGCCTTGACAAATATCGATGATTTTTGACTTCTGGACTGTTAAGCTGACGCCATAAGCGATCGCAACAGAGCAGTCTAAGTGAGTTCTTCTCCAGTCACCAATTTTTATAGAAGAGAAACCACTAACTATCGGGCAAAAGTCGATTACTGTCCCAAAGTACAGATGTTCTTCAAGACGGTAGTTGAGTAAGGGTTCTAGTGTGAGTGTCACGGGAAAGGCGAGTGAGGTACGGCTCTACAAAATTAGAGGATTTTATAGCCTGTACGCCAAAATTTTGACTAAGCAGATACAAACGAGAAAATATCTTAAATTTTTTATTTCTAATGGTAAAGTTAGCACCCTTTAAACTGAAAGTTTCGGCAAAATTGTTACATTTTATTGCGCTAATTGACTGAAATCTACTTCGGTAGGTCAAAGCAGATCAGGACTTATATCAATTTGCTTGAAGGACAGCTACAGATGGAGAGCAGGGGAAGCAGGGGAGTGACAAGAAAAGTATTTTTGACAAACAACCAACAACAAACAACCAACAACAAACAACAAAATTTATTATCTGAGGAAAGTAAATTTACCATTATTTCCATCTGCATCCATTTTAATCTGAGCAATATAAAACTGACTCTGTATCACTTCACCTTCAGAAGTAAAAGCAATTTCCCCTAGTGGTGTAGTGTACTTTCCAGCTAGGAGTTGCTGATTAAGCTGTGTGCGTAACTGTTCCAAAGACAAAGTGCTAATTTTACTTTTCTGATCTAAAGCTTTCAGTGCCTCTACAAATACCTGTACAGCCGTAAAAGCTTGAGCGCTAAACTGAGGCGGTTCCTTCTTTTTTTGTGACTGATAAGCCTTGCGGAATGCAGCATTAATTTCGCCAGGAGCTTCAGGACTGTAGGCTTGAGCAATGATAATTCCATCGCATAGTTTCTTGCATACAGAGAAAATATTAGAAGTATTTAGACCATTACCACCAACAATCAGACCTTTATAACCTAGTTCCCGTAGTTGCCTAACTAAGTTACCTCCATCAGCAGCTAGTCCAGAAATAACTACTAACTCCGGTTGAAGCTTAATTGCATTGTCAGCTTGGGATTGAAAGTCTGTGTCTGTGGTTTGGAATTTTTGTACTGTAACTATATCCAACCCTTGCTGTTTAATAGCTTGCTGAAATATTTCTGTCTCAGATGTTGTGAAAGCGTCATTTTGAGCATACAAAACAGCAACTTTTTTAATCTTAGGATTAAGTTTGAGAGCGGCTTTCACTGCATTCGGAGCAACTAACGAAATCGGCGCAGAAACCCGCGCAATATAGTTACCAATTTGGGGAATTCCTTTAGCCGTATTCGATGCACCAATCACGGGTATTTTTGCTCGTTCGGCAATGGGGTTAGCACTAAATGCCTGCTGTGAAGCAGATGGCCCAACAATTCCAATCACTCGATCTTGATTAATCAGAGTTTGGAAGGCGTTGATGGCACCTGCTTCATCTCCTCCAGTGTCTTGGAATACCAGTTTAATCGGAGTACCATTGATGCCGCCTTTGTCGTTGAAATATTTCTCGGCAATTTTGGCACCAATTACCGATTCTTGAGCTAAAAGAGCATAGTTACTAGTTTGTGAGAAGGCGGCTCCAATTGGAATAGCACGGACTGAATTAGTTTGGGTTGATGGAGCCGTTGTATTAGTAGAAGAAGTGCGCGACTTAGAAGAATTGCAGGCTGTTAGCAATAAACTGAAAGTCACTAAGGTTGCAGCAACATGAGCAACAGTTTTGTTCATTTCAAGAAGGCAAATTGCCCATTTTTTCCATCTTGTTCCATCTTGATTTGAGCCACGTAAAACTGACTTTGTTTTACTTCTCCTTGTGGATCGAAAGCAATTTCCCCAAGAGGTGTAATATATTTACCTGCTAAAATTTGCTGATTTAGTTGTGTGCGTAACTGGTCTAGAGGTAAGGTGGTAACTTTGGTTTTACTATCCAACGCTTTCAACGCTTCCACAAATACCTGTACTCCAGTGAAGGCTTGAGCGCTAAACTGCGGCGGTTCTTTTTTGTTTTGCAACTTATAAGAATCTCTGAAATCCTTGTTGATTTCATTGGATAACTCTGGACTATAGGCTTGAGCAATTAAAATATCATTGCATTGGGTCTGGCATACCGGGAAGAGATTGGATGTATTCAGACCATTGCCGCCAATAATTAAACCTTTGTAGTCCAGTTGACGCAGTTGCTTGACTAAATTTCCACCATCTGCTGCTAGACCAGAGATAATTACTAGATCAGGTTTTAGGTTCATAGCATTAGTGGCCTGAGTTTGGAAGTCTGTATCCGTAGTTTGAAACTTTTGTACAGTTACCAAATCAAGTTTTTGGTCTTTAACAGCCTGTTGAAACGTCTCTGTTTCTGATTTACTATAAGCATCATTTTGAGCAAAAAAGACAGCAACTTTTTTAATCTGAGGATTGAGTTTGAGTGCTGCTTTGATTGCATTCGGAGCAACAACTGCTACAGGTGCAGACACGCGAGCAATATAGTCTCCAATTTGGGGAACTCCTTTGGCAGTGTTAGATGGCCCCAGGACTGGTACTTTAGAACGATCAGCAATTGGACCTGCGCTAAACGCTTGCTGAGACAGTGTTGGGCCAACAATTCCCACAACTTTATCTTGGGTAATTAGAGTATTAAAGGCGTTAATTGCCCCTTGTTCGTCGCCTGCCGTATCTTGGAAAACTAATTTAATGGGCGTACCGTTGACACCTCCTTTTTTATTAAAATACTGTTCGGCAATTTTGGCACCGATGACTTGTTCTTGACCGAGTAATGCCACATTACTGGTTTGTGCTACGGCAACGCCAATGGGGATGGATGACGTTACTGATGTATTCGCTGAATTAGTGGTTGTTGTGGAAGGTTTATTGTTCTGACTACAGGCAACAACTAGGACAAAGGTGACGAAGGCTGTGAGAATTTGAGTACCAATACTTTTTTTAAACATCTTATGACTCCTGCTGAGAGGGCATGACTGATGGTTATAAGGCGGTTTATCAACAAATCCTAGCAGAGCGTTGGCTTTCTCGTACTTATGGTGGAAAACCGCATTTTTGGTAACGGGTAATGGGTAATGGTTAATGGGTAAGCGTTTGGCGGAATTAATCAGTTTGTCTGATCGCCCTATCTACGGGAGAGTTGCGATCGCCTACTCTCGCTTCACCAATTCTTCATCAAAAAAGGGGTGACACCCCTCACCCCTACCCTCTATACTTATGAGAAGTAGATGCACCCTGATGATCGGGAGAGTCGCCTCAAGTGGCTCTCTTGTTTTTTTTTGAGGAGCGATCGCACAGTAGGTTTTTGTCTTCTAGGTCTACTCCCTACTCCCTAATCTCTCCTGTTACTCCAGAATTCCCACTAAAATCCTGACCAACTCTGGCAAGTCATCCGGTAAAGTATACGAACCGATATCTCTGGCGATCGTGTACGTACGACGTTCCAATTTCCCAAAAACCCACACTTCTCCAATCGTCACCGCCCCATACAATACCTCCGGCGACTCCTCCAGCATCGATAGTGCAATCATCTCTACCGCCAGTTGTGTAAATCCCCGCGTCAAGTCATCCCTTTTTGCCTCAATTACAATCAAACCCTGCCCTGACTGGATAAAATAATCTAGATTCCCCTGAAGTTGTTCGCTCACCTTCAGAGGATACTCAATCCGCAACAGACAGCGACACATCACCGCCACTCGCGTCAACACCGGAGCAATCAAAATTTCCCGCTTTGCTGCCTCACTGGTGAGAGTCACAAAAGGAATCGTTTCTTCAAGCTGCTGCTGCAACTCCGGGAGGTGCTCAATCTGACGAGTTGTTTTCGGAAGCTGGAGGCGCTGGCGTTCAAATCGATAACCAAACTCTGCCAGTACTTCATCTGTATCATTCAGTAGCTCAAAGTAGGAGCGAAAAGTATAGCTAGCTCCCTCTTGCAGAATTTTACGCTTTGTCATGGCTTTAAGCGCATCCCTCAACATACTCGACTTCAGGCAGTCTACCCGCTCGAATCATCTTTACTCGTTTGCCATCCGTCTCAAACACCATACGATACTGCCGATCAGATGTGTCATTAGGGACAAACGTCAGATAGTGACCCCCCTGAACATATTCATGAGGAGTGATGCGGACTGCATAAAGTGACTTAATCCGGTTTTCAGAATCACCGATTTTTGCACCACGAACAGTTGTGATGGGACTGTTGCCGTAAATATCCACTCTCGCGATTTTCTCGCCGATAACCATAAAGGAAAGATCTCTCGGTCCTCCTTGCGGCTTGACATACCAGCAATTTTCTAGCTTAGCCCCCTGTGAGAGTAGCCGAGTTCTAGCGGATGCTTCCGCCTGCCGAATTGTCATCCCAACTCGAATCGGTCCAATGCCGTTAATCGCCACTTTTGATGTAGCCGTCAACTGTGACTGACCGCTAGCCGGCATAATGACTATAAATCCAGCGACAAATAACCCGACTAGAACAACTATTAAAGGCTTGATTTGGCGGTACATAACTTTATTTTTAGTTTTCCAAATAACTACTTGAGTATTGTTCTACAACTTAGCTAGCTTCTTCCCAAACCGTGCTAGCAATTTGGCTCAAAATCTCTTCCAATCACCCCTCAAAAGTCTTGTTTAGGCGCTCAAATCCCTCACCTTGAGCCTTGAATGCTCCCTGCTCAAACACCTCCCGGTCTACAATAACGTCTGTTTTCAGCTGCTGACCAGTCCACCAGGAAAGAATACTCCTCTTGAGAGCTGCGATCGCAACGCTCGTGCCGCCGCCTTCCACAGTTAACGTGAAATCCCATCACTAAAATGAATTTCATTCACATATTATTCACTTTTAAAAACTAGATTGTTACAATCCTGGCTCTTCTTGCATAAATGGCAAAGAAAAGGGTGATAAGTAATACAACTATGTAAAAAACTAACTTGTGCAAGAAACCCCATGAACGAGTATACAACTCGCAACATGAAAGTTTCTTTCTCATACTCTCAATGTTCAAGATGCATCTACTAATCCTGTTCATAGCCATGTGCTGTCTAAGAATTGGCTCTACTGCCCTTTTGACTTTAGTAGCTACCCTATCAATT
>DALYIW010000040.1:0-15314 GCA_031970155.1 Coleofasciculaceae cyanobacterium CTOTU46601 | reverse complement strand
AAGCCTATCAACTATTTCAACAAGGCCTTGGGCAGTATCAGAGCAATCAATTAGAAGCAGCATTACAGTCTTGGCAAAAGGCGCTGACGATTTACCAGGCAATCAAAGACCGAGAAGGTGAGCGGAAGGCTTTAGGAAATTTAGGACTTGCTTACCGTGCCTTGGGCAACTATTCAAAAGCGATTGAACATCTACAGCAGCAATTGGACATTTCACGGGAAATTCAAGACCGCCACGGAGAAGGTAATGCTCTATTGAATCTGGGAGTTACTTACAGAAACTTGGGCGATTATGCCAAAGCGATTGAGTATCTACAGCAGACATTGGACATCACACGAGAAATGAAAAACCGCCAAGGGGAAGGGAATGCTCTGTTGAATTTAGGAGTTACTTACAGGAACCTGGGCGATTATGCCAAAGCGATTGAGTACGAACAACAGCAATTGGAAATTGCACGGGAAATCAAAGACCGCCAAGGGGAAGGAAACGCTCTGGGAACTTTGGGAAATGCTTATTCTTCTGTGGGGGAACACAGCAAAGCGCTTGAGTACTTGCAGCAACAGTTAGCGATCGCAAAAGAAACCCAAAGCCGCCAAGAAGAAGCAAACGCTTTGGGAAGTCTGGGAGTAGCTTACTTTTCCCAGAGGAATTATCCCAAGGCGATTGAGTACTATCAGCAGTGGTTGAACCTCTCACGAGCACTCAAAGACCGCCAAGGAGAGGGATTAGCTCTCAACAACTTAGGACTTGCTCTGTTGGAATCTGGAGAGCTGGCAGTAGCCGAGAAAATTCTACTTGATGGAATTAAAGTTAAGGAATCTCTACGCGCCGAATTAGGTAATAACGATAGCAATAAAATATCACTATTTGAAACTCAAGCTAATACTTACCGCATTCTACAACAAGTCCTCATTGCTCAGAATAAGACCGAGGCAGCACTAGAAATTGCAGAACGCGGTCGGGCACGCGCCTTTGTGGAGTTATTAGTGTCTCGCTTAGACCCAGCAACAGCTCAAGCTACCAGTACTCCCCCAACTATTGCTCAGATTAAACAAATTGCCAAAACTCACAATTCTACTCTCGTTGAATATTCAATTACCTTCTCAGAGCTCTATATTTGGGTAGTCAAACCCACTGGTGAAGTGACATTTCGCAGCGTTAGTTTCACTAATCCCTGGCAGCCACAAAACATTGCTATAGCAGACCTGATGACCCGAAATCGTGAAGCCATTGGTGTTAGGGGTCGTTCTCTTAAGGTGGTTTCTCAAGTCGATGCGGTAAGACAAACCCAACAATTACAGCAACTCTATAAACTGCTAATCCAACCGATTGCTGACCTCCTACCCACTGAACCCAGCGCCCATGTCATATTTATCCCACAAGATGCTCTGTTTCTAGTTCCTTTCGCAGCACTGAAAGACCAGTTAGGCAAATATCTTATTGAAAAGCACACTATCCTCACCGCCCCTTCGATTCAGGTATTGCAACTCACGCACCAAGAACGCCAACGGGTAAGGGGAATTCATAAATTATCTCTACAAGATGCCCTGGTTGTAGGAAATCCCACTATGCCCAGCGTACCTTCAGCACCTGGGGAGACGCCGCAACCACTGCCCTCGCTACCCGGTGCGGAACAAGAAGCTCGCGCGATCGCACCCCTGCTCAATACCCAACCCATCATCGGCTCATACGCGACCAAATCAGTAATTGAGAAACTGATGCCCAATGCGCGAATCATTCATCTAGCCACTCATGGGTTACTTGATGAGATTCAGGGAATTGGAAGTGCGATCGCACTTGCCCCATCCGGTAACGATGACGGTTTACTCACTGCTCAAGAAATTCTTAACCTCAAATTGAATGCAGAATTAGTTGTCCTAAGTGCTTGCAACACTGGCAGAGGTCGCATTACTGGTGATAGTGTTATCGGGTTATCTCGCTCCTTAATCTCAGCGGGTGTACCCAGTGTGCTGGTTTCTCTGTGGTCAGTACCAGATGCCCCCACAGCAGAGTTGATGACCCAGTTTTATCAAAATCTACGGCAAAACCCCGATAAAGCTCAAGCGTTGCGAACTGCCATGCTCACCATCATGAAACAACATCCAGAACCAAGGGATTGGGCAGGCTTTACCTTGATTGGTGAAGCGAATTGAGCTGTTTATGTGTCTTGTGGGCAATCAGGTTATACGGCTGCGAATTCATTGACATCCTCCTCGACAGTAGAGGTACGAGGATTCTCAGAATCACTTCTGAGGCTTTCTCTTTCCACGACTCGGCTTACTTGGAGGAATTTCTTCACCCAAACAGAGGTCGATATCTCCAGAGACGTTTAACCCTTCGACAAAGCTCAGGGCTGGCGTTCCCGTGTGCCCCACGGTACGGAGTGCTAACTCCAAGATATTAATGGCAGCATTCCAGTCTCGATCCAAAACAAACCCACAATGATGGCATTTATGAGTTCTTGTACTCAAAGACTTCTTGACAACTTCCCCACATTTGGAACAGTTGGCGCTGGTGTAGTGAGGTGGAACAGCAACCGTTACTACCCCAAACACTTTCCCAAAATATTCCAACCAATTTCGGAACGCCGTCCATGCAGCATCGGAGATGGATTTAGAAAGTCTCCGATTCTTGACCATATTTCGCACCTGCAAGTCCTCGTAGGCTACCAAGTCGTTAGACTGGACGACGCATCTTGCCAACTTCACGGCAAAATCTTTACGCTGCCTACTTACCTTGAGGTGTTTTCGCGAGAGATGATTTCTCGCTTTGGCTCTATTGTTCGAGCCTTTTTGGGTACGAGAGAGTCTACGACCAAGACGCTTAAGCGCCTTCTCAGACCTCCTGAGATGTCGTGGATTTTCTACGGTCTGCCCATCCGAATCGGTATAGAAGTGAGTCAAGCCGACATCCAACCCAATGGTCTTACCCGTTGGCTCTCGTTTCTCAACTCGCTCGACATCAAGGCAAAACTGAACATAGTACCCGTCAGCACGACGAACAATTCTCACTCGCTTGATAGTATCCAACTGATAAAAGTGCAGGTCACGGGTTCCCCACATCTTGAAGCTTCCAGCTTTAAAGCCATCGGTGAACGTGATAGTTCGCCTATCTTCAGACAGCTTCCAGCCTGTGGTTTTATATTCCACAGAGCCATGTGTCTGATGCTTCTTAAATCGGGGAAAACCCTTCTTTTTTGCCTTCTTCTTACAGTTGTCGTAGAACCGAGCGATAGAACTCCAAGCGCGTTCAGCAGAAGCCTGACGCGCCATAGAGTTGAGCTTGTTTGCCCAAGGGAATTGTTTGGCAAGAACTTTGCAATATGCACTCAGTTCGTACTTACCAATCCCCTTGTTGTCTATCCAGTATCTGATACAAGAATTGCGGCCAAAACGAGCAGTACGAATAGCTTCATCAAGCCTTTCATACTGTTGCTTTTTGACCTCAAGTTTTGCCTCAAATACCAACATAATTACGCTGAGTTACTTAGCATAATTATATCACAGTTAAAGAAAGCCGTCCTTCTAGGACGGGGCTTTAGACCCAATTTTTTGGTAAACTGACGTAAACGGGGTGGATGAAAGGCTAGGACAATATCTTCATGAGGCACTCCTGCCTGTAGCAGAGCGATTGCAATACCGTCTTCAGTCCAGTCTTCTTCAATCCAGATTTTTTGGTCTTTCAAGCGAAGATGAATGATGTTACGTTGAAGCTCAAGGGCAGCAGACAACCTTGGAAACACCGCCGAACTCTCCCGCCCGTCCTTTGCAGCCCAATGTTAGCCTACTCTAGACTGAGAGGGATAAGACACAGTCTCTAACCACTATGAGCTATCGCGATATTATTACAATTGAGCCGGATAAGCGAGGCGGTAAGCCCTGTATTCGACGGATGCGAATCACCGTGTACGATGTTCTGGGTTGGCTCGCTGCTGGTATGTCCCATGTCGAGATTTTAGAAGATTTCCCTGAATTGACAGAAGAGGACATTAGAGCCTGTCTAGAGTTCGCTGCTGACCGAGAACACCGTTTAGTTGCTTCGGTCGGTGCTGCTTGAAGCTGCTTTTTGATCAAAATTTAAGTCGTAAGCTGGTGGTTCGACTAGCCGATCTTTTCCCTAATTCTAGCCATGTTCAGTTTCACGGATTGGCAGAGAAGACTGATACTGAAATATGGGAATTTGCTAGAACAAGCGACTTTTGTATTGTGACTCAAGATGCAGACTTTTCGGAAAGAAGCCGTTTGTATGGTTCCCCACCTAAAGTTGTATGGATTCAATGCGGGAATGCACCAACTAACCAAGTCGAAGCTCTAATTCGCTCTGGAGCAGAAGCAATTCAAGAACTATTAAATAACCCCGATCTGCATTGCTTGGAATTGCATTAAAGTTGCGCTTAGAAGCTCTACAGGCTGGGTGAGAATTGGGAAGGTCTTTATGCTCCTGTGGGTGTGACTGTAGCCCTCGATCCAGACTTCACATTACAGTAACTTGAATGAACTCATAAACTTTTCAACATCGCTAGAGAGCGCACTTTCTCTAGCTTTAGGAATTTCTGTAATTACTTGATATAGGCGTTGTTTCACTAAAAAAAATCTCTGCTTAACCAGAGTTCCTTCAGGAGTTTCAAACTTAAATTCTTTGCCTGAATACTGACCTAAGGTAATATCTTGCTGATTGAGTGACTTAAGTTTTTTATCGTTAGTAAAGCGACTACTTATACTATCTAGAATTACATTAGGAGGTAGTTGAGACAACTCCTCAGGAAAATTGGTATAAGAAACGATATAGGTTACTTTACCTTCTTCTAAAGAGGCTATGAAGCGGTGGTCTTCAAGTGATAGAGCGGCACCCTCTGTAGTTTGGGTTTTCTGAGCTGGTTTAATTGGCATCAAGACTGTAAAACCTCCCTCAGTAGAAGAAACTTGTTCCCATTTGGCTTGAGCGACTTCAACTGGCTGTTTAGCTTGAACAGCTTGAACAACTGGATATCCACCGACCAAAAAACTTAGCGAAAGTGGTAGTAAAAAAACTCTATTTATCATGCCTCTGTTCTCCTCACTGCCTCATGTAGAAATCTATTTATACAAGCCTATAACAACAGGATAATTATATGTTGTTCCCAGCGCTAAATATTCATGTGACAACTCACAGATTAATTAATGAGACTTGGGAAGATGAGAGTGCGTTAGCGTTGGCAAAGCAGAGTGAGCTAAGAGAAAATAGGGATTTGGCAGCTTTGACCGAGAGAAATTTGGTCACAAGCCTCTAGATTTATCTGTGGGGAAAATCCAAAATCCTTGCATCCAAAATCCAAAATCGAAATGACCCTCATCAGTGAGGCAGAATGACCCTCGGCTTGTAGTCAGCCTACGTTAATCTCGTCAGTTTGGAAAAAACACGGAAATTGCGACTGATGAGTTCGGTTCTACGACCCTGGAAAGATGACTAATACAGTAACCTCGTAATCAGAAGAGCAAATATTGTTAGGGAATACGCTTGCTGTGCGTTGGGGATAGATCCGTGGTGCAAAAATGGTTTTTGCCAAGCTTAAGTGAAATTTTAGCCCAGAGCGAACCAACTGGGCTAAATCTAAATGACGAGGTTGTGCCTCAGGTGGGGCAGGCAACCGTAACTGAGAATGGTCAGCGAAGCACAAGCAATCGCTGGGAAAGAACTCGTGAAAAAGCACAACGGGAGTGGCAAAGTGCGATCGCAAGTCTGGAACACCTCCTCTTGCAATTGTTAGCTGCCTCAACCTCAGACGCCGCTAATTGTGAGCAGTCATCGCTGCAAGGACTAGTCTTAGCCGGTCCTTTGCCAGTCATCAGTCACCCAGATCTTCTTTCTCGTTTCCAGACAGGCATGTTTACAAACGAGTCAGTTAATGCATTGGCGTGGATGCCCTTTCAGCTACCCCCTGCCAAACATGGACAGACTCAACAGGTAGAAAATACCACCTACAGGCTGCCTTTACTCCCAGCTGATCCATTAGCCGAGGAGCAGTTTTGTTTAGTTTTTACCAGTAGCTTTAGTTTAGTGATGGTTTTCGGAGAAGACCCCTGTGGCGTTCCAGCTTTTCGGTTTTCATTCGACCCAAATGACATTCAACAAGCTTGGGAAGCACTCCGCCCTCGGATGATGTTAACCAGTCCCCATCAACTAGGTCAACTGGACATCATCAGCAAACAGTTTGCGCCGAAGATTCCCGATTACCAAATCGTGATGCACTTCAGCCGCTTGCTGCTCAAAAATCTACCAGAACTTCCCCAAGCCGAGAATATCCAGATCATACCAGTCACCTCAAGCTGCCCCTCAGCCAAGTCAGAACAACCCCACAATTCTAGCGATCGCTTTAAAAGGGGTCGTCATTGGGAGCGGTTGGTGAAAAATGAGGAACGAGGCATCAGTAAAATCTCCACTCCTCGTGAAGCAACGCCTGAGGTGGAACTCCTGCAAGCACTAACCCACGAAATCCGGACACCTCTAACAACCATTCGCACCCTGACTAAGCTGCTGATGAAGCGTCGGGACTTAGCGCCAGAAGTGATGCGGCGTTTGGAAATTATTGACCATGAGTGTACAGAGCAAATCAACCGCATGGAGTTGATTTTCCGGGCAGTAGAATTAGAAACCACGGCAGCTAAGCAAGTGCCAGTCAATCTTACCTCTATGTCACTGGCTCAGGTCTTCCAGCAAAACATCCCCCGTTGGCAAAAGCAAGCGGCAAGGCGTAACGTCACCCTAGATGTTGTCTTGCCTCAAAAGCTGCCCACTGTTGTGAGCAATCCCGCTATGCTGGATCAGGTGCTGACAGGCTTGATTGAGAATTTCACTCGCTCTCTTCCAGCAGGTGGTCACATTCAGGTGCAAGTGACACCAGCCGGAGACCAACTGAAGTTGCAGTTCCAGTCTCAATCTGATTCGGATAAGACCAGAAATTCAGCTAATTCAAGTTGTTCGACGTTGAAGTCCATTGGTCAGCTGCTGATGTTCCAGCCAGAAACTGGTAGTTTGAGTTTAAATCTCGACGTTACTAAGCATCTGTTTCAAGCGTTGGGAGGAAAACTGATTGTGCGGCAGCGACCTCAAGAGGGTGAAGTTATGACAATCTTCCTTCCGCTAGAAGTCAGTCACACTGATATGTCTGAGCAAGAGGAAGTCTTTACAAAGAAATAGGTAATGGGTAATGGGTAATGGGGAAGAAGCTATGGGAAGTGTCAACATTACCGATTACCTGAATAATGAGAGCAAGAGACACCATGAGCTGCGCTCACAACGAAAGCATGAAAGTTTCTTTCTTCGACTCCCAACTCCCGACTCCCGACTCCCAACTCCCAACTCCCGACTTTCAAGATAGGTCTATTGAAGGTCTTACTGGAAATTTATATAACTAAGCCGTCGGTTTTGGCAATTGAGCAAAGCTTTCAGGATAGCTATAAATGACTAATTGTTCATCATTGAGAGTTGAAAGCGATCGCGTCACTTGACCCAAAAAAAGCGGCTTAGAGACACCGGGTTCTGGGTGGATAATCGTGCGTGCCCGAATCATCAACTGGTTATCTAACCCACCTAGACGCCCCAAGGAAAACAAATCACTGGCAGCTTGGCGGAGAGTCGCATCTAGTTCAGTTTCAGTTAATTTCGATGGCACAGTGATTACGGCTTGAGGGCCGCCGTTGTCGTAAACGACTGCAAAGCGAATAGCACCTGGAATCACCGTATGGGTAAAAGGCACGATACCTAGTGCAAATAAACCACCAGTAAGGACACCCAGAAACCCAGTAACTCCCACTAGCCGAAACCGGATGCCCCACTTGAAAATAAAACCCAGTACAGCGGTAACGCCGCTGACTAAGGTAAGAATGCCTGCCCATTGAGCAAAGGAGAGAAAATCAGCCGTTGTAAGCATATTTTTGATAACTTATGGCTACTGTACAGACGCCATCGGTTACGTGTTCTTTAGATTAGCTGTTTTCCATCCTATCAGCGTCGCTTCCTCCTGTATCGTGCCCCAGTGCCAATATTTACAGGACTTACGCAGAACCTCTACATGTAGGGTTGGCAGTGGCCACCCTACTACTGTATCGTGCCCCAGTGCCAATATTTAGTGAGAATGAGGAAGAAGGAAAATCGGTTTTTCACCATCTGCGGCGGATATTTTAGTTTTTCCCTCTTGTTGCAAACACAAAGACTTCCACTCCAAGCGCCTCTGTTCTGACTGATAAGCGGCATACCAAGCGCGTTGAGCTCTGGTTTCATCCAATTCCTTGAGGCAGCGTCGGAACATCTGCTGTGAGCGCACTCTCCATTGTTCATCCAGTTCTCTGTAGTTACTCATCAGCTGCGAATACATGGTTTTTTTCGCGTTGCGTCCTGTGAACTAACTCTACGTTGGCTCATCTAGGAGGCAATTACGGTAAAAAGCTGATGAAGTTGGATGAAGAGTTTGCGATCGCTTTTCTCTCTTGTCCCCCTTGTCTCCCTTGTCCTCCCCCATGAATGAATGCAACTTGGTATTATTCCCTCCCTAGGTGGGGGTAGAGGCTTATTGATAGATCTATTCTTCAGGGGTAAAGTCTATCCCTGTTGACAACCAACAGGAGACTGATATGCAAACCAAGCTACACACCTCCTCGCTACCCCCTGCTCAACAAAAAGCTGTCACCACTTTTCGCCTAGTGGGCTGGACTGCCTTCTGGGTAGAGTTAGGCTTGGCTGTTGCTACTGTCTTAGTTTTATCGAAAATTTTGGGTTTAAAACCCCGTGCTTCTAGCACGGCTTTACCGCAAGTTGTCGGAAGTGCCGTAAAATTTGTGTGGGCGATACAACAGTAGAAGACCCAAGGTTCGAGGCCATCGATCCAACGTGACAGTGAAAGTCAGGAATCAGTAGTGGAAGCCAAAAACCATGAAATTGTCCGGGACCTGCACAGGTTGGGAAATGGAAAAGACATAGAGTATAAAACCTCGCTTCATATGTACCGATGGGCAGTCGGGAAAGGAAACAGCCTGGGCAATCAGAGCGCCGGGGAACTAACGCTGGGAGAGTGTACTTCATTCGTTTGACCAACGTGTTCTAGGTGGTGGGTGGAAAACCTCTTCATGAGGAAGTAACCAGGAAAATCAATTCGTGAGGGTTGAAGCTCCGTCCTTCAGGTCGGAGAGATGTCACTATTTGCTATCTCTGGTCGTAACTTTTCTAATCAAGCCCTTACCGGAATTGGAATCGGGATATTTTGGGCTATTTGTGGAGTGATCGCCCTGTGTTTCAGTATCTATGTTGCTTTCCGTTACACTCGCATTGCCAAAGGTCTAAGCAATTCCGATTCAACTCTACATCCCAAGAAGTCGGACACCATTAAAATTCTGCGACTTGCTACAATTATCAGTTTAGTGGGGATATTTTTATCTCTCTTAGGCGCTGGAGCAACTGTAGGAGTATTAGTCGCAAAATCTATATCCCAACCAGCCGGAGTAGCAATCACAGACCCTAACAAGATCATTCGGGCACTTGATGTTTTTGTTGTAGCAGCAAATATCAATGGTATAGCTGGCAACTTTATAGGTGCTGTAACTTCACTAGGGCTTCTCTCTTGGGCACATCGTCAGTAACCAGAATAGAGTTAAAAATTTCTTACTGAGTATTTAGTCATCTGCCTCTTCCCACCAATTATGTATACGTATTTGAGAGGAAAAACTCCCTATGAGCTAGGTGTTTCACTCTCAGTAGTAACGTCAGTAATAGGTAAATCTTGTCGAGAATTCTGTTTTTCAACTGTGTGCCAATTATTGAGTACATCTTCGATTAAAACTTCATTCAACCAAATTTTAAATACAATCACTAGCGGCACGGAAAGAAATACACCTAAAAACCCGAAAAATGTCCCAAAAACTATCACAGATAATAAAGTGACTGCTGGCAACAAAGATACCTGTCGCCGCATAACGAATGGGACTAGAAGATAAGCCTCAAACTGCTGAATCAGGAAGTACAAAATCAGCACGGCAACGGCTTTCCAAGGTGCATCTAAGACAGCCACTGCTATCGGTGGTATCACACTCAAAATCGGTCCAATATTAGGGATAAACTCCAACAAGCCTGCCAACAGAGCATTAGCTAACGCCAGCGGTACCCCCAAAATCATCAAACCAATAAAGCTCACGACACCGATTGCTGCCATATTAATCAGAGTAGCTGTCATCCAGCCAACTAGATTAACTTCACACTCAGAGAGAATGTCATAAGCACGCCGACGATAAAAGGCAGGAAATAGCAGTATAAAACCTCGTCGGTAGGGTGCAGGATTTGCCACCAGCATAATAGTCAGCACTAAGACTAGCAAGAAGTTTAGAATAATTGCCAGCAAGTCAGAAAACCAGTTATAGGCATTGCCTAATAATTGAGTGATTAAAGGTTGCAGTCTTGGAATAAGATTACCCAAGTTACGGATATCTAATACTTGCTCTGGAACCAAGGGTTGCAGTGTGTTTAACCAGTTACGCAGCCGTTGCAGTAGCGTCGGCACCAGGTCAATCAACTGTTCCAATTGCTTGGCAAAGGACGGTCCAATCAGTGCGAACAAACCCACAAAGATTATCAGTAAGCTGATAACCGTTATTGCGATAGCGACGCCTCGCTTGACTCCTCGTTGCTGAAGCCATCGCACGACTCGGTTTAAGACGACGGCAAAGACTACTGCTGCAAACACAAGCAAAATGACTTGCCGGATTTGCCACAAGATGTAAAGAGAAACTGCAAAGGCAAGTAAGCCGATCAATTTCCCTAAACTCACAGCGCTGCCTCCATCTTTTAAACTGTTTCTATCAATTGTGTTGACTGTTGACTGTTGACTGCTAATTGTGAACGAGTTTCTCCTCAATAATTAACTTGAAGAGGGTCTTCACGGCAATATGCAAGGTTTTATGCACATTAGCTTATTATTCCACTTTGTTGCCTTTGCTCAGGCTATGCAAGCTATTAATCTTGATGTTCCTGGTAATCTTCAGAAGACATGGGATCTAATTCCCATCTGCGCTCATCACGCTCTTCTAGAATCTCATTGGTTCGGAGAAATGCTTTGTCATCCATCTCTAGACCTACAGCAGCCCCCAGCTCATCCACAATATCTTGGTCTGGTGTAGCGACAGTTCCACCCACCGCTTCTTCACCAGCTACCTCTGCTTGAGACCAAGCTGCATCGATGTCGCCTCCTGATAGCTCTGGACTGACCGAATTATACTCACTCATCGCATCCTGCATGGTGCGCCCGCCGATGTTAAGGCCAGGCTGTTCGTGAACACCAGTTCCGTAAGATTCTGTGATTTCCTGCGGTAAATCCGAAATAATGGGTTCGTCAGTATTGTCTACGGGTGTATCTGAAATAATTGGTTCGTTGGTTGTGTTTGGTGCGTTGTCTGCTTTGCTAGTAGTGTCAGCCATAATGATTCCTGTGAATCTTCTCTATCCTAATAAATGCAACATATCCAAAGATGAGTGTTGTCAGAATCCCCACATAGGATGAGAAACTTATCAGTCAGAGACAGAAAAGAAGAAGCGATCGCTTTTTGCTCTCCAATTCATATAAGTGCCCAAACACCCGACTTTCTTGGAGGTACGCATAATTATTGATTTTTGTCAATATTTAATAGACTTTACAATCGAGTACTTGATGTCAAACTCTGGGTAGGTTTTTGCTCCTGTTGACAGTAATTATTGATCTCATCAACCAGCTGCTTTTCTCCTCTAGTAGTAGCCGTCAAAGCTTGAAGGGCTAACTCAGCGGCAGAGAGATTTTTAGCCTTAAAAGCAGTAACAAAATCACGAGTAGCAATACTTGTCTGTTTATAGATCACGATAAAGCGCGACTGATAGTCTTGCAAATTTGGGTCACTCAGGGAAATACCTTCAAACTTAGAAGCATGAGAATCCATGTACTGGGCGGCTCTAAGTAGCATTTCTGGATCAGAAGAACGTCCGTTGTTGGTAGCTAGGTTTGCATCCTTTACTGCTGCATTGGCGATCGCAATAATTTGCTCACATTGAGCAGTTTTTGTCTGATTATCTTGTCCAGCTTCTTGGGCAAAAACAGGTAATTCTAGAGTACCGATGCTCGCCAGCACTGTTATTGCTCCACAAAACCATCTACTTATCATGGCAACACTATAAGAATTTAAAGATTATGGTCACACTGATACCAATTCACTTTATAGCTGGGTAGGTTGGCACTATGTAATAAGTAATAGGTAACTTCTTCCCCATTACCCATTACCCATTACCCATTACCCACTTGACTAAGCAATTAACGACTTGCAGACTCAGGGCAATACTGATTGACAGCTAAAGATTGGATTATTTCCTGTCTTGCTGTGTCGCTAGGGGATGAAGCGTCAGACGCTAGTGCTTGTCTGCGCGTTGATTGGGCATTCATTCCGCCAAACTTCAAAACTCGACAGGCTACTTTTGCTGATGCGATCGCGCTATCTCTATTTTGATTGATGTAGCTGTCGAGTGCTTGCCTGATGTTATCTGGATACTGACTTGCCATTGAGCGGAAATTAGTGACAAAAGCCGCTTCTGGAGAAACAGAAGTTTGAGACTGCTTTTGACATAAGGAAGAAAGATCCCTCGTCGTGCCGTCAGCGTTGCGCCAGTAGCAGAGATAGTTGTCGTCTTGGGCGATCGCCGGAGTAGCCAAAACAGAAGCAAAAGCGATCGCCACCGAGGACAGGATAACAGCAAATTTCATCATGTCAGGCAAGTTTGAGAAATGGGTGTTACTGCCGTCAAAGCCATGTGTGACTTTACTTATCACCACGGCTAGCTAGAGCCAACAGGATTGACTCAAGAGGGTTATGTTGCCAAAAACCCGAGAGGTTTCACTACTCTCTACCCTACTAAATCTTCTGTCTAAAGAAATACTTTAAAGAATCATGACTATAAATTTTATCGCTAAGCAGATCAGGGTATGCTGCCCTCAATCCAGTTTTTTACTCTACAAAGCACAAATTTTCCATAGAAGTTTTGAGGAGGCATGTATGCGTTGGCGTCAGAGGGTCTTCTTGTTTGTCTTGATTCTTGCAACAAGTTTAGTTGCCGTTGTTTTATCGAATATCTTGATGAAACCGAGAGCCACTCTGGCTACTGACGCTCTTCTTCAGCCAGCCCCAACTCAGCCCTTAGGCTACTACGACTACTTTGGGCAATTGCTCACCCCGCAACAGGCAGCTCAACTCGTCAGCAGTAAAGGACTCAACTCCAGCGATCCAGTGTCTTATCAGCGGATTGGGGCAGTTCAGATTACCCAACAATTGCTCAACAAAGGTGAAGATATATTCTTCAACCGCAAAATTGGCGACAACTTCGGCCTTCAGGGTGTGTTCGGTTCGGCGGCAGGCGTTGAGATTATCCAACCGGAGATCGAAAAAGCGATTCGTGACTTGGGTGGTAAATCAACCAGCAACTTACGTATCACTCTCCAGAAAACTATAAAGCTTGGGAGTCGGACTTATCCCAAAGGAACAACTATCCCTACTGGCTTAGATGTGGAGAGGGGAGCCACTTCTGCCCTGGGACTAAACTCCAATGGTCTCACCTGTGCGCTATGTCATGCCGTTATGTCTCCGACTGGTGAACGCCTCAAGGGATTACCCAACGGGGATCTTGCCATTCAATTGTTGATCGCTCTGGCACCGAATTCAGCAGCGGGTTTTGCCCGCTTAAACTTCAACCCCCTTGACCCTAAATACCAGGGTAACGGGAAGACAATCATCGGTAGTAATGGTCAGTTGGTCAAATTGCCCGATCCTCAGAAGTTTGAGAAAGCCTTCGATGATGCTGTGCTTGATGTGCCTTTTGGTCACTTCGAGAGTTCACCAGATGGTATCGCCAACACCACTCAAATCCCCAATGTGTTCACGTTTAAGAGTGGTCCCTACACCGCAGGTGGTGAGTTTGCCGCCGGCCCTTTTAATGGACTAAGTGCTACTAACAATGCTGTTCATTCCTCTGAGATCAACCTGCTGGCAGCCGATCAACTGAGTGCTGAGACTCTCGGCATCGATCCTGAAGTTTATCTGGGTACTGTACTCCAAAACGCGGCTGATTCGAGACTTCGTTTACCAAGCGGGGCACCAGTCAAGCCCTCACAGTGGCTGCGCCAAGTTGCTCCAAACCCTGAGCAAGGCGAACTTGAAGACCAGATTCCAGCTCCCGGCACGGGTTCTTATCCAAATCTTAAACCAAGCCTTTTCACCTATAACGGTCTGGTCTTCAGCCCGAAAACTGGTAACTCGCAAGACATTGCTAGTGGACCGTTTTTATTCGCCAATAACGCGATGTCTGTGTTTCAAAATAGCCTTGTGCCGCCGCCAAATCGCTCCTCCCAGAACCAACAGGCGCTTAACAGCGGTTCTGTCCAGCGTGGGAGTCAAGTCTTTCAGCGAGCCAACTGTACAAGTTGCCACATTGCACCCTTCTTCACCGACAACAAGATTCACCCGCTCAAGGATTTGAACACCAATCCAGCTCGCGGACAGTCTCGCCTCGCGCTCAATCAGTTACTTGTGTCACCCAAACTCTATACTTTCAATACTTCTGTTCCGGTTCCTGCTAATGCCGAGACCTTGAACGTGCCAACAAATGGCATCTCAAATAGCCCAACCACTCTCCCAACTGGTTTATTGCCTGATGGTGGCTACAAAACTACTTCCTTACGCGGCCTCTATCTCAGTGCCCCCTATTTGCACGATGGTGGAGTAGCGGTGCGGGCAGGAGCACTTCAGGTGTCTTCTAATGGCAGCTTCACGGTAGTTGATCCGAGAGGTTTAGGACTGCCTGGTACCCTCAGCAAAGGTAAACCCGCTGACAGCGCCAGTAGCTTACGTGCCCTACTTGATCGTCAACTTCGTGCTCAAGTTGTTGCTGCCAACAAGGCATACCCACCCCTCGTTCGTAGCAACCTTGATGGTACAGGTCATGCCTTCTATGTAGACCAAGCGGCTGGCTATACTCCCGCTCAACAAACTGATCTGATCAACTTCATGCTGGCGCTAGACGATAATCCTGGTAGCTTTTAATTCCAGGACTTACGCACAAACACTTGTGCTTGTTCATACAAAAAATCTTGTTGTAGACCCCGTCCTTGTGAGGGCGGGGTTGTTTATTTTTGTGCATAAGCTCTCAAAACTCAGAGCTATACCAGATTAGGCAGCATCAGCTCTTATCTCACAACTAGTGGCAAAATGAAAATTTTTCTTCCCCGACTCCCGACTCCCGACTCCCGACTCCCGACTCCCGACTCCCGACTCCCAACTCCC
>DALYIW010000039.1:33793-39405 GCA_031970155.1 Coleofasciculaceae cyanobacterium CTOTU46601 | reverse complement strand
CCATGAACGGAAGCTCACAACTGGCAAAATGAAAATATTTCTTCCCCGACTCCCGACTCAAGGGCTTCCGACTCCCTATTTTCAAGACAGCTCAAACATCAAGTAGTTAAAGCAGAGTACTGAGACTGTTGCAGCGAACATTACATCAAATGGTGCAGGAGATCTTGGCATACTCCTACACCATTTCTAAAGAAGTCTCAAGTGTAAACAATATTTCAAGCTCCATTATTGATTTATAGGGCTATTCATCCCGGGCTAACGTCCCGCTGCGCTATCATCCCTCATCCCTCATCCCTCATCCCTCATCCTTCATCCTTCTCAATAACAGTTGTTCAACCTATGCTAATGCGATCGCTTTTTCAAACCTCTGGCTTGGGCATGGCTGCCATAATCGCTTCACCATCGAGAACCGCTAACATGTCATCGTCTGATTTCCACCAGTAGCCCCGCAAAAAGGGCAATAAACCTTGAACAACTGTGGAGGTGGGTGGGGACTGAATTTGATCTAAATTGCACCACTCAATATCTTCTAGCCGATTGACAATGACACCGAGTAGCTGGTTTTTACCATTGGTAGAGGTGGTTTTGTAGGAGAGAGACTGTAATACAACAGTTGTATAAGTTAAAGTATTGCTAGCTTGCTGGTAAGTGGGAGTAAGTCCAACTAGATGCCCCAAATCCGCTATCCATAGAATTTCACCCCGCCAGTTATAGACTCCCCGTATCCAGGGTGGCATGTGAGCGATCGGCACAATTTGACTGATAGGAATGTTGAATACCTCAGCCAATTGTAAGAGCGGCAAGAGAGCTGTTGTATCAGGCTCAAGATAAAATCGCAAAAACGGTTCCTTGTCACTTGAAGAGTCTGAATTTGTTGGTGGTAATAAGGAACTTGGAACCGATAAAGAATTGAACATGAATATTTTTTCAGGTTATGCTTCTGAGTAGATTTTTAACAGTATCTACAAGTTCTGTTTGGTCGATAGGCTTGACCAAGTAGGCATCTGCTCCATGTTTTAAGCCCCACCTTTGATTTAGTTTTCCTCCTTTGGTTGAGCAAATAACGATAGGAATTTTTCGGGTTTCTGCTTTGCCTTTGAGTTCACGGCATAGTTCAAACCCACTGCGATCGGGTAGTACCACATCTAAGATGATTACATCCGGTTTATGGCTGCTAATTTTGGCGATAGCTTCTGCTGCATTATAGGCTTTCAAAACATTAAGACCTCCTTCCAATAAACAACCAGAAAGTAGTTCTTGATCACTCAAAGAATCTTCAACGATTAAGGCAGTACTCATAAGTTTAGTTAGATGGCAAAACAACAGAAAGAGCTTCGTGAAAAATTAAATTTTGTAGGTTTACAAGTCAAATTGGTCACCTACATTAAGGTAAGCAGATGAAAACTTTTACAATTAGCAAACCTTCAAATTGCACCCCTATCTAGACTTATCGTTTTCTGCGGTAAGTGCTTAGAAATCGTGCTTAAGACTTTCCCGGCATCAACGGGTTTACTTATGAAATCTGACGCTCCAACTAGCCTAGCTCGGACTTGATCGACGATTCCATCATTTCCCGTCAAAATTATAATTGGAGTATTACGAAAAGAAGGGGCTTTGCGTAAGTTACTACAGATTTCATACCCATTGGTATAGGGCATTACTAGATCTAAAAAAATCAGATCTGGCTTACGGGCTAATAGCAGTGTAAGCGCTCGCAAACCATCATTAATGCCGAAAAATCGATACCCGGCTGCTGTAATTAGTTTTTCTAGAGTATGACAAACCGAAATACTGTCATCTACGCAGGCAATTAGTGATTTGCTAGAATTTGCTTGCGCGGATGGTACATCAGGAACTCTTCTACAACTTGGAGCCGATAAATCAGGGATGTTAATTAGCTCCACTAAGCCAGACTTAATGTAAGGTAGCAGTAAGCAAGTTACTTGCACAACATCCCGCTTCATTTTAACAGCTAAATCGCTCAGAGTATTTTCCCCATCTAGTAGTTGGGTAAGAACCTGATAAACCTTGACTGGCGTGTATTGTTGTAATTTCTGTGGTTGTTTAATGATTGGTGCTTTGTCTAAAGGATAGCCAGTAATTTTAGCTTGCCATAAAGCTTGCCAAAGCTGTTGAACTTTGGCGATTACTTGCTGCTCATCAATCAAAGCAAGTTGCTGAGATATAAAGTTACCTTCTTGGATTTGATAAGTTAAACCATCCTGTTTTGACAAATCAAAAAGTACTTCTTCTAAGGTTGATTCAAGTACTTTTTTGACTTGCTCTGGAGTAATCTTGTACTGCTCTATCCACAAACAAAGTAGTTGATATTCCCAGTTACTTGTAAAGCAACTAGGATTGGTTGCACAGAGTTCCTGTTGCATTTCTATAATGTCAACATGAATCTGAGGGCAGTGAACCGCTAAATTTCTTAGCCATCGCCTGACTGGATGAGTTCCTCCGGTAGCATACACAAGGCGACCCATGCAGAAAAAAAAACTCCATTGCTTGGCATTATTTGGAGCTATCCATACCAGTTGACCACTAAACCGAATTCTCTGGAAAGTTTCGATTAATTGAGCTTTTTTAGACTCTTTAAATCGGTATCTCTCCAGGAAATTAGAATCTGCCTGAGCCGTCATAATAACTATTCTTGTTACTAATTAATACAAACTAGAAGTGTCAACAATTGTCGTTGATTTGATTTAATTGACCTTCATTCGTTGCCTTCAGTTCTAGCTTTTTAGTTTCTGACTTTTATTGATTTGACCAAGTTGACTTTAACAACGAGACAACTTATAGCCCTGAAACATTGTCAATTCTTGCTAATACTTTACTAATCCTTTAAAAAAAGTAACACTTAGTAAAGATATACTATTTCACGGTGTAATTCATCTGTATTCCAGGCTTCTAATTCAGATTAACAAAAAAATGAATGAATGGCAATTTAGTACAATTTTTTATGTAATCAATAAACTCTATCAAAATAAAATAGTAAAAATTTAAAGTTAAAAAACCAACAAAAAATCGCTGAATAAATAATAATGCGATAGTCAACGTCAAAATGACTAGAAGGATTTTCAGTCTCTCGTGACTGGGAAGAATGAAGGGTGACGAGCGTTGCTCTGTTCGACGGTGCGTAGCGTCAGGATAAATATCCCCACACACAAATCAATTAGGACTTACGCAAATTTTCTTGTGAACCGCCATTTGTAGGGGTGAACGGCCGTTCACCCCTACTATATGTGGCGTCCATGCGTAAGTCCTGTAAATAACAAAGATTTTTTTTCTTCATAAATAAATAACGGGGCTTGTACCCTCATCCCGGACTAACGTCCCGCTGCGCTATCATCCCTCATCTCTCATCCTTCATCCCTCATCCCTCATCCCTCATCCTTCATCCCTCATCCCTCATCCCTCATCTCTCATTTCTCTATTGCCCACTGTACAATTGCCTGAGTTAATCCCTCCAAAGTATATTCCTCAGCTTCAACATCCACGCGCTCTAGTAGCTGACGGCAGGTATGAGAAGTTTGAGGACCAATTGAGGCGATACAGACGTTTTGGAGGCGAGAGTTGGCAGTCGGAAATTGTCCGGCATCTCCCGGTAGCGCTGTCTCTAATAGTTGAAAAAAGTGCTTCACAGTTTTGGAACTAGCAAACGTGATAACATCCACTTTCTGCTTTTGCAAGGCTTCCAGGGCTTCCGGTGCCATTTGTGCAGGACATCCAGACTCATACGCTGCCACCTCAGTTACTTGTGCGCCTTTGGCGGCAAGTTCCTTCACTAAAACTTCTCTTCCTCCAGTTTCCACTCTAGGAAACAAAACTTTTTTACCCTCTAGTAATTCGGGAAAGTGTTCGACGAGGGAATCTGCAACAAAATCTGGAGGGATAAAATCAGGCATCAGTCCGCAATCTTTAAGACTTTGGGCAGTTTTTTTGCCGACTACAGCAATTTTGACTCCAGCTAAAGCACGGGCATCTTTCCCCTGGGCGAGGAGTCGTTCAAAAAAGTAATTAATGCCATTGCTGGAAGTGAGAATCAACCAATCGAAGTCTAATAAATTAGCGATCGCCTGATCCAACTGCTCCCAGCTTGAAGGGGGACTAATCACCAACGCAGGCATTTCAATGACTTTTGCTCCTTGCTGTTGCAGGAGTTCGCTAAATTGGCTAGACTGCCCAGCTGAACGAGTGACTAGCACTGTTTTGCCAGCCAGAATTTGGTTAGAAGGTTCAAGATTTGAAGGTTCATTCTTCAACTTACTAACCTGCCACCCTTTTTCATTGGGTAATCGTAGATAATCTCGTAGCCTCACCACTTCACCAATGACAATCACCGCAGGCGAGAGGGAATAATTAGCTGTTTTCTCAACGATATCGGCTAAGGTACCCAGCCAAACCTGCTGTTGAGGGCGTCCACAATCACGAATAACAGCAACAGGTAAAGACTTCGAGTCTCGTCCATGTCGTTGTAACTGATAGACAATTTCACTCAGATGACGCCCGCCCATCAAAATTACCAATGTGTCCATCCGCGCCAACGCTTCCCAGTCCAACTCAGTGGGTTCGTGGGCACTCACCACGGCAAAATATCGGCTCAGTACTGGATCTGTAAGGGGTATTCCTATTAATAGTGGTGCTGCTAATGCGGACGAAATTCCCGGCACTACCTCAAAAGGACAATCTGCAGCAATTAATGCCTCAATTTCAGAGCTACTACGACCAAAAATAAAAGGATCGCCACTTTTAAGCCTGAGTACCTGCTTACCGTGCTGGCATTGATCTACCAAAAGTTGGTTAATCTCTACCTGCGGTGTACTGGGTTGCCCCCCCCGTTTGCCCACATCGAGTTTGAGACAATCAGCTGGCACCAACTGCAACAACTGGGTATCTACTAAGGCGTCGTAAACTAGTACTTCTGCCGTACTCAGTAGCTGTTGCGCCCGTACAGTCAGGTAGGCCATATCCCCAGGTCCTGCACCCACGATGTAGACTTTGCCTGTGCTATCAGTCATATTTTCGCTTCAAGTCGCGATCGCATTGGTAGTTTAGCTTTATCTTAGACGGCACGAAGACCCCGATTAAATGTAAATTCTTGGTCAACTTGTGCCAGCCCATAGCTAAGAATTTTTTAAGACTCTATAAAACTGGCTTGATTATGTTGCTGATGTCAGCAGATTGAAATACCATGCACCTAGTAATACACGTCATACGCTAGTATTACATATAAGAGGTCTAGCACATGACAGCAGTGGGCTAAGAACCATAGACCGAGTGCTTGAGGTGTCCGATAGGGTGCAGACACCAGTGCCATCTACTGTTTAATTTTCAATTGCATAAGTTTTTAGTTCGCTCTGGGTTAAAACCCTAGAGGCTAATTTCCATGAATTCACCGTAAAACTCTTGACCTAGAGTCAAAAGTTTTTGTTGTTTTTAATTCTCTAGTGCAGCGTGACAGAAAAATGAAATTATATTTTTCTCCACAGTAATTGTTAGGTAGTTACGAAAGAGTAAATTGAGCTAGGACTTACGCAAATTGCTGATTTAAACGCTAATGCTAGTAGAAGTGTGGGCACTGCCCACCCTACAGGTAGAGGTTCTGCGTA
>DALYIW010000039.1:31686-33783 GCA_031970155.1 Coleofasciculaceae cyanobacterium CTOTU46601 | reverse complement strand
AAAAGTAATTGTTAGGTAGTTACGAAAGAGTAAATTGAGCTTGTATTTTTGAATGCTGAAAGGTTATTTATGTCAATACTTACTTCTGAGCAAGATATTTTGAGAGTGAATTCCATGACCCAGAACAATGGAAAAACTACAAAAAAAGGAGAAAATCCCTTGTTGGCTTCCCTAAGTGTTGAAGTAGACGATATCTTTTTTAGCTTACGCAAAGCCGATCAAATTATTCGTCGGGAACTTAACTTACTCAATCAACAAAAACATCTACCTTTAAAGAAACCGTTACTTAATCCGATAAACGCGGAAAAACTACAGGAAATAATCGAACAACTGCCACTGCATCATTTATTGGTGGATGAGTATGTCATATATATGTTGAAGAACGAAAGCAACAGTATATTTAGTCTGATTAAAAAATACAATGATTATGTAGAGAAGAGACAAAACGAACCTGAAAAATGTAATCCAGCAAAACTCATTGATGTCGATGAAAAATTAGTTTATTACATCCGGCACTTAGGAGCAATGACCTATCATCTCAATATTCATTTAAACCTCCTAAGCGTTTTACTAAAGCAATCAACTGTTGTAGAAAAAACTAAGCCTTTAGATACAACAGAAAGCCGGGAACTCGTATCTGAGTATATGGTCAACGAATGGGGCGAACAACCAGGAGATGTTAGGTTTCTAGAAATAACTATTCATGGGTTATACGCCATTGTAACTTGGACATTAGAAGACCTTAGAGGAGATGCTATCCTGATTCAGGATGAAGGCTACTGGCAACTTTTGAATATTAGCACTGGTAGGTTCCAGCTTGAGGATTTTGAGAATGCTGGAGTGCCATCGGAAATAGCTCAACAAATACTCAACCTACACCACCAGAAACTTGAGCATTAAAGGGAGATGGAGGAGTAATTTCTTCTTTACCTTCTTCACTCCCTTGTCTCTCTTAGTTTTCTGCTGAAGTTGACACCAATGAAGAACTCTTGTGCCGCTACAGTTGGGGGAGGAGTTAACTTCTCCATCTTCCCCTTAAGCCTCGTCGTGGCTACTTCATGCACGAGCAAGTACGTGATACCATCTTTCCAGCTCAAGATACCTATGGTGTTAATCTTGAATCGTTGAGCTAATTGCCTGTAGGTAATGACCTTAGTGTAGCGGCGCGTTAAGTGCAGGCTATGAGGTCGATGCAACTTCCATGAGGGGATGTAGCTATACTCAGGCAAGGATTATGTGGTGGGAGAGATGAGAAGAAGTATGATTGGCTTGCGTTTATCCGTAGTTATGACTACAGGCAGCATCAACTTTGGGAATATGGAGTGGCTCATCATATTGAACAGTCTCTAGACTCTCGCTAGTAGCCCAAATCCAAAATCTCAAATTGGCAATCCCAAAGTGTTGAGGTCTTGATTATTTTGAAACCTATAAACAGACATCGCTTGGCAAAGCGCCGCCGCGTCATTTTACGCCGCCTGATATTCATTACACTATTTGCTAGTGCTTTCTCTTTTGTCCTTGGTCTAGGCTGGTATGCTACCCAACCGGTTGGGCAGACGATGAGAGCAAAAGATTCTGTGTCCCAGACATCATCGCAAATTTCAAGTAGTCAAAATACGCCATCAAATCAGGTGGATAGAGGAGCAACGCAGTACCCTGTTGCAGGAGCAGGGGAAAGTAAGAGCTTGTTTGAAAATCCCCAGCAAAATGGTACAAGCCCGCTGCCAGGTGTGAACCCACAAGTGCAGGGAGACAGCGCAACCCCTCCGGTACCCGCAGTCGGCGAGCAGCCGATTGAGCCGATCAGCCCAGACATTGCAGCAAGAGCTCAACAGGCGGAAACCTTTCCCATTCCCAAGGAATTTCAAGCAAAACTGATTAGCAATGTAAAGCCATTAAAACAGGAAAAAGTTATCGCGCTAACGTTTGATGATGGTCCTTGGCCTCATAGTACGCCGGAAGTACTGGACATTCTGAAGAAGAACGACATTAAGGCAACTTTCTTTTGGATTGGGCAGAATTTGAAAACTTATCCACAGATTGCACAGCAGGTGGTTGCCGCAGGTCATGCGATCGGCAATCATACTTGGCATCACT
>DALYIW010000039.1:24012-31676 GCA_031970155.1 Coleofasciculaceae cyanobacterium CTOTU46601 | reverse complement strand
CCATCGAATGAATGAGTCTACTGCTGCCCACGAAATTGAAGATACGGCAAACCTGATCTACAAAACGACGGGAGTAAAAACTTCTGTATTCCGTCCGCCTGGTGGTGTACTCAACAATGGGGTAGCTGACTACGCCAAGAAGGAAAATTACGTCACAGTGATGTGGTCGGTTGACTCTATTGACTATCGCCCACTCACTTCACAGCAGATTATCAACAATGTCATGCGTAGGGTAAAACCAGGCGGTATTGTGCTGATGCACGATGGTGGCGGTAACCGCTCTTCCACAGTCAAAGCTCTACCGCAAATTATCGCCCAACTGAAAAAGCAAGGATACAGTTTTGCGAGTGTTCCCGAACTGCTAGAAATGAATGACAAACAACATTCTGAGATATTAGCAAAAACACAATCAACACAATCAAGCGATTCACCTGTAACCTCAGCAGTAACTAAACCTTAAGTCGGTGTTATTGGTTGTTTGTTGTTTGTTGTTTGTCAAAGAATACAAACAACTAATAACAAACAACCACTAAAAATCTTAAAGTCCAGTTAAGGTCGGTAGCTCGGTCGATGTTAGCTGATCGAGGGACTGCCAGATTTTTTGTAACAGTAAGTCTAATCCGATTTGGGCAACTGCTGAAATCTGGAACACGGGCACCTGACTTAGCTGACTCAGTTGAGTAACCAAAGCATCCACAATTTCTGGCTCAACGGCATCTATCTTGTTGAGGGCGAGAATTTGGGGACGTTCTGCTAACCCTCGCCCATAAGCATGTAACTCTTGTTGAATGGTGTGATAGTTAGCAATGGGGTCATCAGCAGTGGCATCAATCAGGTGCAGTAATAAGCGAGTGCGCTCAATATGTCGCAGAAAGTCGTGACCTAAGCCAGTCCCCAAATGGGCACCTTCAATGAGTCCAGGAATATCAGCAAAAACTGTGCCATCGCCACTGGATTTACGCACGACGCCTAAATTTGGAACTAGGGTGGTAAAGGGGTAGTCTGCTATTTTAGGTCGTGCGGCTGAGACGGCAGCAATCAGAGTAGACTTTCCGGCATTGGGTAAACCAATAATTCCTACTTCAGCTAGCAGCTTTAACTCTAGGCGTAAGGTTCTGATCTCTCCTGGTAGTCCTGGTAAGGCATATTCTGGTGCCCGATTGCGATTGCTCAGAAAGTGCTTGTTTCCCAAGCCTCCTTTACCGCCTTTAGCAACACACAATGTTTGCCCGGATTGTACCAAATCACCCAACATTTCACCCGTCTGGGCATCGTAGACGGCGGTACCGCAAGGAACTGCAATAGTGCGATCGCCTCCATCTGCCCCAGTACGATTATTCGGTCCGCCACGTCCACCATTCTCAGCTTGAAAGCGGTGAGCATACTTGAAATCCAGCAACGTTTGTAGGTTTTCGACGGCGACTAAAATCACATCGCCACCACGACCCCCATTGCCGCCAGCCGGTCCCCCAGCAGGCACATACTTCTCCCGCCGGAACGCCACGATTCCATCGCCGCCCTTGCCAGCTTCCACCTCAATTTCTGCTTGGTCAATAAATTGCATAATTCGTTGTTTGTTGTTTGTTGTTTGTTGTTTGTTGTTTGTTGTTTGTCTATAAACCAATAACCAACAACCAATAACCAACAACTAATAACAACTTAACAATAAGGCGAGATGTCTTCACCGCGCTCATCTGCTAAATAAGATAACGCTCGGAAGCGCAAGCCCACTAACTGTTCATACAGAGGATTAAGCTTACACATTGGTGGAATGTGGACGATTTTTCGACCAAATAGCACCACATCCCGCTCAAACGGACACTGGGATGGAATCATTTTGCAGACAAATCGCGCTACCCGTGGATCGTGGATTTCCATTCCATCTAACCACTCCCTTACGGGGAGCAGAATATCGGAATGGGGGTGAGGTGACATTCCTGGTTGCTGAACCAATTCTTGAGTAGAGCTAATTGGCTTACTCAGCTGATTATCGTAGAGCGTAAGCTCTAGTGCATCCAGTGCTTCTATCTTCTGCCCTAGCGCCTCACAGAACTGATGTAGAACGTCTGCTTCACTCTGAGAGTAAAGGCCATCCGCTATGGCCACCATTACCGCAGTTCTTAAAAAATTCTCTCCTGTTGCCTGATCGTTACCCAAAGCCGTGGCAAGTTCTTCAGCCGTGATGGGTTCCTCAACAGACGGCAAATCAGTGTCATGAGCCAATTCATCTTGAGTCAGTTGGGCAAGCACCTCTTGCTCTTCTGGGTCATAGTGACCATCTGCCCAAGCAACAGTTAGTAACCCGCGCAGCCAAGCTGCAATTTGCTCTTCTGTGTAGGGAGATTGAATGGCACTCGTCATAAAAAAGCCTCGAACGTGGAAACTCCCGTGATTTCTCCGAGAGGTCAGTGACAATTACCTAAAGTAAATCTACAGACATTATTGTACGAGAGGTAGCTCTAACTCACCTTTGAGGGGGCTACATCAGCGAGGTATCTATGACCCCTTGATGGATTATCATCTATGACCTCTTGATGGATTATAGCGACTGATACCAAAAATGATTATTTTTGCTCCAACTTTAGCGCTGTACCCAATATATAAGTTACTCTCTACAGGCAGAAAGTCGGCATTTCTCCCATACCTAAAAGGAGCTGGTAGGAACGCTACCCATGACGGTTATTTGTTATTGGGTCTTTGCTCAAAAATACAAGCAACAAATAACATACGTTCAGCTGAGTTTCGACTCTTCGACAAGCGAGAGAGCATCGCCAGCTCAACTTCCGCGATCGCAGTCGTTGCCAACTAACAACCCTCACATTTTGGGTCGAGTGTCTTTACAAGGACAAGGTGAGAAAGTAAGTTCCTCCTGGCTCAGTCTAAAATAGCTGTAAAGTAAACTAGAAAACTCAACAATCCCTTGATACATTCGTGACTTTACCTGAGTTTGGACTCTTTTTGATGGCGATCTTAACGAGTGCTGCCGGACAATTCTTGCTCAAAGCTGGAGCTATAAAGCTAGGAAAAGTTAATGCTACTAATTGGATTAGTCATCTTTTCGGAGTGTTAATGACACCCGAACTGCTGGCGGGTTTATGCTGCTATGGTATAGGCTCAGTAGCCTACATTTTGCTGCTCACACGGGTGAATCTCAGTGTCGCCGGCCCATCGGCGGCTTTGACTTACATTTTTTCAGTACTTGTCGGCTATTTTTTCTTTCGTGAAGCCATTCCCGTAACTCGTGCTTTAGGTTTGGGCTTGATTATCTGCGGGGTCTTATTGGTGATTTGGAAGAAGTAATTTTATTAGCTCAAAAAGAATGAGTGAAATTAAACTGAGCGGAATTTATATTTATCCGATCAAGTCGGCTGCTGGTATTTCCTTAAAAACAGCTCAGGTTGAGAAGCGGGGCTTTGAATGCGATCGCCGATGGATGTTGGTTGATGAAACTGGGAAGTTCTTGACACAGCGGCAATTCCCACGGATGGCTCTGATTAGTGTGCTACTGAATCAAAATCAGTTAGTCGTTAAAGCGCCGAACCAGAAAAGCCTCTCTCTCCCCATCCACATGGACAGTGATGATTATGTCCGGGTTCAGGTGTGGAATAGTATTTGTGATGCGATTCCTCTGGGAGAAGAGGTTAGTCAATGGTTCAGTGAGTTTCTAGAAATTTCCTGTCAGTTAGTCTACATGCCTGAAAGTTCATTTCGACCTGTGAATCCTCGCTATGCTACCGACAATGAGCAGGTGAGTTTCGCGGATGGGTTCCCTTTTTTGCTGATTTCTGAAGCATCTTTAGAAGATTTAAATCAACGTTTGGATGAACCTATTCCTATGAATCGGTTTCGACCCAATCTGGTGGTTTCTGGATGTGAAGCCTTTGCGGAAGATAGTTGGCGTTCAATTCGGATTGGCTCGATTATCTTTCGTGTAGTCAAGCCTTGTGAAAGATGTTCTATTACTACGGTCGATCAAGCGCTGGGTATTCGGGGAAAAGAGCCATTGCAAACGCTGGCTAAATATCGCCTCAGCAATGGAAAAATTTTATTTGGACAAAACCTGATTCCAGGGAAATTTGGAGCACTTCAGGTCGGAGATTCAGTGGAAATTGATAGTTTTGCTTTTTAACTGTTTATATAAAACCAGTCTGCTGTCAATTGTTGGTTATTTGTTAGAGAGTATTTTTATACAAACAACCAACAACAAACAACCAACAACAAACAACCCAGACTTTGTAGGAGTTATCTAGAGAGTAAAGCCTGCTAAATCATCACCCGTCCATTCGATGGTGTCTCCGATTTGTTCACCTGTGTGATAGGCGGCGAGGAGGACTTGACTGGTTTTGCCCCACGCGATCGCACCCGTGGCATCAATGGCGATCGCTCCAAAATCTCGCCCATTGTGTCTGGCTTCTGTAAATGAGCGATTCATCGCCTCAGCTAGAGATAAACCATCTGTAACTCGGATGACAATTCGCGCCGCCAAACACTCATCTATAATGTCTTCCCCAATGCCAGTACAGCTAACGGCTGCTTTCCCACTAGCGTAGTTTCCTGCGGGCATTGCCGAATCACTCACACGACCAATTCGTTCAAATCCTTTGCCACCCGTAGATGTCCCAGCAGCAAGACATCCGTGAGTATCCAGGGCAACAACGCCAATCGTGCCACGTCCGGCAGAGGTGGTTGGTGCCGCTACTGCTTCACTATCAGACGTGTTTACGAGTTCTTTTTCTGCGACAACTCCCGCCATCGTCTTATCAAAATTGTCTTGCCTCTCTAGTATCCACTCCTGCAACCGGAGGTCAGTTAGGGGATTGTAAACTGGGACATTGAGTTCTCGCATCAGTTCAGCGGCTCCAAACTCAGAGAGCACTCGGTCTGCTGAACTTTGCAAAAACTGTGCCAAGTCAATCGGGTTTTGGATTCGCGAGATATTTATGACACCGCTAAAGCGCTGAGACTTTCCTTCCATCAAAGACGCACTCATACGGATTTGTCCATCCGATTGAAGGACTGAACCAGTTCCAGCATTGAAGCGGGGGTCATCCTCCAGCAGTTGGCAGCCTCGTACCACAGCCTCACGGGCATCTGCACCAGTCAACAACAATGAATACACTTGTTCAATCACTTCATAGAGTGACTTACGTACCGCCTCAATTCCTTTTTTGGCTTTGAGAGAACTGCCAGCACCGCCGTGAATAATAAGTTTTGGTTGCATCTGAATAAACTAAACTACTTGGTAAGGTTTAAGAGCAGAATCTTACGCCATTGTGCTACTGAGCAACGGCCAGTAGAGTTCATGGGTAAAGATTGGTAAATTTGTAACTGTTCAATAACCCAGGTTGACATCAGACCAAGATTTTGCATAATTTGAGGGCTATTTCTGAAGAATTTAGCCGGCTTGGAACAGTTACATAAATTTTTTGATAGCGGAGAACTTTTGGATGTCTCCGGAAGCTGTTGCCTCAATAATTTCTCTCAAGTTGCTGCAAAGTATTTTTAGCCTGCATTCACTGTGCATTTCCAGAAGGACAAGAATACCATTTCTAGGCGTAGCGTCTCAATCTGTCCTTACAGTTTACTGGCTTGAGACTTGCGTCTGCGGCAGCGTTCTGAACAGAACTTTACGTCATCCCAACAATCTGCCCATTTTTTGCGCCAGGTAAAGGGTCGTTCGCAGACTGGGCAGATTTTCGTGGGTAAGTCCGATTTGGAGCGCTGGCGTGCCATGCTAAGTTGACGATAGGTTATTTATCTTATTGTGAAAAAGTATTACTTGAAAAGCAAAGAACTCCATAAATGTCAGAAAAACCACAAATTTCATCGAACTCGCCATAGTTATTAATTCGTTGCAACAAAATATGAATTTTTATAGTCACAGGTTTTGGATAAAAGGGCTTGATTAGCGATCGGGACTTACGCATGGACACCACATACAGTAGAGGTGAACGGTCGTTCACCCCTACAAATGGCGGTTCGTAATGAAAAATTTGCATAAGTCCTGGCGATTTTGGATTTTGGGAGGGGGAAGACTGTTCCGGTTCATGCCCTGAGTGTTGTCGAAAGGCCACAAGGGGCCTCTTTCAATCCAACATCGGCAATCCAAAATCCAAAATGGGTTGACCCAAATCTCTAGATAGGGCGGTTGTGGGAAATGATGTCGGGATTTTTAGAGGCAGTACGGATAGTTTTGGTGGAGCCAGCAGGCCCTTTAAATGTGGGTGCGGTGGCTCGTGTGATGAAAAATATGGGGTTACGGACTTTGGTACTGGTGAATCCTCAGTGCGACCCCTTGGGGGTAGAAGCGCGACAGATGGCAGTTCATGGTGTAGATGTTTTAGAAGCAGCCCAACAGGTAGCAACTTTGCCGGATGCTTTAGTCGGGTGTCAGCGAGCGATCGCCACTACAGCCCGTGTCCGCGCCCTCCCCACTCCACTAGAACCCCCCAGATCAGCCTTGCCTTGGTTACTGGAAACAGACGTGACCTCTGCTCTGATTTTTGGTCCTGAAGACCGAGGCCTAAGCAATGTTGAACTCAATTATGCTCAGCGATTTGTAGCCATTCCCTCCAGTTCAGAGTATCCTGCTTTAAATCTTGCTCAAGCGGTTGCCATTTGCTGTTATGAGCTGTATCAGTGTCAAATCCAGCAATTCCCGTCCGGAGGTACTGCGCTAACACCCGTTGAAAATCAGAATTTACTATCCACTCTCCACTCCGTCAAAGCTGCACCCTTAGATGTTTTAGAAGGATACTACGAGCACTTGGAAGCTGTGTTGTTGAAAATCGGTTATCTTTATCCCCATACTGCCCCAGCACGTATGGAAAAGTTCCGATATCTGTTAAACAGGGCAACACCGACTACAGAAGAAGTTACTATGCTCAGAGGAATTTTGCGTCAGATGGAGTGGGCGTTACAATTTCTGCCAAGGTCTGTTGTGAATGAAGGCTCAGAGCCGAAGGAGTCTTAAAATAAGCTTGCGGCAAATCAATTGTTTTACAAAATGATTAGCCTTACCAAGGGGGGAGAAAACTCTTAAAGTCCCCCTTTTTAAGGGGGATGCGAGGGGGATCCACAATTGATCGCATTCTTTTTTCTATTTGATGTTAGTTGTGTTGGAGGAGTCACCAGTGGCAGTGTCTAGGGATAACAGGCGTAACCCTGAAGAGTCAGGAAGGGAACAAAAACCAATCGTGCAGCGAGTTCGCCTTCGTTCCCGCCAGAATCAGATTCAGCAACAACAGCCTCTTAGAAGAGTGGTGATGCGTACAGTGTACCAGCCGCCTTTAGAATTGCGTCCCAGACCTGAGCCTTTAAAACGACTCCGACCTCGGCTGGTAGCACCGCAACCGCCGATATCCATCCGCCCTCATCTACAATCCACCTCAAAAATCACCCCTCAGCGACCAAGGTTGAGGACGGTTCGCGGTACACAGTTTCCACAAAACCCTGAGCCAAGAGCATACAGAACTCAGGAAGGATATCCAAAGCAACAGCAGAAGTTAAACCCAAACCAACGGATAAATCCTTGGGCAGTTAATCCGACAGCCAAAATTGAAAAGTTTCCAGCCCCAGCCTCGAAGCCTGATCTCAATCCTAACTCCACTCCTCCTAACCCCAAACCTAACCCCTTCGCCAAGGCTACTCCCGCCCCTTCGCCT
>DALYIW010000039.1:23296-23956 GCA_031970155.1 Coleofasciculaceae cyanobacterium CTOTU46601 | reverse complement strand
AAAATGTTTCCTTGCCCTCCTCTGTTGTCAAAGGGGCTTTGGGAGGTCAGGAGGGAAGATCTGGAGAGCGTTCTGTTCTGGGGAGGACAGGAGGAGACAAGGAGAACCAAAACCCCAAATTGATTAATGCGGGTCGTGGGCGTAGGAGACGCTCTCCAATAGAAAACCCGATTTTCTCGCTATTTAAACAGCTAACCGATTCCCACCACCGTCGCCGGGAAAATCAGCGATCGCGAGTTGCCGCAACAGTTCCTAACGCCACCTCCCCAGTAGCAACAACTGCTGCCCCACCGATTAGCCAAACTCCTAACCCTCAATCTTCTGCCAATCAGAAAAATCGGACATCTCGACGCCCGCAAAAACGCCCCTTGAGTCCATGGGTTTATATCATCCGTCTGCTCATTATCGGGATTGGCATTGGTGCGATCGCCGGAACACTATTATCTGCCCTAGAGCCATCAACACAAGCATCAGTGAAGACCAAGGACGGCGTTGAAAGTCAAGTTCAAGAGAGTCCAAGCGCTACGAGCAATTCTACACAACAGGCCTTAGGTCAGGAAATTACGCCTTTAAAAGCCAAAATACAGACTCTAGTTGCTCAATACCCTCAATTGCAAGCTGGAGTTTTTCTACTCGATTTGGAGACGAGAGCTTATCTTG
>DALYIW010000039.1:0-23262 GCA_031970155.1 Coleofasciculaceae cyanobacterium CTOTU46601 | reverse complement strand
AATTAAATTGCCAATTCTGATTGCTTTATTTCAGGATGTCGAGGCGGGTAAAGTTCGTTTGGATGAATCCCTAACCTTGAAATCGGAAATGAGAGTTGGCGGTTCGGGCGATCTACAGTACAAAAAACCAGGAACCCAGTACATCCTTCTGGAAGTAGCTAAAAAAATGATCGCAATTAGTGATAATACTGCTACTAATATGCTCATTGAGCGACTGGGTGGAATTGAGGCACTCGATCAACGGTTCCACTCTTGGGGCTTGACAACAACGGTACTCCGTAACGTATTGCCGGACTTGGAAGGAACCAATACAACCAGCCCTAAAGAGCTAGCAAATTTGATGTTGATGGTGAATCAAGGGCGGTTAGTATCAGAACGATCGCGCGATCGCATCATAGATATCATGCAGCAAACCCAGACCAATACACTACTACCTAAAGGCTTGGGAGTTGGTGCCACCATTGCTCATAAAACTGGCACCCTTGGTTCATTGCTGGCTGATATTGGCATGGTGGATCTGCTCACTGGTAAGCGTTACATTGTCTCTGTCATGGTCAAACGTCCTCACAACGATGCCGCTGCCGAAGAACTGATTCGTCAAATTTCCCGGACAACCTATGACTACTTCAATCAACCTCTCCCTACCCCTAGTACCACCTCAGTACCTTCCGGAAGCTCTCCTACAGCCAATAGAGCTAACAATGTGTCTGATACTTCTTTCAATTAGTTAATAGTTATTAGTTGTTGGTTGTTTGTTAAAAAATAGTCGCTCTTGATAACAAACAACCAATAATTATTCCATCCTATTTAATGCAAGTTGTGAAATGAGTTAAGTTTCACCTAGATAAGCTTTACGAACGGTTTCATTTGACTGTAAATCTTTAGCCGTGCCTGTCAACACAATTTGACCCGTTTGCAATACATAACCGCGATTAGCGACGGTTAAAGCCATACGAGCGTTTTGTTCTACCAGCAAAATGGTTGTTCCCTGCTGATTAATATCTCGAATAATCGAGAAGATTTGAGTAACCAACATAGGGGCTAAACCCATACTTGGCTCATCTAGCAATAGTAAGCGGGGACGGGCCATCATGGCACGAGCGATCGCTAGCATTTGTTGTTCGCCGCCACTGAGAGTTCCCCCTTTTTGATTAATCCGTTCTCTCAGACGGGGAAAAAGATGCAAAACTTTCTCCGTATCTGACTTGATACCCAAAGAGTCATTACGGGAGAAAGCGCCCATCTCTAAGTTTTCTTTCACCGACATTCGAGGAAAGATTAGACGACCTTCTGGACTTTGGGAAATACCCAAGCGAACGATCGCTTTTGCAGGCAACGAATCTAGAGAACGCCCCTCAAAAAGGATTGCTCCTTCGCGTGGTCGTATTAGTCCTTGAATCGTGCGGAGGGTGGTTGTTTTGCCTGCACCATTACTCCCGATTAAAGTGACAACTTCCCCTTGCTCAACCTGTAGAGAAATGCCTTTGAGAGCCTGAATATTTCCGTAGTAAGTATGAAGGTCTTTGATTTCAAGCATGATCTGAGTCCTGGGTGTTAGTCCCTAAATTTTGAGGAGAAGATGCTTCGTTATGAACTTGCTCTTGTGCGTCTTCTTTGCCCAGATAAGCCTCAATTACCTTAGGGTCAGCACGAACTTCAGCGGGAGTACCCTCAGCAATTTTTTCGCCGTACTCCATTACACCGACGCGATCGCTAATCCCCATCACCACTTTCATATCATGTTCGATCAGCAAGATACTCAAATTTAGTTCGTCCCGGATGCGGTGGATAAACCGAGTTAGATCAGCCGTTTCGTTGGGATTCATCCCAGCTGTTGGCTCATCCAACAGCAGTATTTTAGGATCAGATGCCAATGCCCGTGCAATCTCCAATCGTCGCTGATCTCCATAAGAGAGATTTTTTGCCAATTCTTGGGCTTTTGAGGCACCTAAGCCTACGAAGTCCAGGAGATACAACGCTTCTCCTCGAGCTTGGCGTTCTTCTTGCCTTACCTTAGGGGAACGCAGTAAAGCTCCTACTAAACCTGTTTTTAATCGACTGTGCCTACCCACCAGTACATTTTCCAGCACTGTCATGTTATTGAATAGGCGGATATTCTGAAACGTCCGTGCAATTCCCAAGCTAGTTAACTTATCAGGTCTGGCTCCGGTGATATCCCTGTTCTCCAACCGCAACTGACCGGAAGTAGGGACATAAATCCCCGTGAGCATATTAAAAAATGTCGTCTTACCTGCACCATTAGGGCCGATCAGGCTAGCGATCATGCGTTCTTCCATCGTCAGATCGACCTGTTTAACGGCTGTCAGACCCCCAAATTGCATGGTGAGTTTACGTGCTTCTAACAGTGGCATCACTGACTCCTTGCATCAGCTAAAGAATCTTTACTCACCCCTTCACCTTGCAGTTCAGCTTGATGGACGGCATCAGGCACCAAACCCTCTGGGCGCACGATCATCATGATTACGAGAGTCAAACCAAACAGCAACAGACGCATCTGGATCGGATCGAGACTAGTAGCCACAAAGTCTTGTAGTTGGGGATTAGAAATATTGGGTAATACCGATGTATTTAGGAAACTCTTAAGGACTTGCGCCAGTTGAGGAAGATACAGTCGGTCTGCCGCCATGATAATAATTCCACCGATGATGACCCCAGTCATATTCCCTAGTCCGCCCAAAATCACCATACACAGGATGATCACAGAAACGGAAAAATCGAAGACGCTGGGAAAGATAGCGCTAATGTAGGCGGCGTAAAAGGCACCCGCTGACCCCGAAAAGGTTGCCCCCATGGCAAAGGCTAGTAACTTAGTCTTAACCAGGTTAATTCCCATCGCGCTGGCAGCTAGCTCATCTTCACGGATAGCCGTCCAAGATCGCCCCAAGCGCGAATCGCGTAGGCGAGAAATCATGAAGTAAGCAAACACGACCAGCAATAAGATTAGGTAGTACCAGGGTAAATAGTTGCTGGATTCAAAGGCACCGATAAAAGGAAGGACTGGACGACCAATCGGGTTAATTCCCGCTTCACCACCAGTGAGATTCAGGGGGCGATCGCATCCCAGCAAACAAATTCCCTTCTCTGGATGACCTTGAAGACTCGCAATAATCTTAGAAATTGGTTCATCAATCCGCAATTCAGTTAAATTACGAAACACAATAGGAACAATTTCTCCAAAACCGAGGGTGACAATTGCCAGATAATCACCTCGCAACCGCAACGTGGGTGACCCCAGAATCACACCAAAAAGTGCTGCCACAGCCGCCGCTATTGGCAATACCAACCAGAAGTTCCACTCAATGTTGAGCTGTGGAGAAGACAACAACCCTGTGGTATAGGCACCAATCGCAAAAAAAGCAGCATAGCCCAAATCCAGTAACCCAGCAAAGCCAACAACAATATTTAGCCCTAGGGCTAACATGACAAAGATGAGAATTTGGATCACAGTAGCTGTCCAGTTGGTATTAGCCACTTGATCCACAAAGGGAAAGATAATCAAGATAAAGGCAAGTGTTACCAGAGTTGCTAGTCGTCTTCGTTGAGCCGATAGACCCTGCGAGGCTCCCATAACACCTCCTGCTAGAGTAGCCACTACCAGAGCCGAAACCCCATACAGTAGACTCTCAGGCACATTGACAGTCGGTTGTCCAAACACAGGTGCCAGCAGCCCTTGAATCACGCTAGCAATTAAAAGCCAAACTCCCAAGGCTAATCCACTGCTAGCACCGATACGCGCACCAACCGTTGGGTTGAGCATCCTCTTGCCCTGACAACGCATAAAGCCAGCTGCCGTACCCAGTAGCCAACCGATGACTGTGCCACTCCAACCGCCAAAGATGAGAACGGTTAAGGCAGCAATTACTCCCAAAATGCCACTAGACTTGATTGCCTTAAATACCTGCTGTGTCATATCACTAATGGGTAATGGGTAATGGGTAATGGGTAATGGGTAATGGGTAATGGCAATTACTCCCTACCTGTTACCTTATGACCCATTCCCTAGAGCTTTTAGGTAAGCGTTGAGCTTGGGTGATAGGTCATCAATAATTGGTTTGAATCTACTGACCTGTTCGCTGGTCAAGAGTTGTCTAGTGTAGGCTAATCTTAGCCAGCTTATTGTTTCGTACAAAGACCCTCTAGCAATCTTTACAAACCGCCGATTATCTTGGAAATTATACCGTCCTCGTCCCTCGGCAATATTGACACAGACGCTATCAGCAGCGCGGACAATTTGCTTGCCCATTGTCTCTTTGGTGAAGCCGTCCCATTCCTTGACTATATTCCAAATCTCATTTGCCAACTTTTCAGCCAATTTATAGACTTCTAACTCCTCAAAATCTGGTCTACTCATCGATTTATGATGCCGACCAACTCAATAACCCATTACCCATTACCTATTACCTATTACCTATTACCCCTTACCCACATCTCAAACCTTTTCCTGAACATTTTCACCTAGTAAACCACCGGGTCGGAATGCCAAAATAATCACCAACACAGCAAACACCCAGGCATTAGTCCAGCGACTAGAGAGGTACTGGTCACTCAAGGCAGACAGCAATCCGATCAACACGCCACCCAGCATCGCGCCGATGATGTTGCCAATTCCTCCTAACACAGCGGCTGTAAAAGCTCGTAAGCCTGCCGTGAATCCCATGGTAAATACAATGGTGTTGTTGTACAGTCCCACCAGAAGCCCAGCTGAGCCAGCTAGTACTCCACCGAGCAAAAACGTCAGAGCAATAATTCGATCCACATCAATGCCCATAATTAACGCAGCATCCCGGTTTTGAGCGGTTGCTCGCATCGCCTTACCCAGACGGGTATACTGCACGAACAGGTGTAGGGCTACCATCAACACCACGGCAACCACCAATACAATCAAATCTTTAGTTGTAAAAGCAATACTCGACTGAATTCCCAAAGCTTTGAGGATATCGATTCGGGGTAACAAGTCAGGAAAGCTCTTAGGTGCAGCCGCATTTGCGCCCATGACTGGGATAAACGATTTTAATCCTCCCCAAAACAATCCAATATTTTGGAAGATAAATGAAACTCCAATCGCAGAGATCAACGGTGCCAATCGAGGTGCATTTCGCAAAGGTCGGTAGGCATATCGTTCAGTGAGAATGTTTAGTCCAGCACAAATAACAGTAGCAACGAGTAAGGCAACTAACATCGCTGGTATGGCAGCCTGTAGTGAGGCACCATCCTGAACACCAAACGCACCAATTACAGTAAGGGCAGCAAAAGCTCCCAACATATACAAGTCGCCGTGAGCAAAATTGATCAGCTCAATAATCCCGTAGACCAGAGTGTAACCCAGCGCAATAATGGCAATAATCCCGCCATTAACAAGACCAACCAAAAGTTGTTGAATCAGGAGTTCAGGTTGACGGGCTATATCCCCTACAATTCGGGGTAAGTCCAATCCAGCAATCGGTCCTAATAATAGAACCAGGTAGGCGACAACGAGGTATAGGAGGGGCTTTCGCCATTGTTTCATATCGATAATGTGGCTCTAGATACACAGGTTTTCTTGCTTAGCGATCAGGGCAAATTTTTCATTGACTTAGTAGCTAGTAGATTGTGAGAAAACGACCTCAACATCCCTCCTAACGACTAACTATGAACTCAAAGCCGTGAACTTAGTTGGCTTTGAGTAGAGTTACAAACTCCCACTTGCCATTTTTGACAACATTTCCTGACAATGTAGTTAACGTTGTATCGCCATTCTCGTCAAAGCTCCAAGTTCCGAGGACTCCGTTAAAGTTTTTAGTGCCCATAACAGCATCCCGAACGGCAGCACGGTCATTTTTGCAGACTTTATTTATTGCATCGTATACCACCTTGGCAGCTTCATAGCCGTAAGCGGCGTAGGCTTCTGGTTCGGCATTGTATTTCTTCTTGTAGTTTTCATACCAAGTTTTGCCGACGCCAGTTAGCTGGTCGGCAGGAATTCCGCCAAAGGTCGAGTAATATCCTTCAGCATCTTTACCTGCTGCATCAATCAGGGCTTTCTCATAAGTGCCATCAGGTCCCATAATTTTGACCTTATCCGCTGTCATGCCGACGTTACGCGCATCTTTAATCAACTGCCCAGCATTGTTCTGAGTAATGCCGCCAAAGTAGATCAAGTCTGGTTGTTTGTCTTTGATTTTGTTCATCAAAGATCTATAGTCGCTAGCTTTGGAGTCAATTCCTTCTTGGCCCAGAACTTCTATTCCCTCTTTTTTGGCGTTCTGTGCAAAAATACCCGCGAGTCCCTTGCCGTAAAGTTCTTGATCGTCTAGAACATAGACTTTTTTGACTCCTAGTGATTTCGCCCATTTCGCTGCTGCAACTCCCTGAAGGTCATCAGCTGGGACAACACGCGAGAAATTGCGCTTGCCACTGGGATAGTAAACGTTAGGCTCATTGGGATCCCCTTTTCCTGGTTTAGTTAGACCAGGCCAGGTATTGGCAGGGCTAACCATCACCAAGTCCGCTCTGTTCAGGGTGGGAATTGATAATTTTGCCGCACCTGAGTTGAAGTGACCGATAAAGGCAACAACTGATTTATCAGCAACAGCTTTGTTAGCGTTTGAAGTTACCTGAGATGGATCCCATTTACCCGCCGCCGCTGTGGCATCGTCGAAAGCCTCATATTGAATTTTAAGTTTGCCATCACAGGCTGTTGATTTGTTCTCCTCCATGACTTGCTTGATGGCATTGACTATGGTTTGAGTCTGACCCAATGAACTGCCTGTCATTGGCAGACTGGAGACAATCTTGAGCGTGTTTCCAGACGCTGGGGCACTACCTCCTCCCTTGCTGACGTTAGAGCCTTTGTCACCACAAGCACCAACTAGAAAGCCTGTAGCGAGAGCGGTAAGGGCTAATGCGATCGCATTAATATTTCGCCTTTGAAGGGGCTTGGCACAAATCGCATAACCAGGCTGGAAGCCATTAGCTGATGGACGCTTACTCATTTGGATGTTTCTCTCTTCTACCGTTGGAGGTAGCTCACAATTGAATAGATCCGATTTTATGCGGATCTTTCGCCACAAGAATGGCTGGTTTCGCTTTTTGAAATAAAAGCTGACTCCCTCAGGACTTACACACCAACCGTAGAGGTAGGATAGGTACTGCTCACTCTACTAAGCAGTAGTGCTTAAATAAGCAGTTAACGTAAGTTCTATCCAGAAAATAGGGAGTCGAGAGTCGGGAGTCGGGAGTCGGAGAAGACAGATTTTCCTTTGACCAGTTGTGAGCTTCCCCTGACACTAAGTACTTAACACTCAACAAAAAACGATTAACTCAAGTAAGCTGTGCGTAAATGTACAACTTACTTGAGCTTTTTAACGGAGAGGGAGGGATTCGAACCCTCGGTACGGAGTTACCTGCCGTACAACAGATTAGCAGTCTGCCGCTTTCGACCACTCAGCCACCTCTCCAGGGTGACGATTAGCAATCATAGCATATTTTGCTAGCTTGCTACCACTAAATAAATTTTGACCAAAAAGCAGTAGGCAGGGGAAGAAAAAGATAATCCTCTAAGGAGCAATGATTTCAAGCCCCTGCAATGGCAGCACGAAAACGGCAGAAAGATTTGTGTCAAGACAACTAGCAGCAAGAGACTCTTACGTCAACAGGAATGACGCAAATTTCCGGTTAGAATCACCATTTGTAGAGGTGAGGCCGTTCACCCCTACTGTATGTGGTGTCCCTGCGTTAGTTCTAGACTAGTTCCGAGTCGAGAGGAGGGTATTTTTCCTGTAATTCTTTAGAGCTACTCTCAATCTCAGTCAAAATGACTTTTCTTTTTGCAATCTTCTTGCCCAAAAGGCATAATTATTTCAACAGAGTAAAACTTTTCTTCCTTCGTACTTATTCTCCTATTTTTACCTCACTAGATAGAGGAAAAAAGTAATACATACCTGTATGAGAGTAATACGTTTGGTGATTTGTAATACAAAGGAAAAGCAAGAAAGAGATGCAGCAATTAATAGATATTACATCAAAGATAGCAACGCCTGATTTACCACTCGATTGGAGATGTGATTGTTTCCAGACATTTGGAGAGAAGATAGCAAACACGATTCAAAGATTAGAGGTATAGTTAACCAGAACAGTGTTGAAGATCATAGGACGTTAAATAATTTCTTCCTATGGGTAGAGGTTGACACTAGAACTTCTACTTAATCTTTGTTAAACTCTCGAAAAGTAAGTTTACAATAATGAAGCAACAGGGCTAAGAGAGAAACTTCAAAACCGCCCTAAGCTTCTTCAATCATCCAGACTAGACAAATCTATGGACACCACAAATAAACAGCACATTGCTCTGATCTCGGTTCATGGCGATCCAGCAGTGGAAATTGGCAAAGAAGAGGCTGGAGGACAAAACGTTTATGTGCGACAGGTGGGTGAAGCGCTTGCCCAGCAAGGATGGCACGTTGATATGTTTACTCGAAAAGCCAGTGCTGAACAACCCGAAATTGTTGAACATGGTCCGCGTTGTCGGACCATTCGTTTAATAGCCGGTCCGGAAGAGTTTGTGCCACGAGATGAGATTTTTGGATTCGCTGGCACCTTTGTTGAGGAAGTGCTGAAGTTTCAACAAAAAACCGGAATTAAATATCCTCTAGTGCATACAAACTACTGGATCTCATCGTGGGTAGGAATGGAACTGAAGAAGCGTCAACCGCTTAAGCAGGTTCATACATACCATTCATTGGGTGCAGTTAAATACAAGTCGGTCTCGACAATTCCGATGATTGCCAGTACCCGTTTGGCAGTAGAAAAAACACTGTTGGAAACAGCAGAGCGAGTGGTAGCAACCAGCCCACAAGAAGAGGAACATATGCGATCGCTGGTTTCCACAAAAGGCAACATCGACATCATTCCCTGTGGCACCGACATTCACCGATTTGGTTCTCTTGAAAAGCAAGCTGCACGAGCCGAACTAGGTATCGATCCCGAAGCGCTGACAGTCTTCTATGTGGGACGTTTTGACCCGCGCAAAGGTATAGAAACCCTAGTGCGAGCCGTGGGTCAGTCGAAGCTACGCGGTAGCAAGAAGCTACATTTAATCATTGGAGGTGGCTCTCGTCCTGGTCAAAGTGATGGCAAAGAGCGCGAACGGATTGAAGGAATAGTGGCCGAGCTTGGTATGAAGGACTTCACTACCTTCCCTGGACGTATAGGCGATGACATCCTGCCTGCTTACTACGCGGCCGCTGACGTATGTGTGGTTCCCAGCCACTACGAACCCTTCGGGCTAGTTGCCATTGAAGCAATGGCATGTGGTACGCCAGTTGTTGCCAGTGATGTAGGCGGCTTGCAATTTACCGTTATTCCTGAAGAAACAGGCCTACTAGCACCACCACAAGATGAAGCTGCCTTTGCTGAGGCGATTGATCGCATTCTCGCCAATCCAGACTGGAGAAATCAACTGGGTAAACAGGCAAGAGTGCGTGTAGAAGAGAAGTTTAGCTGGGATGGTGTCGCCCATCAGCTGAGTGACCTTTACACCAAGTTGCTGGAAGAACCGGCAAAGACTCTGGCGCCAGTTAGCGCCTAAATATATCGCGCCTTGACACTTGCCTGCTTGCTCTTTAGGTTTTAACTCTCAAGAGCAGCAGGCATTTTCACTCATAAAGGGTCGCTAGTTTGGGGGAAAAAATTACTTGTGTATCTCTCCCTTCCCTGGATCCCCACTCTCCCCCTCACCTTCGATGACCACACCCGCAGCAATCTTAACCAGGACTTACGCATGGACACCACATATAGTAAGGGCGAACGGCCGTTCACCCCTACAAATTGCGGTTTAAAAAGAAATTTGCGTAAGTCCTGTTAACTATTAGCAGTCCAAGGGTCATCTAATAGCTCTGGCTCACCCGTCGGTGAGAAACCTGATTCTCGCAATGTTTCTTGAACTAACTGCTGAACTTCTGAGTGTACTTGTTCATAAGCTTGCGCTCTACACCAAGGTCGCAAGTAGAGTACGGTTCCCTTTGGTGAAATTGAGATTACATGGCAAGTGGTCTTTGGGTAATCTAAAACGAGGGGATGGGGTTGTACTAAAGACAACAGCAAAATAATTGTCGGTTCAATTGGGCGATCGCCAATATCAATTTTCAAGTCTACCCGTCGAGTTCCCAGAGCGGTAGTATTTTTCAATACCCCACTGAAGAGATTATTATTGGGCACCGTAATCTTAATATTGTCGGGTGTAACCACTGTGGTTGAGAAAATACCAATGGCATCCACCACTCCCTTAACACCTGATGGCCCTTCAATAAAATCACCCACCTCAAACGGTCGCTGGTTAATTAGCATGACACCAGCAGCAAAATGGGACAAGGTATTCTGCAACGCTAAGCCGATTGCTAACCCAGCTGCTCCCAGTACAGCAACCAAACTGGTTGCTTGAATTCCCAAGGCACCTAAGAAAGCGGCTGCCCCAACCACCAATGTCAGGATTTCTGCCGCCTGAACTAAGAACTTACGCAAAGTCGGCTCAACTGGACTAAACGCCCTGCGAGTGATGCGAGCCACCAGGTCAACCGCGTAGCGGGTGAGCACAATAATTGCGAGTGCCCACAAAAGTTTTGTGCCAATCTGAAAGCCGAGGTCAATCAGTTTTTGGTTAAACACTGATGCCACCTCAAAAGCCAAAAGTGTCATTGGCAACTTCCTTTTTTCTAAAATTCATGACCCAAAGTTTAATGTTTGGGAGTGATCAGAGTCTTTTTTATCTATTCACTCATTCCCTAATTTTGGCAAGTGGTCTCCTTACCCCCTCTTGTTTAAATCACAAGGCTGTTCTGAGTAAATTAGATTAACCAGAGTGGACATTAGTCGAAAAGCTAAGGTAAAGTTGTAATGAGTTTACTTTAGGGTGCTTGGTGTTGTACCTAAGCGGTTGTCAGCTGTCCTTGAAAGTTTTTCGGCATCGTCATAAAAACTAAGGTCTTGGGTTGGCGATGCTTAGGAGTAAGGACTTGAATCTCGTCGCTAAAATGAGGGACAGGAGATATATGAACAACCTAACTAATACGTTAAGACAATCAAACATGCAAAATGAAGCGGCAGTTGTAAAACCAATTCGCTCACTCGAAGACGCACTCAATCAATGTCAAACCCTCGGAATGCGTCTGAGTCGCCAACGCCGCTTCATTCTGGAACTGCTTTGGCAAGCACAAGAACACCTATCAGCGCGAGAAATTTATGACCGATTGAATCAGCAAGGTAAAGCAATTGGTCATACTTCGGTCTATCAAAATTTGGAAGCGCTATCGAGCCAAGGAATTATTGAGTGTATTGAGCGTTCTGATGGACGCTTGTATGGCAATGTCTGCGATGCTCACAGTCACGTTAACTGCCTAGATACCAACCAGATTCTTGATGTCTATGTAGAACTGCCAAAAGAGTTGCTTGAGCAAATTGAGCAACAAACAGGTGTGCGGATTACTGAATATAAAATTGACTTCTACGGCTATCGGGCAGATGAATCACAGAGGCAGCCGAACTGAAGAACTCACATAGAGAAGCTCCTGGAGGCAGGGGGAGTTCCCGGAAGCAGGGGAAGCAGGGGGAGGATTATGTATTGATTGATGCACCTCAGCTTAGTCAATAATTCGTCTCAGAATCCGCGTTTTTCAAAACGTGGAAAAGTTAAGGCATGTTGATATCTTCTGGATAGGGGTGATTTACAAGCACCGTATCTTCATCTTCACCCAAGTCGTCCTCATCATCAGAAAAAAATATTCTCTGTTGATCGGGGTCTTCAATTTGCGCTGTGTCACCGTCGTAGTAATCGTCATTGCGATCGCTTCTATAGCGAACATCTGGTAACATGGGTTCTCCCTCTGCACTCTCAATAAAAATGGTTGGTTCTTCATCTAAGAGGCTGTCTTCCTCAAAATTGCCAACAGCTTTTGTCGGGGCTAAAGACTGGCTGTAAATTTGAAACTCTTCCAGAGAAAATATAGCTCCGCTCTTGATAGCGAAGTTTCTGCTTTGTTCGTCTAGTTGGGCTTGAAATAAGCAAGCTTTGGTGAGGTTTGCTGATTTGAGAATAGCTCCTTTGAGATTAGCACCTGATAAATTGGCTCCTTCTAAGTTGGCTCCTGAGAGATTGGCGTTAGATAGATTAGCGCCAATGAGACTAGCCCAGGACAAATTGGTATTTTGGAGATTAGCGGCTGCCAAATTTATGCCAATTAGCTCAGCTGCCGATAAATTGGCTTGCCATAGGTTCGCTTCTGCCAGCATGGCTCGATTGAGGCAGGCTTCTGCCAGCTGAATTTTAGCTAAGCTTTGGCGCGATCGCTGCCAAAATGCTTTTGGAGACAACACATCACATCGACCGACAAAAGTCAATAGTTGTTCAGCATTAAATTCCTGTGGACTGTCTGGATTGCCGCAAGGCCAAAATAGAAGTTTGGCTTCTTGGGCTGCTGAACATAACAATAAAAAAACATTGATGCCAACAGCTGCATCAATTTGTAAGACATTCAAGGGGTTGCGGAGTGACTTCAGCTGTTGGTGAGCTTGGTGGGCAAGACCTTCATCGAGCCACTGTCCTTGACAGTAAGCTCGATAGAAACGATAGAGGCGTTTAAATAAAATGGCAAAGGAAAAGGCATCAGCGTTGCGCTTTTCTTCTCGTCGGAGACGCTCAATCACCAGTTCTTCGATTTCAGGGGATAACAATCCATATCCCAGCACAGTGTAAAGGTGCTGAGCGACATCAACCAAGGAATCGATCGCAAAGTTGATTTCACTGTACTGGTTTTGAGTTTGTTGGGTAATCGCTGTTAGCTGAGATGCAATTTCTTCAGCACTCAAATATTCTCCTAAACTGGGGTGAGAGAACTCAACGATTGAAGTTGGGGCCCAAAAGGTTGAAGGTTGAAGATTGTACTTGAAACTTTCAACTTTCATTTCTTTAGGTAGCTGCAAGCGGAAGAATAAAGCAGGTAGTGTCCCAGAAAAAACCTGGCTTGTTGGTTCATCAGTTCTCTGTGTATGAATGATGGATTGAGGCACTTGATATCGACCTGTTTGAATAATTTTCAGTGCCGCTAGTTGCATTTGGTGGCGTAGTTCTTGGGGGTGACGACCTTCAAGAAGATTGGCGATCGCTTCTTGTGAACGACTCGCATGAGCAAGACCTTCTCGGATCAACTCAGGTAGAGGGCCGCTCCCAGCTGCGGGTTCACCCAACAGCCATCGGCAAATCCGATCGTAAATTTCAAACGTGACCTGAGGTAGTCTCATTTGAAAAATACTTTCATCAACCCACGCATCTCGATGTAACAAACCCACCAGATAAAGCATGAGAGGGCGTGTCAGCAGGGCAGGCAAGTCTCTAAGCTGGCTACGTTGCTGAAACACTCCCCCATGCTTCAAAAAGGTAAAATACGCCTGAGCAATGGATTTAGATTGAAGTTTAGCCCACGCACCGAACCAGTGTCGGAACTCCTCTTGACCCATGGGTTCAATAACAATTCGTCGCAACTGAACAGGTAAGGGAAGGGAACTGCTTTGTCGATACTTTCTAGTTAAACAAGCCAGCGAATTAGAACGACTGGTCAGAACAATTTTGTGACGAGGCAGCCCCCCAGCACCTCGACTCTGACCTTGAAATCGCATCACCTGCTCTATGAACATCCACAGGTGGTTCGACCTTTGGGGAGAAGGAGACAGCTCATCGAGACCATCCAGAATGAGTAAGCAAGGAGGTGAGCTAGAGGATAGCCACCCATCAGCATCAGTAAAGCGTCCTATGGGGAAAGCACTTTCTAGTGTCTGCTCGAGTGTTTGACCTAAAATCGCGTCCCGCAGCCGGATGACAACTGGCATCCAGCTGGGATAAAGTTCCTCTGCTACTTTAGATGCCCACATCTGGCAAAAACTGGTCTTGCCACCGCCTGGTTCAGCTTCGATAACAGTGATGTTGGCCTTATCTTCCAGCTGAGCCATTGCCCATTCCATCAAATCTACCGGGGGTGAAGAACTTGAGGAACTAGTGGTCACAATTAAGGAGTAGTCGTCAGAGGTGAATCCCTCATCGCTGACTACCTGACCTTTGAGGGGAATATATAAATCTTTAAGAGCAAAGGGTTGTGCCAGTAAAGGTTCGCTCAAAGCACAAGCTAGCCCCGCCCGGTAATATTCCCGATGTAAGTCAAGCGGCAGCGTTGCTGTAGGTAGTTCTGGGCGGGTATCGGTGTTTTCTTGGGTACTGGTCTCTCGTAAGCTGCTTAAATTGCCTAGGCGCACAAACTTTTGCAGCTGGGCTAGGGGCAGAGGATTTTCAGCAATCACGGCTAGCAGATAACCAGAAAGTCCATTACTCAGGCGTTGTGTCAACAGTTTAGCTTCGGTTTCCTCAGCTCCATTAGCGATAAACCAGGCGATCGCCAAATTATTCATTTGTTGCACCAGCAACGAGTCCGCCACTAACAACAGAGCTTGTTCAGCCTGACTATCACTGAGACGCCCTGGTCGTAAGGTTTTTAGTAGTGCTAACAGTGGTGGGTCACTCAAGGGTTGATCGGTATCGAGACCGGCGGGCACCTGTGCTCGATTCAACCACGGTCTTCTTAATTGAGCTTCTTGTTCTAAAATCCCTTGTAAAGCATTTAAATAAGCAATTTGAAAGGTGAGCCATGTTCCTTCATTACGCCTCAGAGGCTTTTTCCGACTCAAAATGCGTAGCAGTCCCACACTCAACTTGGAAATGGGTTCTGCTGCTTGCCAAGCGGCTGTTAAAGGCAGCTCCAAGACGTCAGTTAGAGCGCTAACTGCAAAAGGACTGAGGCTCTTGACTTCCATGTCTTGAGCAAGACGAAAAGCAATGCCCGCAATCTGGGCACTAGGGTGTCCCAATTGGACAAGTTCAATATGGCGTTCTGCTAGCCAATGCCGAATGCTCAGGCTCATGCCACCCTAACCACTCCAAAATTGCTCACTCATCCTATTGTGAACCCTATACAATGAGTGCGAATTAAAGGTTATAACTCTCGCAAGGAACTAGGGACTAGAGATGAAGAAAGTTTCCGCTCCCCTATTCCCCAATTGCTTATCTAATCACTACTATCACTCACCAGGGACTAATCGCGTATCCGTGCCAAAAAAAGAATTGTACCGATTTCATGTCCAATCGCCCCAAATATCTCCTAAACGACTAGGACGCAAACTAGTCACCCGACTAGGAAGGGGCACCAAGGCATCTACACAACAGAGTGGGGAGAACACAGAAGGGAGAGGAGAAGATTCTAGAGTGCCTAGTTCCACTGCTTTGGTTCCTCTGCAAAACCTCCCCCCGAAAAAAGACGCTTGGCAGTGGTGGCAGCTGTGGCTAGGTATCCTCTCTCTCATGGGGATCACTGTTGCTTCAGGGACGCTTTTTCTGACTCAGCTGCCCCCCCCAATCAATTGCCAACAAATTTCTCCTTTGTCGGGTGATGGTGAGCGCTTGTACTGTGCCCAAGCCTCGGCGGAGTCCGGCAAATTAGACAACGTTGTGGCAGCTGTGAGACTAGTCCAGAATTGGTCACCAGACAACCCCCTCTATCGAGAATCGCAGCGAAAGCTCAAGGAATGGTCTGAGGTGATTCTACAGATTGCACAACAGAAAATTAACCAGGGCAACCAGCCGGAAGCGTTAACCATCGCTAGTTACATTCCTGCCAGTAGCCCCATTTATCCTGAGGCACAAGAAGCGATCGCTTCTTGGCAACAGGAGTGGAAACAGGGAGAGGAAACCGTTAGCAAGTTCCAAGATGCTCTAAAAGTGCAAAAGTGGCAGGTGGCATCCCAACTGATTGCCGCACTCTCCAAGAGCAAGCGGGAATATTGGAGAATGACTCGTGTAGATGGCATGATGAAGCAGCTTTCCACAGAAAAAGAGGCATGGGCGCAACTTCAAGAGGCGCGAGATTTAGCTAAAACTAACTTGCTAGAGGAAATCAAGAAGGCAATTACTCTTACCACGAAAATCAACCCCAACAGTTATGTTAAAGCTCAAGCACTAGAGGAACAGTCTCGATGGAGTCGTACCTTACTCGAAATTGCGGCAAAGAGCTTCTATAAGGGAGACTTTGCTGCTGTGATGAGTATGCTCGATTCGATTCCGCTTAACTCTCCCCAATACCTGGAAGCTCAGGACTGGATTCGGCTGGCTCATGGTGCTAAAACTGCTAAGGAAAATAACATTCTTGCTTTGGTGGATGCCTTAGCCGCAGCACGCCAGATTTCTGCTAAAAGTCCTGTTCGTAAGCTTGCCTCAAAACAAGCGGCTACCTGGCAGTCTCAGCTGCAAGACCAAGTAAAGTTGAACTATGCAGCCTTTGTCGCTAGCTTCCAGCAACGGACGGGTTTCCAGATGGCTATTAACCAAGCCCAGAAGGTAGCACCGGGACGCCCTCAACGGGTATTTGCTCAGACACTAATTGCTCAGTGGCGCAAGGAAATTCAGCAAATTGAAGACCGAAATAACCTCGCAGAGGCTCAACAACTGGCAGAATGGGGAACGATTGAACCGCTAAAAACAGCAGTGGAAATAGCTAGTCAAATTAAGCTAGGTCAACCGTTGCGCCCTGTGGCTCAAGGTGCGATCGCCAAATGGAATCGGCAAATTCAAGCCCTCGAAGACCGACCAATTCTGGAATTAGCCGATACGTTTGCCCAGCGCAAAGAGTGGATGTCCGCCATTTCAACGGCTGAGCAAATTCGTCCTGAACGGGCGCTGTATTCGCAAGCACAGCAGGCGATCGCTCAGTGGGTAGCCCAAGTTCAGATCCTCCAAGACACCCCGATTCTAGACGCAGCTACCGCCCTCGCCGCTCAAGGACGCTTGGATGCGGCGATCGCAACGGCGGCTCAGATTTCTTCTGATCGAGCGCTTTACCAGCAAGCTCAATCGGCGATCGCGACTTGGACATCCCAACAAAAAGCTGCCACCAGTAATGAAACCCCTCAATCTAACTGAATAAGAATGTGCTACCGATGATCGTTATAGTTTAAAGAGGATTAATTGCCTCATATTGGAGCGCTTGCTAGTCAGTGCCATGAGCGATCGCAAAGCGGGAGGCGAGCGCGTCCCTAACTTAACTCGGATTTTCCTTATTGATGATGACCCGATCTTTCGTCTGGGTCTACGCACTGCCTTAGAGGCGTTTCTTGATTTGCAAGTCGTCGCCGAGGCAGATACTGGTGGAGTCGCTCTAAATCTTCTGAGCACCCTCTCACGTCAAAATAATGTAGATTTGGTAGTTCTAGAAATGCTTGTGGGTCACTCTAACCCTAACGAGCTATCTGGATTACCCTTGTGTCAGAGGCTGAAAGTCCAGTACCCGAACTTACCAGTTTTACTACTCACTGCTCAATCAGATCCCGCTCAGCTGGTTGGGGCTAAAGAGTTTGGCATTGAGGGATATTGCGCCAAGAAATGTTCTATCCCTCAAATTATCCAGGCTATGCGTCAGCTGGTAGCTGGTCATTCCTCTTGGCCGACTTTACCAACACTGCCACCCGTTCTCACTCCAACTGTGCGCCCTCCTAGCTGGCATAGCAAGCTACGCTCTCAGGGACTTCGGCAAATTGAAGATACTTTGACGCAGGTGACACAACACCTCCAAAATCCCAACCTTTCAAACCTCGACTGGCTCTTCTGGAGTGGCCGTCGTCGAGAACTTTTGGCAGCGCGTTGGGTAGTGAATCAGCTGTTACCTACTGATGTTATTGTTGTTGAAAAACAGCCTGGTAACACTTCTGGACTCCCCATTAACCTACCACCAGCAACAGAACAACCCTCTCGTCAACTGCCACCGACTTCTGGAACTGCTCCCAATTCCATGCTTAGTCAAATGCCACAACAATCTGTGCCGTTTGAGGCGACTTTAGCTAAACTTCAGTCAGGATTGTCAAACCTTAGTGGCGTAGTGTTAGAAATTGATATTCTTAAGACTGAAAAAAGACGGGATTTGTTGAATGTCGTTCTGCAAAAATTTCAAGATACTCTCGAAGAACTGCGCTTGTCAGAGGTAACCCTTGAGCAGCTACCCCAGAAGCGATCGCATATCTTGCAAGATGTGTGGCAACTATCAGCCACAGATTTTTTAGGTAAATATTACACCCTGCTGATCGGGGACCAAGAGATTGAAGTTGTTAATACTGTGTTACAATACACAGCTATTGTTCAGTCTGCTATTTTGGATAAAATTCCGTTGGTTGTGGAACTGTTAGCCCATCAGTTATTTGAAACCCCTCTCAGGATTGATAACATCTCTTATCAAGCCCAGACACCCGAAGCAATTGTTAGAGCAGAGCTGATTCTCCAAAACCTGATTATTCAAGTTGCTAATGCCGTCATGCAACCGCTTCTCAACGAATTTGCAGATGTCGAAGAAATTAAGCAAAGTTTATACGATAGGCGTCTAATTTCATCACGGGAAATCACTCGGTTTCGCAACAATTTATCTTGGAAATATCGCATAACGCAATTACTGAGTGAGCCACAAGCTATCTTCGAGAGCCGATATAATTTGTTTTTCCTGAGCGATACTGGCATAAAACAAACTTCTATCTATGCACCCAGGCGTGAGGAGTTAGAGCAGCTTCAGGGTATTCCCGTCGCTGTGACGTTAGCTTATGAATTCCGAGATGCGATCGCACCCCGTCTGCGAACTACAGTTGCTTGGGTTGGTAGAGGTGTAGTCTACATTCTCACCCAAGTGCTTGGCAGAAGCATTGGTTTAATTGTTCGCGGTGTACTTCAGGGTATTGGTAGTAGTATCCAGGACACACGATTAGGTAAAAATGGAGAGCGGGGCAAGTAATTAACTGTAGGTCTAATCCCTCTTCTGCCACTCTTGAAAGAGAGTACTTATTTTACATGACATCATGTAATTGAGAATCGTTATAGCAGTTTTCATTCCGTGTGAAGTACACCAATTGTAGGGCTACGGCACGGCAGTACCCCTACCCTGTACCTTAAACAATTGAGAATCGTTATATTCTCTTGCCATAAAAATTAAAGTTATTTTGAACTCTTCGTTTGTTTCATGAAGTTTGTATGAAGCTAACTCTTTAATTACTTTTGAAATAATCCATAAATTGAAACTATGAATTCAACTAATCTACGTGATTATACAGGGACATGTTTTGAAGGGCTGACAGAGGAACCATCCGCTAGAAAGCTTGATAAATCTTGGGTTTACCACTTGAATAGCACCAAGATGTTGGCTGATTGACAGGCTTGTTGTATGAAGATTAAACCGATGAACTGCTCAATTTATAATTTTTTTTTATTTGCCTACTTCTTGTCTACAAGTTAATTTAATAAACTTTGACATTCATCAGTTTTTACATGGATTAAGTTTATATTTTTTCGATAAAGCTTGCGTATTATCACTGGCAATTCATAGAGTAAGATATTAAAATTCGTTTGCTAGACCAATTTCACATCAGTTAGGCTGCGTTAAATTCCCTAGGAATTTGCACAAGTGGGCGCTTATGTGATTCATTCATCTTTGATAAAACTTGTAGACTATGAACTGTAAGCTTTCTCTATCTGCTAATCCTTCTTTTCCTACTAATCCTTCTTTTCCTACTAAGCTTTCTCTACCTACTGAGCGGGTGATTAATTCTCCTGTCACTGCCTTAAGCTTTAACGACCAGATTCAAATAATGTTGACGGCGGCGAAAAAGCGTGAGAGTCGGGTTGTATGTGTTGCTAATGTACATATGCTGATGGAGGCTTATTGGAATCCAGGAATGGCAGAGGTGTTAGAAAGTGCAGACTTAGTTACTTCTGACGGTATGCCTTTAGTGTGGATGATGAAACTTTTGGGCGCACATCAGCAAGAGCGGCTGGCAGGAATGGACATCTTATCAGCTTTGTGTCAGAAGGCTCAATCACTTAATATCAGTGCATTTTTCATCGGTTCAACGGCATCCATCCAAGAACTCATGAGGAAAAGATTAGAGTCAGAATTTCCTAACCTCAAAATTGCAGGCATGGAACCTCTACCCTTCCGCAAGCTCACTCAAAGCGAAGACGAAGCTTTGATTCAAAAGATCAATGAAAGTGGAGCAGGTTTAGTTTTTGTTTCACTGGGCTGCCCAAAACAAGAATATTGGATGCGAGAGCATCAAGGAAAAATCAACGCAGTGATGATTGGGGTAGGCGGAGTTTTCCCAGTCTATGCAGGAATCCACAAGAGGGCACCTCGCTTCGTCAGAGAGTCAGGATGGGAATGGTTATATCGATTCTTTCAAGAGCCACGCCGACTCTGGGGGCGTTATTACCAGACTATTCCACCCTTTATCTGGTTGGCTATCAAGCAACTGTTGACTGACAAAAAATCGGCGAATCCAGAAAGGAAGTCAACACCACCCCACAAAATGTTACAGCAGACGCTTGCACCTGGGGGTACGTTTACTCTATTTGGCTCTGATCCCACAGGAGACATATCTGGACAACATCAAGCTCAAGCCGAATGCAAATAACGCTTTGAGGCTAATTCTTCGAGATGTATAGTGCAGCCCGGTAGAAACAACCCATCACAGTTAGGAAGAAGCAAGAAGTAACAGGTAATAGGTGTTTTTAAAACAGATGGGAAACTTTCACTATGTTGCACTAGTTCTCCAGGAGCAGTAACAATAAATGTTTACAACAAATAAATAAAAAATATAATATAATGATGCTCTTTTTTAATTAAGTTTGTCTGTGTAATTCAACGATAATCAGCTTGACCATCGCTTCAGAGAGTTAGTCAGTTACCATTGATGTGTCAGGCTTCAATACTGATCAAGTGCTTATTAATATTTTTTTACAAAGCCCCTCTAATCATTCGTGGCACGTTAAGGTTTTGATCGAGTCGCAAGTTTATAGAGGCCATGATGAAGGCAGGACAAAATTCTCAACCGTTGCCTCTAGCCAAAGTCGCTCAGTTCAACGAGAGTGATGAGGGAGGATTAAACCTAGGTCAAGTTCTAGGAGCCATCCGTCGTCGAGTAATTTTGGTTATTGGTGTAACCGCTGTCATGGCTTCTGCGGGTGGATTCAAGGCTATAAAAGAGACTCCGGTTTATCAAGCCAAGTTTGAAATTTTAACTAAACCTGTGACAGTTGAGAGCGAGCTCGTTTCCTCAGTGCCTCAAACTTTGAGTAACCAGCGGGGAGAGATAGCTGCTGCTGGAAAAGGAGGAGTAAACGATACAAAGATACGAGTTTTACAAAGTCCTAAAGTCCTTTCTCCAATAGTTAAACAACTTCAGACTCGATATCGAGATGTTAGTTACGACTCAATTGCTGGTAGCTTAAGTATCAAAAACAGTGAGAAAGCTAGCGATATCTTAGAAGTTGGATACCAAAGCCCAGACCCAAAGCTAGTTAAGGATGTATTAGCGTTAGTTTCCACAGCTTTTCTGAACTATAGTCTAGAAGAACGCCAGATAGATATCCGTCGAGGACTTAAGTTTGTTGAAGAGCAACTACCGACTCTACAGTCACGGGTTCAAACCCAGCAAGAGCGACTGCAAAAGATTCGGCAGAGTAATAACTTAATTAATCCAGAAAAGACAGGTGAACAACTGTCTACTCAGATTGCTACGTTTAAGCAACAGCTATTAGATAATCAGATTCAACTAAAAGAAGCTCAAGACCTCTATATTAGTTTGCAACAAGAGCTAACGAAACAGCCAGAAGAATTAGCGGCAGCTAAGGTACTTAATGATAGTCCTCGCTTTCAAAGTATATTAGGTAAGCTTCAGGAAATAGATACCCAAATTGCCAAAGAATCAGCCCGATTTTTGGAGGCGAGTCCCACTATTGAGCGTTTACGCGAACAGCGACAAAGATTAATCCCCTTGCTGAATCAGGAAGGAAATCGAGTGCAACGAGAAATTGCTGGCCGCCTTCGAGAACTAGAAGGGCGTAATCAATCCATTGCTCAAACCATAAATCGTCTAGAGCGGCAGATCAAACAATTGTCAGTAGTTAACCGTGACTACAATGACATTGAGCAACAACTAAAGATTGCCACTGATAACCTGAATCAATTTTTAACTAAAAGGGAAGCGTTACGAATTGACGCTTCTCAAAGACAGGTACCTTGGCAGTTATTAGCCCCGATTAGTGAACCTCTACCTTCTTCTAGTAGTTTGAAGAAAAACATAGCGTTAGGAACAATTGTAGGTCTGCTGTTAGGCTTAGGATTGGCTATAGTCGTGGACAAGCTCAGTAATATTATTTACACATCCAGAGAAATCAAGGATATTACTAAGCTGCCACTTTTAGGGGTAATTCCCTTTGTGAAAGAACTTGGAGAATTTGCTCCGGCGGGAAATATCTCCCTTGTCGCTCCACAAGCCAACTCAAAAAATAATCTGGGTAATAAGAACCAGCTCCAACTCTACCAAACAGATTCCTTTTTTGAAGTCTTCCGCTCTCTCTACACCAATATTCGTCTCTTAGGTTCTGATACTCGCATTCAGTCTCTTGTAATCAGTTCAGCGACGCACGTAGACGGAAAGTCAACGGTTGCTGCACACTTAGCGCAGGCGGCAGCAGCAATGGGTCAGCGGGTATTATTAGTTGATACAAACTTACGTTATCCTAGCGTACACAAGCGGGTGGGGCTGAGGAATATCCAGGGACTAACTAATGTTATTTCTACTGACTTGGACTTCAATGATGTCATTGAGCGATCGCCTCTAGAAGAAAACCTATTCGTCTTAACAGCAGGTCCAATTCCACCCGATCCAATTCGACTCCTTGCATCTCAAAAGATGCAGGATTTGATGGAGAAGCTGCAAGCTGCTTTTGATTTAGTAATTTATGACACGCCCCCTCTTCTGGGGATTGCAGATGCTTACTTGCTAGCCGTTCATACTAATGGAATTGTGCTAGTTACTGGTCTAGGTAAGCTAAAACGTCCTGTGCTGGAACAAGCCTTAGAGGAGCTAAAAGTATCTGGTACTCCAATTTTAGGAGTAGTAGCGAATCGCTCAAAAGAATCCAAACCTAGTCAGTCTGGTTACTATCAACGCTCCTGGACACAAAACTCTAACGTGCAGGAGTTTGACAAAGATGATGAAACAACCACTACTAAATCAAGGCAAGTCTTGACTTCTCTCAAAAAAATTAAGCGACGTTAGTGCTTTTTGGTGACGGCGGATCGGTTATGAGAGTAGGGAGTAGGGAGTAGGGAGTAGGGAGTAGGGAGTAGGGAGTAGGGAGTA
>DALYIW010000038.1:0-40054 GCA_031970155.1 Coleofasciculaceae cyanobacterium CTOTU46601 | reverse complement strand
GATCGCTAACCCCTGAGCAACTATTGTCCTGACTTGTTTGCGATCGCTAACCCCTTGTGAGCCATTGCCCTTGACACTCAAGTCAGTATTTACTTATTAAGCGCATCTTTACAGAGAATTGGTATTAGGACTTACACAAATTTCCTTTTGAAAGACCATATGTAAGGGTGAACGGCCGTTCACCCCTACTATCTGTGGTGTCTATGCGTAAGTCCTGGTTCTTTGAGAGCAATTTCGTCCTAATCCCCAAACGCCATGCAACCACTACGCCGCCGCATCAACCCCAAAACCTTTGTCATTACCCTCCGGCAAATCGCCAAACACCTGAAAATTAGCCAGGAACGCATCCTCAACTGGGAAAAATGGCACAACGTCCTCTGGGTGCATATCAAAGGAATCGGAGGTTACTTCGTCAGTTACCGCAAGCTAGAGCAATGGATTGCAACTTGTCGTACCCTAATTCGCTGGTGCCCAAACCTCAATGCTCTCGATGCTCTCTGGCAGTCCATCTTGCAAGAAGTGCAGCGATATACAGAAAATGCATACGCCAAACTTAAAGCCATCTACCAGCAACGATACACCTATTTATCTAGCCACCAACAGAACTAAAGGCTTTAGTTGTTAGTGGGACTCTCCCAAGCAGATTGAAAGAAGTCTCGTTCGCACAACATGGCATAGCGATAGGTTGATTTTACCGATGCCGTCATCTTGGTGTATTGGTCAGTCAAACTCTCTAGCTTTTGAGTTAGTAGCTCAAACTCGCGATCGCTATAGGTGCGAATCCAGTTAGCATATTGATGCTCTGGGATTCCACTCTGGGCTAGTTGTTGGCCTAAAAAACAATACAGACGCATACAGGGTGTCATCGCTACAGTAATTAAACTAGCGTCACTACTCCAAGCAGTAGCTAGTAAGAAATCCGTGTAGCGACGTGTAGCCATACCCGGTTCCACATGACGCAAATCTACCCCCCATTCTCTTGCATAACTCTGGTGAAGCTTCAGTTCTTCGAGAACGCCTCCAGCTAGAGAGTGAAATACATGAAATGCTCCCCAGTCAGTAGCCTTCGCTGCGGCAATACTGTAAGCGCGAGCGAAAGCTTCTAAGAAAAACGCATCTTGACCAACGTAGTAGGCAAATTTAGCACTCTCAAGGGTGTCAGTAGCAATGCCTTGTACAAAAGGGTGTTCAAGACACGCTTGTGCCAGGTCTTGATTAAACTGCCATAATTCTCTGCTAATCGTCATTACTATTGAAGAGAGAAGGTTGTTCTTACCATATCTGCACTTAGAACAACAAATTGAGCTAATACAAGCTGAACTTCTCGTAATAATAAATTTTTAAAATTTTGGTTGACTAAAATAGCCATGTTGACAACCTCTGAACTCTTTAACCTTAAGCAGGTCGCTCCATTGTTACAACCACTCTTAACAGACGATATGCCGTGGCGATTGCTTAAGAACCTTGATAGTTTTCTTGAGTCCATCAGCGATGAGCGTTTAGGACAGATTCATTCTACAGCTTGGGTCATTGGTTCAGTCTACTTAGATGTTAGTGCGCGAATTGGTCCCCATGCCTTGGTAGAAGGCCCTGCATGGATTGGCCCTGGCGCTGAGGTAGGACATGGTGCTTACATCCGTGGTGGTGTGGTGATGGCACAGGGGAGTAAGGTTGGTCATAGTTCCGAAGTCAAGCACTCAATTTTACTCAGTGACGCGAAGCTGCCGCACTGTAATTACGTTGGTGACTCTATCGTGGGTCATAACGTTAATCTGGGTGCAGGTGTTAAAGTGGCAAACTTTAATACATTTGACAACACGATTAAAGTTGGAGAGCAGGACACGAATCTGCACAAGTTTGGAGGAGCAATTGGCGATGATGTCTCCATTGGCTGTAATGCAGTGATTGCACCCGGAACTCTGATTGGTCCACGGTCACTGGTCTACAGTGGTGTGATAGTAAGTGGCATCTATTCGGCTGATAGCGTGATTAAGCACATCCCCGTCCAAGAGGTAATAGCGAAACATCGTTCACATCATTAAGGATAAAGATTCTCTGGAAAATAGGGAGTAGGGAGTGGGGAGTAGGGAGTAGGGGAAGAAAGATTTTTACTAAGAGGTTGAGTTTGTCTTGAATTATTGAGATTGAAAAGGAATTACAGCCTTTCTTTGGAAAGTTGGAAGGTTGGAAAGTTCAAGAAAACCTTCAAACCTTCAACATTAACGACTTGCGTTCTTAGCTAACAATACCTGCGAGGGCTTGTTCTCCCTCTGTTTGGGGTGTTTCATCTTGAGGCAACCCTAAGATATCTTTGTACATTCTGATGTACTGTACGGCTGATTTATCCCAGCTGAAGTCTTCCTTCATGCCTCGCTGCTGTAAGGTGTGCCATTGGTCTTTAAAGCGGAAAGCTTCAGAGGCACGAACCATGCAAGTATAGAAGTCTAATGGCTCATAGCGGTCAAAGCAGTAACCTGTACCAGTTTGCTTAACGGGGTCATGGTGAGAGACGGTATCAACAAGACCACCAGTACGCCGCACGATGGGGACACAACCATAACGCATCGCTAGCATTTGGCTGATGCCGCAAGGTTCAAAGCGCGATGGCATGAGGAAGGCATCGCTACCTGCATAGATGCGTCGAGAGAGGGCGTCGTTATAGAGGAGTTGGGCGGACATCCGACCTCGGTAGCGGGATGCCATCTCCCACATTTGGGTTTCGTAGTAGCGATCGCCTGTTCCCAGCAGGATAAATTGACTATCAGTGTAGGCCATGAAGCGATCGATAACCTGAATTAACAAGTCAATCCCTTTTTGGTCTACCAAGCGCGTCACCATCCCCATCAGAAAAGTACTGGTATTTACTTGTAAACCAATCTCTTCTTGCAGGGCGACTTTGTTAGCGCGACGTTGTTCAAAGCTATCGGCACTGAAGTGGTGAGGGATGTACTTATCTGTCTCTGGATTGTAGCTTTCAACATCAATACCATTGACAATACCAACCGTCTTACCGCTGATGAAAGATAGTAAGCCTTCCAGGGTTTCACCGTATTCAACCGTTTGGATTTGCTGGGCATAAGTAGGAGAAACGGTGTTTACTCGATCCGCAAACTGAACCGCAGCTGCCATCGTATTATGACCCTGCATATACCAAGGGCACCAAGTCATCTGATCTAAGCGCCAGCGCCACGGGCCTTGATAGGCAAGGTTGTGAATCGTGAAGACAGTGCTGATATCTGGGGATTGGTGCATCCACACTGGAATCATGCCAGTGTGCCAGTCGTGGCAGTGGATAATCTGCGGCTTCCAGTAGTTCCAGGAAAACTCAGCAGCACCATTGGAAAACAGAGTGAACCGCCAGTCTTCATCAGCCCCACCGTAAATGTTACGTCCTGAGAAAGCAGGATGCCCAAACAGGTACAGAGGAACATCAGTACCTGGTAAAACTGACTCGAAGACCGAGAAAGTCTCAAACATGGCACTTCCCGACCAGATAGAGTCTTTAGGGACTTCCATTTTGTCGGGCAGAAAGCCATAGTACGGCATGAAAATCCTTACATCATGCCCCATCCGTCTTAAGACTTTGGGTAATGCTCCAACAACATCACCCATCCCGCCTACTTTAGCAATGGGCGCAGCTTCGGCGGCAACAAATAGAATTCTCATGTTGATTTTCGGGTTCTTTTAAGTCTCAGATAATACTACCCAAAGACGTAGGTTCCTACGTGCTTAGAAGCCAATCAGCTTAACAATTGGCTGGGTTGCTTTATTTCTTCTACCTGTCCGAACTCAAAACATCTTGAAATGACGCATTACCCACAGACTAGAAGTCTGGGGCTACACAGACAAAGCCTGCCTACGCAGGCTTCAAAACCCCAATTCTTCATCAGGACTTACGCAAATTTACTGTTGAACTGCCATTTGTAGGGGCGAACGGCCGTTCGCCCCTACGATATGTGGTGTCTATGCGTAAGTCCTGCATTAGTCCGTGCAGGTGGACGCAAGTTTGTAAACCAGAACACAGGATTGTTGATTGTTACTTGGCATCTAAATCTGGGAATTCTCAGGTTGTTAACCTTTCAGGGAGCAATCTTATGATAATGACCAGTAATCGAATCAGTGCCAGTCTTTCCCAAGCTGACCGAGAGGAGGTGATGGTTGCCATTGCCACCATTAAGGAAAAGTTGCCGTTTTTGATTGATCTGACGGCGGAGGAACGAAAGGCGCTGCCGAAGATGGGTGATAAGAGTCGGGCGTTTGTCAGCAAGGCGTTGGAGGTGGCAACTCAGAACTCCGACTTTTTGCCGCGATCGTTTGATATTGAAGAGATGCGGCGGGATGTGGAGTTGTTTGAAGGGCTGTATCCCGTCGTGATGGCCCTGATGCAGTTGCAGGAATTGCTGGATAATACCTATGTGGCAGTGGGTAGTGAGGCTTATGCAGCGGCGTTGGCGGTCTATACCTATGTTAAGGCAAGCGGTCAGGGGGCAGGTTTAGAAGCAGTTGTGGATGAGTTAGGTCAACGGTTTGCCCGGAAATCTCGGAAGGTGAAGCCGCAGAAGGCACAAGTGTAGGGTGTAGGGTGTAAGTTTAGGTTTTTTGGGAGAACGTTCTCGCTGGGAGTGGGAACGTTCTTGTTTTAGGAGAGAAATTTCTAGTTTTGAATGAGAAGGTTTTTGACTTTAACAATAATGTTCTTGTTTTAAGTAGAAATATTCCGGTTTTAAGTAGGAGTGTTCCGGTTTGAAATGAGACTGTTGCTGTTTGAAATGAGACTGTTGCTGTTTGAAACGAGACTGTTGCTGTTTGAAACGAGAAACGCCACTACTCAATTAAATCTTGAGGTAATTTGAGAGAGACTTGCTTGCGATCGCCACTATCCCAATGCAAGCAAACGTATTGGGTAGTGACAGCCGGAGAGATCTCTTGTGGGTGTACGTGAGCTCTCCGGCTCACACTACAGATTGACAAAAACGGGATGCACCCGCGATCGCCTACATACTGATTCATCCCCGAAGGCTTGTTAGGACTCCGAGTTAAGACTATTTAATTCTTTTAGGTTACGACACCAATATGTGCATAGCTTTGTTAGTTTATTCTAGAACTCAAGAATACCAGAGGAAGAGAGGAGAATTTTATGGATATTGCTCTACTCACGACGTTCCTAGCTCCATTTCTGCCGTTCTTGGGCAAGTTAGGTGAAAAAGCAGCAGAAGCAGCGGCGGAGCAGTTGGGTGTCGATAGTTGGGAAAAAGCTAAGGGAATCTGGTCAAAACTAGGGCCAAAAATTGAGGCAAAGGAAGAGGCAAAGGTAGCCGTTCAGCAGGTGGTAGCGAAGCCAGAAAGTGCAGCCCGACAGGCGGTATTGCAAGAAGAACTAGAGACATTATTGAACGAGAATCCAGATTTAGCAGCAGCGATCGCTAAAATTATGGAGTCGGATTCTTCAGCTTCCTCAACCGCTACTAATATCGATTTGCAAGGTCAAAACACTCAAACCGCTGGTGATAACGCTAAACAGATTGGTCAGATTGGTCAAGCCAAGGACATAACTCTATAGCAGTGCAGCCTAGGTAATGGACAACCAAAATATCCAGAATGCCGGTGACAGCGCAAAGCAAATTAGTCAGGTTGGTCAAGCCGAGTCGATCGACTTCGGGAGTGGTAGCATCACAATTGAGAAGGATGCGATTAGCAGCGCGATTATTTCGGGAAATGGTAATAGAGTTGTTATTTACCAGTACCATGTCGATCGCCAGATCGAAGAAGACCGATCGCCAAGAGCAGGGGAAATTGGGCCGAATCCTTACAAGGGACTGCTAGCGTTTCAGGAGACAGATGGCGATCGCTTTTTTGGACGGTCTAAGCAGATTGAGCAATTGTGGCACAAGTTCCGTAGCCTACATGAAGAAGATTCTGCTATCCGGTTGCTACCGATTTACGGCCCATCGGGTTCAGGGAAGTCTTCTCTCGCACGGGCCGGACTGATTCCAGAATTAGCACGACGACCACTTCCAGGATATGCTCAGGCACGGGTAGCGGTGCTGGTGCCGGGAACCCATCCTCTAGAGGCATTGGCAAGTGTGCTGGCACGAGTGGCAACTGATGACCCTACACCTGTCGCTAAAACCCGCGAGTTTGCTGGAGAATTGGAGCGGGCAAACCAAGAGGAAGAGTATGATGGTCTGCGGCGGATTGCTGATGTGCTGCCTGATATTGCTGTCTCGCCGCTGATTGTGCTGGTAGACCAGTTGGAAGAGGTCTACTCTTTGTGTGAGAATCTGGCAGAACGGGATGCCTTTATTGGTAATTTGCTGACTGGGGCTAGGGAGCGCTCCCGACACGTCTCTGTTATTGTTACGTTACGGAGTGATTTCTTGGGAGAAACCCAGAAGCATCCAGTCTTGAATCGCCTGTTTGCACAGCAAGGGTTTCTAGTACCGACGATGGATGAGGAGGAACTGCGGCAGGCTATTGGTCAACCGGCTGAACTCGCAGGTCATCCCCTGGATAAGGCAACAATTGAACTGTTAATTAAGGATACAGAAGGACGGGAAGGGGCTTTGCCTTTGCTCCAATTTGCCCTAACCCGTATTTGGGAAGGATTGGCAGAGGGGAAAGAACCAGCTGCAACACTCAAAGCAATTGGGGGGGTTGGCGGGGCACTGGCCGGAGAAGCGCAACGAATTTACAGCAGTCTGAATGACAAAGATAAAGACATTGCCAGACGTGTGTTTATCGGACTGGTAGAGATTGGAGAAGGAACACGGGACACTAGGCGCAGAGCTATTGCTGAAAGCCTGACAGCAGCCCAGGATAATGCAACATCGGTGCGAAAGGTGATCGGACGCTTCGCAGTGCCTGGGGCGCGGTTACTAACGCTTTCAAGTGTTGAAGAAAAAGAGGTGGTAGAAGTGACGCATGAGGCGCTGCTCGACCATTGGCAACAGATCAGGGAATGGCTGGACGGACAACGCGATCACATTCGCCAGCAGCGACGCATCAATGCTCTAGCTGAAGAATGGAAAAAGCAAGGAAAGAAGCGGGGCTATCTCTTGCAAGGACGGCAGTTGGATGATGCTTGCACCTTTCAGAAACGATACGTCAAGACCTTATCCCTGAATGAGTGTGCAGAAGAGTTTGTGCGGAAGAGTTTGCGGCAGCGTTGGTTCAGCCGAGCAGCAATTGCTAGTTTCCTGATACTGCCAGTGCTTGTAGTCAATGGCTTTTTAAGGGAAATGGCAGTTAGACAAGACTATACAACGCTAGATAGCGAAAACATATCAGGTAAACCAGAGGCAGTAACGGCATTAATTAAAGGATGTAGCCACTTGCAGTCATCTCCAAGTTGGCTTAACCCAGCGCGTGAGCAGATATTTGGAGCCTGTCGAACACTGGAGCATAGGAATTTAGAAAACACCAACCTCAGTCACGCCAACCTCAGTCACGCCAACCTCATCGACACCAACCTCAATCACGCCAACCTCATCGACACCAACCTCAGTCACGCCAACCTCAGCGCTTCTTACCTCCGCTCCGCCAACCTCAGTATCGCCAACCTCAGTACCGCCAACCTCAGCAACGCTAACCTCGACAAGGCCAACCTCAGCAACGCCAACCTCAGCAACGCCATCCTTCCCACCGCAAACCTCAAGGCCGCAAACCTCAACAACGCCAACCTTAGCGCTGCCATCCTTGTCGCTGCCGACCTCAGCAACGCCAACCTCAGCAACGCCAACCTCAGCAACGCCAACCTCGACGGAGCGATTCTACTAGCGACCGATCTCAGCAAGAGCATAGGATTAGAACAACTTCAACTGACTAATCCAAAGAATTCGCCACTTCTTTGCAACACAAAACTTCCTGCTGAATTAAAACTTTCAGCCGATCGCGATTGCGATCGACTGCCCCAACTGCTGCTGGAAAGAAATCCAAACGCATTCAGTAACCTGGAAGAGGCAAAGCAGTATGTGGAAGTAGCCCGAAAGCCATAAGCAACGTCGATCGCCTTTTCTGCTTTTCAAAATACTCTGAGATAGAGAGTGCATCGCTCCACAGAGTTCTTATATTGTTGTAAATATATGCAGAATTCTAAGCCTTTGGCGGCGAGTACCCAGTAGATGCATCGAGGAGAAAGTCGATGAGCAAGGCTTGTGCCGATTCAACAGGTACACCCCTCAGACACGAAGGAGGCAATGACATCGGTTCAATTGTACGGTCAGTCTTGTCGGATTCCGAAGTGCTTAACAGGGTTGTACTCAATTGCTCTTCACGCTTCTTCTATACTTGTGTCAGTTAACCCGTTTGGAGACTCTACATGAAACAACTGTTAGCTAAAGCCAAAACTCCAGTTGCCGCTCTATTGATTGGCTTGAGTGGTGTAGGTTTGATTTGCAGCAATGCCAGTCTAGTTCGTGCGGAAGATCCTAAGACTCCACAATTCAATGCCACGATCACTGATCCTCCAGCTAGATGCAGATTTACACCGGGTGGAAAAGTTAAGATGACATTTTCACGAGGAGTGGTCTCATTAAGCACTCAGCCACGTCAGTCGTCTGATGGCAAATGGTATCTCGAGACACTCAACGGCTGTTACATTCACGAATCAGTGTTCCGGTGGGGAACTTAGCTCTAATAATGCATCAATTGCAGCTTCAACAGAAGCAGATATTAGACGATAGCGACAGCGCTCCGCGCAGCGGCAAGCAATCGCGTTGACCTCTGGTTGCACAATCAAGCCGATCGACGGGCACAATGAAGCGGAATACTGTTCGCGCTCCCTTTGCCCCATCTAACCGATGGGACTTTCTCATGCGCTGGAGTTGGTGCAATGACCGGAAAGCCCATGGGAAAACCCTTAACAGGGCATACATCTGAGGTCTATTCTGTGGCGTTTAGTCCCGATGGCAAGCACATTGTCAGTGGCAGTGGGGACAATACCTTGCGCCTGTGGGATGTGTCCTGGGAAAGCTTGCTTCAGACAGCCTGTAATCAGTTGCGGTATCACTCCATTCTGGTCAATCCTACAACTGACGTTGCCAAAGAAGCTAGAGAAACTTGTCAGCAGTATGTCTGGCATTGAGTAGGGGCACGGCATCTTTAACGATTGTCCTCTAACCGAGATGTTGCAGAAGCCTTAGCCCCTACACACCGTAACCTAGGGTTAACACCCCCTATCAATTCGCCAACAGTATCCTTGATAGGACTTACGCAATTTAGTTTTTAAAGCGCCATCTGTAGGGGTGAACGGCCGTTCACCCCTACTATATGTTGTGTTAGTGCGTAAGTCCTGCTTGAGTTCCGGGCGGCCATTGTCACTGACTGAGAATGGTGCAAGATGTCAGTTCTACTTGCCCGAACCCAGAACATCTTGAAGTTGTGCTACCAGTTGAGCGCGAGTAGAAACGTCCAGCTTGCGGAACATCCGTTTCAGGGCTTGCTTGACCGAATCTGGCTTAATCCAAAGTGCTGCACCAATTTCAGTATTAGTCAGTCCCTGTGCAACTAACTCAGCCACGTAGCCCAAGATTGGATTATGCTCTACACATACATCAGGAATTCCCTGAACATCAACTTCAGCTGATGGGGACGGGTCATTGAGGAGATAGATACCCGAACGCTGCACACCAAAATACTCCCCAACCTACAATTTAAGTCAATTCTGGGGAGAGAAAACACGCCCTAGGCAAAAGAACATTCTGATTCCTCTAAATCAACCAATAACTAAGTTGTAAATAAATAAATCAACGGTGAGTTAGATCGACCAGCTCATGCTATTGTAACTTTTTACCTGAATTTTTTTCTAAGAATCACAAGAATAGCCGCCCACCACTTGGTTATTTGTTGTTGGTTGTTTGTATAAGCACAAACAACAAATAACGAACAACAAACGTTCGGCTGAGCGCTCACGTCGAAGCCAACAAATAACTAGAAATCTGATGAAGCCACGAATCTTATCAATAGCAGCGCTGCTAACCACAATCGGTCTAACCACTCCGTCAAGCCAAGCCCAACAGTTGACAAACAGTGCCATCACAGGAGTTAGCTTACAGTTAGTAGCCAGTAATCTGAACCCACTCGTCGCCATGGCATTTGACCCCACGGGACGGCTATTTTTCACAGAAAAGGGCGGTAAGGTACGATTGATTGTTAATGGCAATCTAGTGTCAACACCCGTCATCAGCTTTGACGTAGATACCTGTTCTGAACGTGGACTATTGGGCATTGCCCTAGACCCAGCATTTAGTACCAACCGCTACGTGTATGTCTTTTACACGGCTAAGAATGGCTCTTCGTGTAGTGCCACGAGGAACAAAGTAGTACGCTTCACTGAAGTCAATGGCATTGGTAGAAACCCGATGAGAATATTTTCCTCCCCAGCAGTGGGATTAGGAAACCATAACGGTGGCAATATTCATTTTGGGCCGGATGGCAAACTCTATATTTCTGTAGGCGACGACTCAAACCCAGCAACCAGTCAGAACTTGAGTTCCAAGAATGGCAAAATACACCGCATTAACCCAGATGGGTCTATTCCAACGGATAATCCTTTCTATAATCGGCCAGGTGCAGTGAAGTCAATCTATGCCTATGGGTTGCGTAATAGTTTTGACTTTGATTTTGACCCTGTAACTCGCACGTTGTTTGCATCTGAGAATGGGCCGCAATGTGACGATGAAGTTAACCGCATTCTCCCTGGCTATAACTATGGTTGGCGACCTAACTATCCGTGCGGTGATAATGATACGACTTATAACACTATTCCACCACTGATTCGCTGGACGCCAACGAATGCACCGACTGGCATCACTTTCTATCGTGGTGGTGTGCGGAAGCCTCTATTTATGTGTTCTTACAACGACGGCAAGCTACATCGATTGCAACTGAGTAGCGATCGCAAACAGATTACCCAAGACCGGATTGTACCTCTTCCCAGTGGAGTTAGCTGTAACGAAGAAGTAGAAACAGGTCCAGATGGGGCGTTATATTTCGTCTCTGGTGGCGGTTATACTTCGGCTACCATATATCGGATCGTGCCTGAATAAGGGACTAGGTTGGGTAATGGGTAGCTTGATCGCAAACTCAGTACCAAAGCCTGGGGCGGAATAACAACTAAGCTTACCCCCATGTTTTTCTACAATAATTTGGTAGCTAATCGATAATCCCAAACCTGTGCCTTGACCTATTGGCTTTGTTGTAAAAAAGGGATCGAATATTCTTGGCTGAACGTCTGCCTTAATGCCAGGACCGTTGTCAGTAATGCGGATGACTACCCAGTTGGGTTCAACTACCTCCGTGTGAATCCGAATACAAGGGATTTTAAGTTGAAGGTTGGTCGGTTGGCAGGTGGGCAAGTTACAAGACGGAGGGGAATCTGCCAAGGTTTCATGACAGTAGCAGGTTAATAAGGGAGCATTTTCCTCTTTCACAGCATCGTCAACGTTAGCGATCGCATCTATGGCATTGCTAATAATATTCATAAAGACTTGATTGAGCTGACCTGGATAACACTGAACTAAAGGGAGTTCGGCATACTCTTTGATGAGCTGAATCTCACAACGGTCGGGTTGTTGTGTCAGTCGGTGCTTGAGGATGAGCAAGGTGCTATCGATTCCTTGATGAATATCTACTGGCTTGCATTCCACTTCATCAAGGCGGGAGAAGTTTCGTAGAGACTGGACAATCTCAGTAATCCGCTGGGCACCTTCTTTGATCGACCCTAGCAGTTTCGGAAAATCTTCAACGATGAAATCTATGTCAAGTTGCTTCAGTTGTTCTGCAATCTCTGCAACTGGCTCTCGGTAGTGCTTGGTATACAGGTTGATAATGTGCAGCAAGTCTTGAGCATACTCGTTGGCTGGGTAAATATTACCGTAGATGAAGCTAGTAGGGTTGTTGATTTCGTGGGCAACTCCTGCTACTAGCTGACCCAAACTAACCATTTTTTCATTCTGCACAAGCTGTGCTTGGGTGCGTTGGAGTTCCTGTAAGGCTCGCTCGAGTTGCTGGGCTTTTTGTCGTTCTTGGTGGGTGATTGATCGCAAGGCCTCTTCTGCCATCTTACGGTCAGTGATGTCAGAAAACGATGTCACAACAGCGTGGGGTTTAGTTTCTGCGGGGTGAAAAAGCGGCTGAGAATTAATCGCAATCCAGGTGAGCGACTCGTCCGGTTTTTGGATACCCATAATCACGTTAGACTGAGGTTCGCCAGTCTGTAAGGTAACTATCGCCGGATGCAGTTCGCCAGGGAAGGGTGAACCATCTTCGTAAATCGTTTGCCAGCAGAAGTCATTGGAGGTAAGTCTGAGCATCTGTTCGACACTCAGCCCCAGGATGCGTTCGGCACTGGCATTACAGGCAGTAATCTTACCGTCAGCCTGCTGGAGTACAATTCCCTCAGACATTGCTGTAACAACGGAACGATATAGCTGTTCACTGACTCGTAGTTCTTGCTCTATCCGTTGCCGTTCAATAAGTTCTGATTGCACCCTAGAATAAAGTTCTGATTGTTGGATCGCGATCGCTAGCTGCGTCGCCAACTTCTGCAATAGCTCAATTTCGTTGAACTGCCACTGCCTTTCCTCACGACAGTGATGGACAATTAATAGTCCCCAGAGATTTTCGCTCACCAGAATCGGAACGATTAAGTTAGCCGTGACTTGAAGTGGTGCGAGTAATTCCACATGGCAAGGTTGTAAACCTGCGGTGTAGATATTCGCGATCGCTCTGACTCGGCCTTGCTGATACAGTTGTGTGTAGTTTGAGCCAAAACAAGGGTCATTGATCGTCGTGTTCAGAACTGCCGAAAAACCAGTACCCACTGACTCTACGACAATTTTCCCACTCCAGTCGGGATTGAAGCGGTAAATCAGTACGCGGTCAGTTTCTAGAAATTGCCGAACTTGGCCTACAGTGGTGTTGAGAATTTCCTGAAGTTCTAGGGAGTGGTGAATTGAGAGAACAATTTCTCCGATTAACCGTTCTCGCTGTTGGGCTAATATGCGATCGCTAATATCTAGCACCGTTCCAAATAACTTATATACCTGACCATCTAGGTTAAACAGTGGTTTTCCCTGACCCAAAATATGTCGGATAGAACCGTCTGGTCGCACAATCCGAAACTCCAATTCGCAAGATGTGCCAAGCGCCAGCTGCGTCACTGTTGCGTCCCAAATCGGTCTATCGTCTGGATAAATCTGTTGTCGATGTTCAGTAATAGTTGGTGTTGGTTGTTCTGGATTGAGACCGTAAATACAGAACGTTTCATCTGACCAAGTAATTTCTTTGGTAGCTAAGTCAAATTCCCAACTTCCAACGTGAGCAACCTTTTGCGCTTGAGCAAGGTGAGTTTTCTGTTTCAAGAGAGCCGCCTCTACTCGCAAGCGTTCTTTAATTTCTTTTTCAAGTTGTGCTGTACTAGGAATTGCCAGGGCTTGAGGAAGTAAGAAAATCAGAGCGGTAGCTGTATAAAAGGAGATAATGGCAGTTAACGCTTTGACTAAACCAGATAGCCAATAATTGGGATGCCAAAGTGTCCAGATTTCTAGAATATGGGTAGTGCCACAGAAAACGATAAAGGCACTAAATAAAAGAAAAATCCAGTTGAACGGTACATCTCGTCTCTTAGTAATAAAATAGGTTAGCGTAATTGGAATTGAGTAATACGCTAGGGCAATCAAAGCATCGGAGACCAAGTGTAACCCGACTAATCCAGGCTTCCAGAGATAGCAGTGTCCGTGAGGAATGAAAAATTCAGCCAATACCATGGTGACAATCTTATTCAGAAATCAAAAAACCTATCTAACGACGGATTTAAAACTCTGCAACCTGGTATTACCTAGTTTAGCCTCGCCCTAAGACCTGGACAATTGAAGTTTGCCAACTCAGCAGCGCTATATGTTTAATGATCTGTATTAAAAATAGGGAGTCGGGAGTCGGGAGTCGGGAGTCGGGGAAGAGAATTTTCATTCTTTCGTGGAGAGATAAGATCTCATGAAGTCTATCTAGAAAATAGGGAACCCTTGAGTCGGGAGTCGGGAAAAAGAGAAATTTTCATCCCTTTTGAAACCAACGGCGGACGGCAGAATGCGATCGACAGCAGATTAATGCCATATCTTCATGAGTCACATCCCATTTGGCATAGAACTGCTGGGGTGTCATTCCCAGTTGGCAGTAGCTGTAGAGAAAAATCAGAGTTCAAAAAAATTTAGTGAAATTTTCCGGTTTTAAAGTGAGAAGAAAGGTAGTTTTGCCAAAATGAGATGCACCCTTAAAAACTACCTTTTGCCCTTCCCTTTTCATCATCTGAACTTATCTATAGTTCTATAGAAATTTTGCTTGAGCAACCTTGAATATCAAGTTCCAGTCGAGGCTTTTGCACACTGCAGATTAAGCTGCCATTATAACCGCTGGTAGAGAGTGCAAACAATAATTGATTACCACCAACAGCTTCTACCGTCGCTTCCCCAATAATGACCTTACATTGTGCGCCATCCACTCGAACTTCCCGACTACTAAGAGCATCAGTAATCAGAACTTGCTGTCCTTGCCTCATCACCTTGATTACTAGGTGACGAACTCTAAATCTAATTACTCCATCCTCAAGTTGCTCTACGTTTGTTCCATTCGGTAAGCCTTGAATTAAGAATTGTGTTGCTGTTGGTGAGTGTGATTGCTCTGCTGAAATAACGGCAGGTGCAGAAAGTTGAGGCGTTGGACGTTCTCTGGGTACTGGAGAGGGGTCAATCGGTACAGATTCTAGAGAAATTTCCCAGCTATCAGCTTTTTTGAGCAGTTCGGAGTGGCTTTTTGTGGCTTTATCAATTTGCCCGTGATTTCTGGCGTAATCTTCTTGTTTCTTCTTCGTGGCAATCCAACGTTCTTGTGCAAATTGACGTAATTCTTGGTTAGGGTGAGAGACAAATTGCTCGTAAAATTCGAGAGTTTCTACAAGTGAACCAATTTTTTCTAGGGACACTCCCACTTGCTGCATCAACAGATACTGCTGCCAGTCAGACGTTGATAAAACTTGTTCTTTCAGGAATCTTTCATAACATTTGCGCTGCTCTCTTGTCAGATGTTCGGGGGTTAGTTCTGAACAAGCAATTTCATAAATAAAATCAAACTTTAAATCTGCTTTTTGGCGCTCAGAACCAATAACTGTAGGTAGATAGTTTTCAATCGATTCTATGGCATCAAGCCAATGCTTTTTGCGGTAAAAATACTGCAATAGAACGGTTATTAACCGGATTGGAGGTGCTCCTTGGCTTGCCTGTTCAAAGCATTCTTTGACCTTGACTGATTCATCCAACCAAATATAGACAACAAAAGCTTGTTGGTATTGCTGCTTTATTTCCAGTGCGGGTGCAACGTAGGGAAGCCAGTAGAGATTGCGTGGTTTTCCTGCTTTTTCCCACTCGGCAATAATGCTGTCATATTCCTCAACTTGTGTTAAATACTCCAAGCCTTCAGGAACACCTAGAACTCTGGCTTTTGCACGGTTGTAGTCAGGCGATTGGATAACATCACATTCCTCCCAAATACGCACCGCCTCTTCGTAGTTTTCAGCCCGGTAAAAACACTGGGCTGCTAGCTGATCAAGTTCGTTGTACCCAGCTGATTCTAACGCTTCTAAAACCTCACCAAACTGTTGCCATTCATCTAACTTGAAAATAGGGAGTCGGGAGTCGGGAGTCGGGAGTCGGAGATAAGAGACATTTTCATCCCTTCTTGGTGAGCTTCCGCTTAGGGTGTCTAGTTTGGGTTCGGGAACGTTTAGTAGCGCTTGGATGCGGTTAGCATACTCTTCTACAGCTTTTTTCCAATGTTTGCGATGAAGAATTGAAGGTTGGGAGGTTGAAGATTGAAGGTTGACAGATTGCTTCCAATTTTCAACGTTCAACCTATTTTCTAACTGACTTCTGACTAATAAAGTAAAAATATTTAGAGCTTCTACATCTTGTGGATCGGCAACCATAAAGATGGCGATGGAACGCTCTAGAGTCTCAATTGCAGGGTGCAGGTTGTACCATGTGACTAAATCTGACCAGCACATTCCCTGCCAGAAACATTCCCAAGCTTCCTCCGCTTGACCCAACTGGAGAAAGTGGTTACCTGCTAAGCTATATTGTTCTTCAAACTTGAAGGCCCAAGCTTCACAAAAGATGGCCTTGTTAGTGTTGCCGAGATCGTTGTAGAACTGTCTGGCGCGTCTGAGTAAATCTGGGTTTTGGGAGTTTAATCCCTTGGTTTCAAACTCATAGGCGATCGCACCTGGATCATCTTCCCGCAGTTCCTGTACGGTATTGTGAGTACCCGCGCTGATGGTAATTACATTCTCTTGCCAACGCTGTCTGCTTCTGGCAAACTGTAGCATCGCCTGCAATAAACCTTCGTCACTGGCGTATTCCCACAGTTGGCGGTTTCCTTTTTCCGAATCTACGACAAATAGACGTTCTGTTGCTCTGCTGGCGGCAACGTAAAGTTTGTTGAAAAAGTATTCCACTTTTACTCGTTGGTTTGTACCTTTTCCCTTGAGATTCCAAACGCTTTGGTTGCACTCTTCGCCAAACTTGTAGAGAATTACCTTTTTGAACTCCAATCCTTTAGCTGCGATCGCACTCAAGACATTTTTGATTGGTTGTTTGTTGTTGGTTGTTTGTTGTTGGTTGTTTGTTGTTGGTTGTTTGTTGTTGGTTGTTGGTTCGCTGGATTCGGGTTGGAGGAAAATTGCGCTGAGGACTTCATCTCCTTGAGCGTATGCTACTTCTTCGCCTTCTTCGCAGGGCACGATGATGATTGTGTCTTTGATGTAGTCGGCTAGTTCCTCGGCGTTGATATTGGTTTGGAGGATGAACTTTTGGGGTTCGGGAAAATTACCGGGTTGCCATGCCATCTGGGGTTGGAGTTCATGAATATCAAACAAAACATGACGCCATAGCTGTATTAAATTGGTGAGTTTGACAATAGATGGACTGGAACGATAGTTAAACGTTAGTTCCTGAAAATTAATGACTAGCTTTAATTGCTCGGCTGGGTCTAGTGCCGTAATTACTTCTGAATCAAATGCTGCCTGAACACTAGACCAATGAAATCCTGTTGGGTTTAATGTCTGGAAGGGGTCTCCTGCAAAAGCAAAGGGTAGGCTATTAATCGGCTGATATCCCAGATTATATTGGGAGAATATAGACAGCCTCATTATTAGTTGAAGCTCCAATCTGGTAAAATCTTGAGCTTCGTCACAAAAAATTGCCGTGTACTCAGGACGGTAGCATTTGAGTTCAAGAACTCTGGCAATTAAATCTTGGTCGTCCCAGTAGCCTTCTTCAGTTGTGATGCGCTTATACCAGCGTTCCCAGATGGTGTCGTAAATGCCTTGGAATTTTTCTAGGGAAATTGTGCGTTCTTTACGTGGTACTTCCTCTTGGTAGTCTTCGGGAGTCATGTACTCTTCTAGACCATACCCTTTAATGAAGCTGCGGATAACGTGCCAGCACGTTTCTGGTGCATAGCGCCGCGCTTGAGGGAGGTGAAGAACGACTTTTGCTAAAGATTCACCTAGATTTTTGCCCTGATAGAGTTGTTTGAAGCGATGGAAGGAGATGTATTTTTCTAGGTCGAAACGCGATCGCTCATAGGATGGTAGCAAACTAAACAGGAATTTCTGGAACGGCTGAAAAAAGCGCTCAATACTCCCTCGCTCATCCCCTTGGTTCCTCTCTGCTACAAAGCGGTGATGAGACGATAGCAGCGTGTTGACTCCATCTCTAGCAACGTCTAGTAACCGTTCGTTATAGGTCAGAAACAACGGTTCCCCAGCCAGAGGATCGCTTAGGCGGCGTCCTCGCTTGTCGTAGTATTTCCTGTAGCAGAAATCGGCAAATAAGTAAAGCAGCATGGTGGACTTGCCGCTCCCCGCTCGTCCATTGATGAATAGCGGTAGTGAACCGTTACCCGGTGCTGAGGTAGAAACTGACTTGAGAATCTCCTCTTCTTCCACTGAAAGAGCCAGATTTGCCTCATGCCCTCGCTCAATCTCCAGCCAACTTTCTTCATCAGCAAGCAGATAGGCAGGATAGGAACGTCGAGCAAAGGGTGTCAACTCCGAAAGATGCAATTGCCGTGCCAGGATATTGCTGCTGTGAGAACCATCAAACAAAGCGGTTCTCTTACCGACTTGGATAATCTCTTCAGTCGTTGGTTTGTGATCGAAGGGAGCTAGCAGAAACAAAACTCCCCCAACTGTGGCATCAGTCGTTTCTAAGTGGCTGTAGAGTACATAATGATTATTTAATTCACACAGCTTGACATTAGACGCTTCGGGCAACTCTTCGGGTTGATTAGTTTCATCTCTAATCCCCAAAATAATTTGGTAATAAGTTTTCCAAGCTTCTTGAATTTCGTGCTTTCTGAACTGGGTTACCCATTCTTCACTTTCGTAAATAACCCAGTCTTCTGTCAGGGTTTCGATGTCCCAACCCGGATGTTCTAGCCAGGGCAGCAGTTCTGGCGGCAGTTCTGGGAGCTGTTTTTCTTGGCGCTGCTTGATTTTTTTCTGGGCTAGCCAGTTTCGGAGTTGGTGTTCGTCGAGTTGAGGGTCGAGATAAATGCTGCCATACTCGACAGGAGCTTCGAGAAACTGTTCGTAGTCGTTATCGCCACGCTTAAAGATATCAAGCAAGCAGAGTAGTTGCTCGTCATCAACTCTAAGGATGCGTGCAATGAGCCTCCGGTTGAGAATTCGGCGTTTTAAGTAGGGATAGACTCTCTCAAAACGTGCCTGAACCTCATCGATTCTTTGAGTTTCCAGCTCAACGCAAAAGTCATGGATGCGAGCTTGAATACCGTACCGCTCTGCCTTGTCGTTGAACTGAGAGGTGCGATAGACGTACATTGGTTAGTCTCCGCTCAATAAACAACAATACAAAAGTTGCCTCTATTACTCATTGTCATCTAGCGGAGAAATTAGCCGGAAGATTTTTGGTTACATTTTATACATTCCTTCAATTTTTAGGGGTCGTTTGGGAATAGGTAATGAGTTTCTATTACCCATTACCCATGCATGGGAGTCGGGAGTCGGGAGTCGGGAGTCGGGAGTCGGGGAAAGCCGACTAGTCTATGACCCATTACCCATTACCCATTACCCATTACCCACTTCAGTAGCTATCATTATCGCCAACGGTTACCATCTCAAGGAAATGGTTGGCTCGTTGGAGTCGATTAGCGATCGCTTGCCGCCAGACCAGGCTAACTTCTTGGTCTGCTAACACTTCTTGAGCTAGTTGCCGATAGAACGCGCTAGTGGCAACGTCTACGTGATCAAGCAGTCTGAGGTTGTGATAGACAGTTTTAGGAGAAATCTGCATCATAGTGTTTTCCTTGTAACACTCTCCATCAACATTTAAGCTCATCACCTGACTCAAGTACGAGGGTTGACGGTTGACCAAAAAAGGATGATGGATAAGGGATGAGGGATGAGGGATGAGAGTACAAGCACATGAATTTATTTATGAAGAAAAAAGAAATCTTCATTATTTAAAGCACCATTATTTATTTATTTATGGAGCTATTGCCACATTCATCCTGACGCTCCTTACGTCGCTACCGCTGCGCTATCATCCCTCATCCCTCATCCCTCATCCTTAAGAGTCCTCAAGGTAGGTCAGTGCTACCCATCAAGTAGAGGTCGCACTCGCGAGCGGCACCACGTCCTTCGTTGAATGCCCAAACAACAAGGCTCTGTCCGCGACGGCAGTCACCAGCGGCGAAGACACCAGGGATGCTGGTAGCATATTTGCCATAGTCGGCTTTTACGTTGCTGCGTGGGTCGCGCTCAATACCGAGGGCGTCGAGTAGCGGTTGCTCAGGACCGAGGAAGCCCATAGCCAGTAAGACTAGTTGAGCAGGCAGGATTTTTTCAGTACCGGGGACGTGCTTGGGAATGAATTGACCTTTGTCGTTTTTCTCCCACTCTACTTGTACCGTGTGAACAGCTTTGACCTGCCCATTCTCATCACCCTCAAACTTTGTGGCGGTAGTCAGGTAACCACGCGGATCTGCACCGAACTTAGCGGCAGCTTCCTCTTGACCGTAATCCAACTTGTAAACCTTAGGCCATTCAGGCCAAGGGTTGTCTGCGGCGCGTTCTGATGGGGGCTTGGGCAAGATTTCTAGCTGCACGAGACTCTTACAACCGTGGCGCATCGATGTACCAACGCAGTCAGTACCGGTATCGCCACCACCGATGATTAGGACATCCTTTCCTTCTGCTGAGATGAAGCCGCCGTTCTTGCTCTTGTCCAGAATCGCCTTGGTATTCGCCGTCAGGAAATCCATCGCGAAGTGAATGCCCTTCAACTGCCGCCCTTCGATAGGAAGGTCACGCGGTTTGGTAGCACCCGTACACAGTACTACTGCGTCGAATTCCTTGAGCAGATTTTCGACAGGAAAGTCTTTGCCGACCTCGGTGTTGCACAAGAACTTCACGCCTTCTTCCTCAAGGACGTTGAGGCGACGTAGGACGACCTCCTCCTTGTCAAGCTTCATGTTTGGGATGCCATACATCAGCAGTCCACCGGGACGGTCAGCGCGTTCAAACACGGTGACCCAATGACCGGCTTTGTTAAGCTGCGCGGCGGCGCAAAGACCGGCGGGGCCAGAACCGATGACGGCTACTTTTTTCCCGGTGCGCTTGGTCGGCGGTTCGGGTGTAATCCAGCCTTCATCCCCGCCTTTGTCGGCGATGGAGGACTCGATGTTCTTGATCGTGACTGGTGGATTGTTGATGCCGAGTACACATGCACCTTCGCACGGTGCGGGGCAGACGCGGCCGGTGAATTCGGGGAAGTTGTTGGTTTTGTGGAGGCGATCGAGCGCCTCGTGCCAGAGTCCGCGATAAACTAGGTCATTCCACTCAGGAATCAGGTTGTTAATCGGGCACCCGCTGGCCATGCCGCTGATTAGCGTGCCAGTGTGGCAAAATGGAATGCCGCAATCCATGCAACGTGCGCCTTGAGTGCGAAGCTTGTCTTCTTCTAGGTGCAGGTGAAATTCGTCCCAGTTGCGGATGCGATCGAGCGGTGCTACTTCAGTAGGCAATTCGCGGAGAAATTCGATAAAGCCAGTTGGTTTTCCCATAATTTTTGTCTCAGTTAAAATTTGTGTGAGTGTGACGAAATGTTAGGCCTAATTTGATCGCGCCGCCAAATTATTAACAAGTCTTACGGTAGGTCTATCTGCCTGAGTAGGTGAACGTAGGGAATTTCTCGGCAGCGTAGCAACCGCTACAGTGTTTCCCAACATATCAAAAAACTCAACGCTATAACCTGTTTCTAGTCCCTCTACATTATGTTGTTCCACAACCGTACCAATATCACCTGCATAAAGTCCTTCTTCGGGAAGATCGCATAGTAATATAACATCTGAATAAAGTTGATAATTCATAGCGTCCTCGGCTAACTTGTTAATCGGGAATTAGTGTAATCAAACGAGGAAAATCTGTACCCTTATCTATTTGCCAGACTGTCCTGACAAAAAGTTGTCTACCAACAGGTGTAGAAAGAGCGGTGCTAATTTCATATCGCGTTCCATAAGCTGTTTCTTTAATGACATCAACATCTGCTGATAAGTGAAAATTACGAATATCTGTTTCTAATTGTTGGCAGTTTTCTGAAGAATATCCAAATTGAATTAGTAATCTTGCCTTAGCGCCTCCTCGTTTATGTTCTGGATTAAGTAGATAATCAGTCAACTTTGATGACTCAATAACGGCGCGATCGCTATTGGGAATTTTCATTTATGCCGTTCATTAGCAATATTGCTGCAAGTCTCAGGTTCAATTGTAATAATGTCGCGGTAGTTCATAAGCTATACGTTTAAATTTGAATTCTTGGAAATCCTGAGGCGGCTTGTTCAATTTTCCCTTGATTGGCATTACCTTCGGTAACCAGACCATAGTTCTTCGCCAACTCTAAAGAAATGTCTGGAAGATTAAGAAGCATCTCATCCCAAGTATGCTGAGTTTTTAAAGCTTCTACCACTACTTGAAGCGGTTCAGAAAAAATGGTTTGAAAGTCTGCTTCTTCAGGAAACTGAGTTTTATAGGCTAACTGTTCCTTCGGAGGCGTGAACTGAGCATTAACTCCCTCGCGATTGCCTCTGGCATCAACGCGATACCAACCTACTTCGGGTAAGTAAACTGCATTGAAACCATGTAAAGTGTAGGGTGCACCCTTGTCATCCAGGCTCAATCGCTGATAGCAAAAGCCTGCGGGAATGTTGTTTGCCCGTAATAACGCTGCTAATAAGTGACTTTTTGCGTAGCAGTAACCTGTTTTGTACTGAAGCACATCTGAGGCTCGACAGGTGATGGGATTCATCTTCGCGTCGTAGCTGTGGCGAATTTCATCTCGCACCCACTCAAAACAAGCTTTGGCGATCGCCTCACAAGTTTGATGTCCTGATGCTATCTTCTGTGCAAGTTCCAAAATCGTAGGATGCTGCCAGTCAATAATTTCACTCGCTTGTAAATACTCTTCCATATAGTTTTTGATGGTTTAATTATTTGGTTTACGTGCAATAAATACTGCATGATATTTTGGGAGATTATGCTGACCATAACTACGCATTATTTGCACCTGAAAGCCCGCTTGATGGAGTTCTTTTTCAATATCTGTCGCTTGATATAACCTCAGATGATGTAGTTCCTCATCGCGTCTATAACATTCCCCTGCCTTCCTAAAAGTGATAATGCGACGGGTCAATATTCTCTGCTCTTGATGCTCCTCCTTTTCGACGAGTACTACCCAACCTTCTCCTTCTGTAAAACTCTTAGTTGTGGCTTCCGGCGGGACTTGTCCTGGCTCTGCAATATCGAAAATGAAGATACCCCCTGGAGTTAAAGCGCTGTATATTCGATGGAAGAGAGAAACTAAGGTTAGGCGATCGCTGTCTGAATCAAACAGGTAGTTGAGGCATTCACCGATCGATGTAACCACACTACACGGCGGGATGTCAGCTTTAAACAATGACTCGACCTGAAACTCAGCATCTGGCACTCTTGTTCTGGCAATATCGATCATTGACTCAGAGATATCAACCCCGAAAACACGATAACCAGCCTTCCTGAACTCTTGTGCTGATAATCCACTGCCGCAACCTAAGTCCACTACCAGACCTTGGTGGACGTTGTTTTGAGCCAAGCTTTCCAAGATACCGGGAACCGACTTGAGAGCGTAATCACTGAAACCAACATCATGAATATATGCAAGGTCTTCCTTGTACCACTGTTTCATCTTTCTTAGGCTCCAGCAGGCTGTCTTGAAAATAGGAGTCAGAAGTCAGGAGAGAAATTTTCATTCTTTCGTTGTGAGATAAGAGCTCATGCTGCCTAACTTGCAGATTATTCAGAACGCCGCACAGATAACCTCGTATCTACACCTCCACCAATAACCTCGTGACCTAACAAGGGGCGTAAGCCCCCTGTTTCATCGACCTAATCCTAGCTACCACCGATACGGGCAACGTCACGGGCGTTTTCTTCAAAGGCGGCAGTGAGCGCGTCATCGCCACTCAATCCAGCTGCCTGAGCTTTTTGCAGCGCCAGTAACACGCGCTTGTAGTCCTTCGGCATCACCTTGACGAACTTCGACACCATCTCCTCCCAGTGCGCCAGAACTTTGGAGGCTTTCTGGCTGTTGGTGTAGTCGGCGTGCTTCTTGATCATCTGGTAAACGGTGTCGATTTCCTCGGCATCTTCGAGGGTTTCTAGTCCGACCATAGACATATTGCAGCGCGTCGCGAAGTCGCCCGCTTCATCCAGGATGTAGGCGATACCGCCACTCATGCCTGCCGCGAAGTTGCGCCCAGTTGCACCTAACACGACGACTGTACCGCCAGTCATGTATTCGCAACCGTGGTCACCAACGGCTTCAACAACCGCATTCACCCCAGAGTTACGAACCGCGAACCGCTCACCGGCTATACCACGGATATAAATCTCACCAGAAGTTGCACCGTAGAGAGCTACGTTACCCGCGATGATATTTTCTTCCGCAACAAACGTGGAACTCTTCGGCGGATAGAGGATAATCTTTCCTCCGCTGAGTCCCTTACCGAGGTAGTCGTTTGCATCACCTTCGAGTTCGAGCGTAACCCCCTTGGGAACAAATGCGCCAAAACTCTGACCTGCACTGCCCTGAAAATGCAGGTGTACAGTGTCTTCAGGCAGTCCATCCCAGTGGCGCTTGGTGATTTCGTTGCCGAGAATCGTGCCGACTACGCGGTTCACGTTCTTAATCGGCAGCGTGGCTTTCACGGGTTCGCCTTTCTCAATTGCTGGCTTGCACAGATCGAGTAGCACCGTCATATCGAGGGATTTTTCAAGACCATGGTCTTGTGGGATCTGGCAGTAGCGACCAACTTCTGGGCCGACTTCTGGCTGGTAGAGGATTTTCGAGAAGTCTAGACCCTTTGCCTTCCAATGCTCGACAGCTTTCTTTGGTTCGAGTACGTCGGTGCGGCCGACCATCTCGTTGAGCGTGCGGAAGCCTAAAAGCGCCATGAGTTCCCGGACTTCCTGAGCGATGAACTTCATGAAGTTGACGGTATGTTCGGGGTCGCCGACGAAGTTCTTACGTAGAAGTGGGTCTTGTGTGGCGACACCGACTGGGCAGGTGTTGAGGTGGCACACGCGCATCATGATGCAGCCCAGCGAGACCAGCGGCGCGGTGGCGAAGCCGAACTCCTCGGCGCCGAGTAGCGCGGCTATCACCACGTCGCGACCTGTCTTAAGCTGACCATCAGTCTCAACGACGATGCGACTGCGGAGGTTGTTCAGAACTAGGGTTTGGTGTGTCTCGGCCAGGCCAAGTTCCCAAGGTAGTCCCGCGTGCTTGATGGATGTTTGCGGTGATGCACCGGTGCCACCGTCAAAGCCGGAGATTAGTACTACGTCAGCGTGGGCTTTGGCAACACCTGTGGCGATCGTACCGACACCGACCTCAGATACCAACTTGACATTGACCCGTGCCTCGCGGTTGGCGTTTTTCAAGTCGTGGATCAATTCGGCGAGGTCTTCAATCGAGTAGATGTCGTGGTGCGGTGGTGGTGAGATTAGTCCGACGCCTGGGGTTGAGTAACGCACCTTCGCGATCCATGGATAGACTTTGCCGCCAGGAAGTTGACCGCCTTCTCCAGGTTTCGCTCCCTGCGCCATCTTGATCTGAAGTTCCCTCGCCTGGGACAGATACAAGCTGGTGACGCCAAAGCGACCAGAGGCGACCTGTTTGATCGCGCTGTTCTTGGAGTCACCCTGATCGTTCGTCCAGGTGTAGCGTTCAGGGTCTTCGCCACCTTCGCCAGTGTTTGATTTGCCGCCGATGCGGTTCATGGCGATCGCTAACGCTTCATGGGCCTCTTTTGAGATCGAGCCATAGCTCATTGCACCCGTCTTGAAGCGCTTCATAATCGCCTCAATCGGCTCAACTTCCTCAAGCGGCACTGACGGACGTAGCTTAAATTCAAGCAGACCTCGCAGCGTGTAATGCTGCTGATTCTGCTCATTCACCAACATTGCGTATTGCTTGTAAAGGTCATAACTACCCCCACGCACTGCTTTTTGTAACGTGTGGATAGTCTGTGGACTGAATAAATGCGCCTCACCTTCCTTGCGCCACTGGTATTCACCGCCAACATCGAGCGTGTGTCCGTTGACTTCACGATCTGGGAAGGCATGACTGTGCCGCAAAACCGCTTCCTTGGCAATGACTTCGATATCCGCGCCCTCGATCCGCGATGCTGTCCAAGTGAAGTATTTATCGATGACTGACTGGTTGAGTCCGATCGCCTCGAAAATCTGAGCGCCCCGATAGCTTTGAAGTGTCGAGATGCCGATTTTTGAAGCAACCTTAATCACGCCCTTAGTTACGGCTTTGACGTAATTCTTACAAGCCGTTTTGTGATCGACCTTGACCAACATCCCCTGCTGGATCATGTCGTCAAGTGTCTCAAATGTGAGGTACGGATTGATGGCACCGCAACCGTAGCCAATGAGCAGGGCGTGATGATGTACCTCGCGAGGCTCACCCGATTCTAGTACTAGACCAACTCGCGTCCTTGTGCCTTCGCGGATTAAGTGGTGATGTAGTCCCGCAACCGCAAGCAGCGCTGGAATTGGAGCGTTGTCTTGGTTCACGCCACGGTCAGAGAGAATGATGATGTTGATGCCGTTGGCGATCGCACTATTTGCCTGAGCATAAATCTCGTCCATTGCGGTTTCCAGACCCTTCACACCCTCCTTCGGGTTGAACAGAATCGGGATAGTAACCGACTTGAAATTACCCTCAGCGACGTGCTTGAGCTTCGCCATCTCTTCATTGCTGAGAATTGGCGTTTTCAGCTCAATCAAGTGGCAACTCTCTGGTTCAGGCTTAAGCAAGTTGCGCTCAGAGCCAATCGTCGTCTCCGCTGAAGTAATGATTTCCTCGCGGATGGAGTCAATTGGCGGGTTGGTCACCTGCGCGAACAGTTGCTGGAAGTAATCGTAAAGAAGTTTAGGTCGGTCAGACAGGACGGCCAGTGGAGTATCTGCGCCCATTGAGCCAACTGCCTCAACCCCATTACTTGCCATTGGAGTCAGCAGCAAACGCAAATCCTCGAAGGTGTAACCGAAGGTCATCTGGCGCTGGATTAGGGGAACCAGGTCTTGCGCTGCTACAAATTCTTGCTCTGGTGCGTCTTTAACCTTGGCGAGTTCAACCATGTGTTGGTTGATCCACTCACGATACGGATGCGCGGTGGCAATTTGGTCTTTGATTTCCTCGTCCGCGATGATGCGCCCTTCTTCCATGTTTACCAGGAACATCCGACCTGGCTGTAGGCGGCCTTTTAGGGCGACTCGCTCAGGTTCGACGGGCAACACACCAGCTTCTGAGGCCATAATCACGAGGTCGTCTTTGGTGACGTAGTAGCGTGATGGTCGCAGTCCGTTGCGATCGAGTACGGCACCCATCATCGTACCGTCGGTAAATGCGATCGACGCTGGGCCATCCCACGGTTCCATCAGACAGGAGTGGTATTCGTAGAACGCCTTTTTCTCGTCGCTCATCGACTCGTGGGCTGTCCAGGGTTCGGGGATCATCATCATCATCGCATGAGGAAGCGATCGCCCCGCCAGCACCAGCAATTCCAGAGCATTGTCAAAAATCAGCGAGTCGCTGCCGTCGATGTTAATCACCGGCTGGACTTTCTTCATGTCGTCGCCGAATAACTCCGACTCGAAGAGCGATTGCCGTGCGTGCATCCAGTTGATGTTACCGCGCAGGGTGTTGATTTCGCCGTTATGCGCGATGTAGCGATAGGGGTGACTTCGCTCCCAGCTGGGGAAGGTGTTCGTGCTGAAACGAGAGTGTACCAACGCTAGCGCGCTTTCCATATCCGGATCGTTAAGGTCAGGATAATACTGTCCCACCTGCACTGGCATGAGCATTCCTTTGTAGACGATCGTGCGACAGGAGAGGCTAGATGGATACCAGCACGGGTCTACTTGTGGCGATCGAATCGCGATATGAGAACGCTTGCGGATAACGTAAAGCTTCCGCTCAAAAGCCATATCGTCAACGATGTCTGGGGAACGCTTGATGAAAACCTGCTGCATGAAGGGTTCACTAGATTTCGCCGTGTTACCCAGCGACGAATTATCTGTCGGCACATTGCGCCAACCGAGAACCTCTTGACCTTCCTCAGCTGTGATTTTTTCAAAAAGCCGTTGACTCTTCTCGCGTATAGCGGGATCGGGCGAGGAGTAGATCATGCCGACGCCATACTGACCTGCTTCTGGTAGCGTGATTTTTGCTTCCTGGGCCACCTTCTTCAGGAACTTATGCGGCACCTGCATCAAAATGCCTGCTCCGTCACCGGTGTTCGTTTCACAACCGCACGCCCCACGGTGGTCTAGGTTTAAAAGAATCGTCAGCGCCTGCTCTACAATATCGTGCGACTTCTTCCCCTTCATGTGCACGATAAACCCGACACCGCACGCGTCGTGTTCAAACTGTGGATCGTATAGGCCCTGTTTGGGAGGCAGTTCGTTCTTGTTCATTTTGATGGCCTAAAAGTGGCAAAGAGGGTGTCATTTAAAGGGTGGGAAGCTGTTAACTCTAGCTAATCTGCATTGTCTAACGAGGAAAGCTTGGAGGTTTCAGGTCTTAATGAAATTGTCAGATCTGAGTCCTCAAATCTCGGCTCTTTTCCGCTTATGGCACTGCTCCTGGCGATTAGGAATGACTAAGCTAGGATGAATGGCACTAAAAAAGGGGAATTAGGCAGCCAGCTTGAGTGAAAAACTTCACGGAGCTGCTGCATCCGACCATAACCTTGGGACTAAGTTTCTTGAGTCTAGATTCATAGCAACAGAGACGCTGTGGCAGCATTTGGTGAGTAGACTACAGACAAGAGAGTGTAACAGAGGTTTGAGTGTTTTTTCACCGCCACTCTGTTCAATTCACTACATAAATCTTGAAATGCTGACAAGTGCTCTGCAAAGAAATCTGCATAGATCAAACCCCAGCTTTTTTGCCTACCTACCACATTTGAACTTATTTATAAAGTAAAGACGAAGATTAACGGTGACGGAAGATACAGTTTAGAAATAAAACTATACAAATCTACAATACTAGAGACAGATGACAGCTAAAGTTTGGCAGAGTTAGGTCTCCGGTTATCTGTTGACCGTTAACAGTTCAGGACTTACGCATGGATACTGCATATAGTAGGGGTGAACGGCCGTTCACCCCTACATATGGTTTTTCAACCGGAAATTTGCGTAAGTCCTAAGTTAACTTAAGCTCGTCCCCTGACGGTTAGTAGGGGCGATTTCATGTCAGTTGTCAGTTGTTAATGTGTACTGCAATTAAAGTTAGTTATCAGTGCGGACTGTTTTCACATATCGCCATCGCCCACTTTTGGCATCGGGAGTATCCCAAGTCTGCAAATACTCCTGCTGCTTGGCGTAAATATTTTTTAAATGCTTCTTGACGGTGTTAATCGTAATGTAGAGTTTGGCGGCAATCTCTTTGTAAGAGTGCTTGGTTTGACGCAGTAACCAAACTTCTGCTTCACGGGGAGTTAGGTCATATTTGCTGATATCAGCGATCGCTAAATTTTCCAGCTCCTGATATCGAGCTTCCAGCGTCACTAACATAAATCTACACTCACCTTCACCTAACTCCAACCATCGCGCCCTAATCCGATACAAGGCTGAAGTCTCTGTAGTAACTTCCGACTCGATAATTAGTTTGCGATCGGGAAATAGCTCGAAACTCTCCTTCAAAGATTCACAAACACGCCAGATTTCCTGAACTACTGCATTAGGTTGCGACGCACCTTGAACCAGTTGACCACCAATTTGGTTAGCTTGAGTGTTGGCATGAACCAATTCTCCTTGTTCAGTCAGGATTAAAATACCATCAATAAAGCCTTCAATCACGGCTTGCAGAAGGTAATGTTGTTGCCAAGGCTGGAACTGACTACCATCTAGTTGTTTTTTGGAAACATTCAGTTTTTGGACAGGTTCGATTCGACTATTGAGTTCAGCAACTGGAAGTAACGGCATGAATCTCTTTGTGAATTAAGTACTAGAAAACGAGTGTCACAAGTTATCAAAGCTAGATGCAGACGGTAACTTTTTAAAGAAGGGGAGTAGGGAGTAGGGAGTAGGGAGTGGGGGTAGATAAGGAATTAATTTTTTTCTCTACCTTCCTCTCATCTCTCATCCTTCATCCCTCCGATTGACTCAGTAGCCGTCATACACTCCTAAAAACTCTGAAAAACTCCGTTGATTCAAATCGTACCCACTAAACAACTCTCAATTCCCTGTACTTTACAAAAAGTTATCATAAATCCTCCTAAAGGCTCAGTAAATAGTCTAGTCTATATACCTGATGGAAGAAGGATTGGCCGATGTTTTCCCGTGACTTTTTAGCTCAGATGGCTCGTGACCATGAATTATCCAGAGAGCAGGAAGATGTGTTTCTGCTTCGGTTAGCCGACGGGAAGAGCTATCAAGAAATTGCCAGTCAGCTGAAAACTTCTCCAGATGCATGTCTCAAGCGCATGGGACAGATTTACAACAAGTTCAAAGTTAGTGGTAGCTCTCGAGGCAAGGAGAACCGACTCCGCAGTTTTCTGATCAACCAGTTACAACGAGTTACAGAAAAATCTCCCGAAGCGACGAAACCTGTATTAGCGGATGAAGTGCCACAAGCAGCAACTGATAATTCAGAGGCAATCGGAGGGCAACCTTTATTCGGTAGAACTTCCTCAACGCGCATTTACGAGAACTTACCCAATCGAGACTGCACTGCCTTTATCGGTCGTCAAACAGAAATCGCTAGGTTATTAGAGCTACTCTCCTTCGACCATTCAGCTCATTTAATCAGTGTTGATGGTATTGGTGGGGTGGGAAAGACAACCCTAGTTCTAGAGGCAGCGTATCGTTGTCTTCAGGCAAGTAGAGGCGTATTAACAGAGCATAATTCAGATTTGCTGAGTCGTACCAATGATGACAAACCCTCGCCAACCAAAGCGGACTTAAATGTGCCGATTTTTGAAGCAATTATTTTTACATCAGCAAAACAGCATTATCTTACTGCGGCGGGTTTGTTGCCTCGCCTCAAGCGCGAACATACTTTACGAGATATCTTTCGCGCGATCGCAAACACCCTAGATCGTTCCGAAATTACCTACATGCCAGCAGAAGAACAGCTAGATCTGATTCGAGATAGTCTGGTTCGCCGCCGCAGCTTGCTGATTGTAGACAACCTAGAAACCATCGAAGATAAGCAAGATGTCCTTGGCTTTGTGTATGATTTGCCACCCACGGTAAAAGTCATCCTTACAACTCGTGAACAGGCATTATTTGTACCCATTCGTTTGGAATCTTTACCGGAGGCAGATGGATTGTGTCTGATTAACCACGAAGCGCAAGAGAAAGGAGTAACACTCTCAAAAGAAGAGGCTAAGGCACTTTACCAGAAAACAAGCGGTGTACCAGCAGCAATTGTCTATACCATTGGTCAGTTAGCAGCCGGGTATTTACTTCAAGATGTGCTGGTTAAAGTCACCAACGCCAAGGGTGATGTTGCTCGTTTCTGCTTCGAGAGTTCTGTACAGCGATTGAAAGGACTACCTTCTCATCGGTTGCTGATGACGCTAGCACTGTTCCCAAAACCTGTTCTGCGAGAAACTATTGCACAAATTGCTTTATCAGTTCCTGACCCGATTATCACGGCTGACGGTTTGGCTCAACTGCAACAACTGTCTCTAGTACGTCAGTGGCAAGGACGGTATAGCTTACTGCCTCTGACTCGTGAATATGCCATGGCAGAACTGACTATTGAGCCGCAAATTGAGCAAGAAGTGCGATCGCGTTGGATTAACTGGTATCTGAGGTTTTCGGAGGAATACGGAGCCAAAGATTGGAAGGAATGGCATCTCGAATACACTCACCTGGAGTTGGAATGGGAGAATGTTCAGGCAGTATTAGAGTGGTGTGCGGCCAAAGAAAGATATGTGAACGTCCTCGCGTTATGGCGACAGATTAAAGGCTATGCTCATGTCCGTGGATATTGGGATGACCGCCTTGACTGGACAGATTGGTTAATCCAGGCAGCAGAACAACGCACTGATTGGTCAACAGCAGCAGAAGTGATGTACGACAGAGGCTGGACACTCACCTTAATGGGGCAGCCGAAATGCTTGGACGAAGCCAGTATACTTTTACAACGTGCTTGGGGTTTAAAAGATTATAAAGACCTCAGCTTTCGGTTGGAACTGGTGACTAGCATGGTTGTGCTGTGCATACGTCAACAACAATTTGACCAAGCGCATCAATGGCTCAGTCAAAAGCAAACGATGCTAGAGCAGGCTGGATTGGAAGAAGGAGAACGTCACAGACAGTGGATTCACAGCCTTTATTATGAAGCTGAAATCTACTTTAAAGCGGGGGATTATGCTCAGGCGAAAACACTTTACCAACAAGCACTCGAACAAGCGATCGCTGCTGGTTGGCAAAGGGCGATTAATGCTATCCAAAACTGGTTAGCTGATGTAGCGATAGAGCAAGGAAATTTAGAAGAAGCTCAACACCTACTAGAGCAGGGTTTACCAGTAGCAGAACGTAACAAAGACAAACGTTCCATCGCCTTCCACCATCGTTCTTTCGCAATTTTGGAACAGTTGCGAGGTCATCAGTCGCAAGCTCAACGCTGGGCTAAGGAAGCAGCAGAAGGCTTTGAAAGTTTGAGGATGATACCCCAAGCTAGGGAGATGCGAGACTTACTCAGAGGGCAGTAGGGAGTAGGGAGTAGGGAGTAGGGAGTAGGGAGTAGGGAGTAGGGGGTCTTGTACAAGGTATGGCAGTACGAGTTTAGGTTAGGACAACATTATTTGTATTAAGGGAACAGAGAATGGGGAACAGGGAACAGTAAAATGTCCTAACTTTAATGCGTAGTGCTATAGGAGTTTCGAGTAGATCTTATTGAACGCTCTTTCTTTTACTACTCCCCACTGCCTACTCCCCACTCCCTTTTACTTCGGTGTGATGCCCAAGCTCAGTAACAGAAGGGGTGGAGGAGAAACAGGAAGAGGTCTTACACCTTGCTGATGACTGCGAGAAGGAGAAGAACAGACGCTGGGTTTTGTTCTCCCTGTTATCCCTATTGGTGCCAACTTTGGAGAGGAGAAGAAGGGATTAGAGAGGCTCAGAGGTAGATGGTACATTAGTCCAATGGGAGAAAGGGCGAGTCGAGAAAAACACATTGTCTTTACCTCCTTAAGTTAAGGACTTGAGCGATCGCTCAAGCCTTAGAACCATAAGAGCTTTTCTGAGAAATACTTGAAGTCACGACTAGACATCTGTTTAGCCTGTGGCATTCTGAAGAAAGGGTTTGCATCTATTGTGTGTTGGTAGTTTCAACTCTTCATATCCAATGTCCGGATAGGCTTTTAGAGCAAGTTACATCACTAAACTGTTTGCAAACATCCATGTCACTCACACACCCACAAAAGGGTCATATTTAATTGTGCCTCTACTAGCCATTTTTTGCCTCTGCATTACGGCGTAATTAGATTGATGCAAGCACTAGGGGAATTTAGCGATCGCTGTTTGAGTACGATACAAGCACTCAATTGGTTTGCTTGACCTTTGGGGAGGATAGCACAAGCTTCTCGAAAAATGTATGTATCCTGTATTACATCCATGCCGAAGTGTTCTGCAAACAGTGTTCTCGTGTCAGAAAAAGCTGTTTCCAGAGCTTGTTTTTGGTCATCATCCCCCATCCCAAAGTCAGGACAGTGATGCACGAAGTAACCAAACAGCCACTGGCAATCTTGGGCATACTTGCGAGTATCCAGGATGTGTTGGTGCCAAACTTGGTCTATTTCCTGAGTTGGCACGATTATGGTGTTTGGGTAGAGATACAACAGATGTAAAAACATCTTATATCTAGCGATCGCTCGCTCTACTTGCTGTTGCTTCCATCCGTCAGAATGCATCAGCTTCTGAGCAATTGTGTCTAAGTCAAGAGACTCTAGTTTTTCTTGGAAAGTCTGGCTTTCCATCAATACAACTTGCTTTTTAACGTTCATGAGCTTACCCTCTCCACTACATATACTACATACACTACATATTCTCTTCCGCACATTACGGATTGGATTTGGTAATTTCTGCTGTGAAAGAGAATGAAAAGTATTACACGGTAGGGGCACGATCAGGACTTACGCAGAACCTCTACATGTAGGGTGGGCACTGCCCACCCTACTACTAGGGCACTGCCCACCCTACTACTAGCAGTAGCGTTTAAATCAGTAATTTGCGTAAGTCCTGAAGATGTTAGGTGTTATGAGTTGCGCCTCCTTTTCTACCACCAGGTGCCCCTTGATCCGACGGTGATGGCGGTTCAGCAGCGATTTGTTGGCTTTGGCTTTTTGGGGCGCGTTCTACAAAAACGTCATTTAACATGGAGGTCAGTACAGACTCTTGAGTTTGAGCGTGTGTTACAGACTGACTCAACCCCATAGCTAAAATGATGGTGGTCAATACTGCAAAATACTTAGCTTTCATAAGAGCCTCCTCCTTTTTTCGTAGGTCAACACCCTTCAGTGGCAAAGTGAAGCGTCGTACTTGCAGTTGACAATCGCGTCAAAGCGCAAGGTTGTATTTGCAAACAGCAAAATTTGTAGTTTTGAGTTACTACATACAACTCAGGGTTTAGTCCTGCCTTTATGTCCAAAGTGTCAGTCTCGTAACATCTGTTTACAAAATTGACTGTTCAGACAGACCCTAGCTTGAGCGATCGCGCAACGCGGCTTTTCAACGCCTCATCCCAACAAAATTTGTGAGGGGTTTGAGGTAATGAATTAAGAATATTTGGGGGAATTATCCTCAAGCCAGCAGCAGGTTTTAGCGGCTGGAAGTCTCTTAAAATCAGCTAGGGGAAGTTAGGGGAAGTTGCTAAACTTAGGGAATTTCCCCTAACTTTTTAAAATTTTGGACGGTATCGATGGGGAGACTGAACTATGGCCCTTTAGGCAAAACGCGGACTAAACGACTTTTAGAGGCATTGCTGGCTTATGCCAATGACGAATTGGAGGAAGGCACGAGCCTAGATATTCAGTTTCGATGGCAAACACAAAACCAGCTTGTTGTCAAGACAAAGGTGAGAGTCCTGGAAGAACTGACGACCCTAGACCAATACCCCGACAAATTAACCAAAGAGCAAATCAAGGAAGCACTCCAACTTCTGAGAAAGTTCTTAGAGATTCTGGAAGACAACCGCACCGCATCGCAGGGTTCAGAAGACTGGCACTTTACGTTGAAGCTGTGGTACAAGCGATACGATACACAAGCCAATCTAGAGCGGTTTGATACGGAGTGGGAGCGTCGCCGACTAAAACAGGTCAAGCAATTGGCAGGTGAGGAATCTTTCAGAACTGAGCTAGATGTACCAGCTCAACAGAAAGCTTACCGGGTTTTGAAGGAAGAGACAACAGGGAATCAAAAGTTAGACTACACAGCAAATCCTCCTCTTGGAAGGTTGACAAGACGGCAAGATTGGGGAGAAGCTCCAGATGTTTCTAGTTTCTATGGACGTACTGAAGAACTTAGCCAGCTAGAGCAATGGATTATGCAAGGGCGTTGCAAAGTGGTAGCACTCTTGGGCATGGGTGGGATTGGCAAAACTACTCTAGCAGTGATGCTGGCCAACCGAATTCAACAGCAGTTTGAGTGTTTGCTCTGGCAAAGTCTGAAGTCCGCCCCACCTATCGAAACTGTCTTAAGCAGTTCGATCCAATTTCTCTCGCAAAGACAAGAAACTCTCTCATTTCAAGACATTCAGCAGGGTATCTCCCAACTGCTAAATCACCTGCGTCAAAAGCGCTGTCTGATGATTCTGGATGAAGCTGAGGCAATTTTCTGCACTAGCGAGGGTAAGTTTCGTCCCCGCCATGGACGTTACCAGGAGGGATACGAGGGTTATGGTGAGTTACTGCGGCGAGTGGCAAGCGATCGCCATCAAAGTTGTATCGTACTAACTTCTCGTGAGAAACCCGAAGAAATTGGTGCATTTGAAGGGCAAAGCTTACCTGTTCGTTCGTTATCACTACGAGGTTTGTCAGCAGAGGATGCTAAAAATATCTTCAAGGATAAAGGTTTTTCTGGCTCTGAGATGGGGCTTAGGGAACTGATCGATCTCTACGGTGGTAATCCATTAGCTCTAAAAGTCATTACAACGATGATTCAAGCAGTTTTCGACGGCAATGTTGCTGACTTTTTGAAGCAAAATACTTTAGTGTTGGGCGCTCGCTTACGTACACTCCTCAAGCAACAGGTTAACCGTCTCTCAGACTTGGAAAAAGAGGTGGTGTATTGGTTGATGATTGAGGGTGAACCTGTTTCGTTGTCGAGATTACAAGCAAACTTGCTGTTACCTCCGACGCGATCGCAATTACTGGAAGTGCTAGCCTCTCTGAAGCGACGAGGGCTAATTGACAAGGCGACGCCTACGTTGATTGAGAAAAGCACACAAGCGAGTGAGACTCTGTTCACCTTGCAGCCTCTAGTAATGAAATATGCGATCGAGGAATTTGTTGAACAAGCTCTCGATGAGATTGACGCCGTGCTTGAGACTCAAGATATTAAGCACTTCAAACTTTTGAGAAACCATGCACTGATTAAGTCTCAGTCGCCATGCAACCTTGATAGTAATCGCATATTGCCCTACTTCCCTACCCGGATGCTGAAACGGCTTAAAGATGGTCTACGGAGTATGTTTAGATGTGACGACAGCAGTATCGCGCAAGAACTCAGTGAAATTCTACCGTTGCTCAGAGGCAAATCGGCGCTAACCGTAGGATATGTAGGACGCAATTTGCGGGAACTGCTCAAGGCTCTAGAAATAGATGCAGACACCTACAATTGGCAAGATATCCCAATGCGATAAACTCAGCATCTTAATCAACATGTAGGGTACATTTTGCTGTAAAACCTGCTAGAAAGCGGCTTGCCGTTGATGGGTGATATGATGTCCGCTTAAACGCTTACGATATGAGTAGGTTGGGTCAAGGTACGAGACCCAACATCTGATACCAAATCCGGGTTGATTACCCCCTTTATAATTCAGTCCGCGTAGGCGGACTTTGTTTGTGTAGCCGCGACTTCCAGTCGTTCGGCTTTAAAAGGGGGTTATGAAAGCGGATTGGGTATGACCTCTCGGTGTCAACCTACAATTCATAACTAATCAACCGGACAGATATGAAACTCTGTACCATTTCCGGTTAGGAAGTTGTCAATTTTTTAGTCTTCGAGAGCAATTCTTCTTTAGTAATTGGTGTTCTCCTGAGCGTGTCGAGAGGCACTAAAAACTCACCTTTTTGAATTTTTATATTCAGCGCATCAAACACTGCCATTACATCAAGGAAGCTAGCTGTTTCATAGTCTTTATCTTCATATTCCTTAATTTGTGCTTCCGAGATACCCGCTAAATCGGCCAGTTCTTTTTGGCTGAGTTTAGCCGCCATACGTGCCTTAATTAGGATTAAGGGTAGTTCGTTTATATTCTCAAGTTTTAGTACTAATGGGGTTTGAAAATCGTGAGTTTTGAGAGTTTCATATTCCCGTATTTCTTTTCGGAGGTTGTCCAGTTTTCTCTGGACTTCATTCATGTAAATTTCTCGCAACTGAGGGTCGTCTTTGGCTCTCTCATTTTCATTCTTTTCTAGCTGTAATAAGGCTTGCTCAAATTTTTGTACCCATGATTGAACATTGTGATAATGTTGGTCATCTTTAATCATCATTCCACCTCAATAAATCTATGGCAATAATGCCTTTAGGTATATTCGTTCGAGTATCAAATTGAAAAAAGTCAAAGTAACTTATACCATAAATGTCAGCTGGTAAATCAGACCGAAAGAATTCACCACCGTAATTAGTTTTTTGCTTGGCAGTTTGTTGTGGATTATATAAAAATGGAGCAATAGATTCTAAGTAGTTAATATCAACACCGTCAGCATCCCAGCAGGCATCAAAATCACCTGGATTCAGTTTTTCAGTAACAAAACTTCCATCAATATAGATAATTTGACAACCTGCTGCTTGTAATTGCTCCATCGCTAGTTTTAGTCCATTTATCAAGCGTAATCGTCGAGGTGTAGCACCAAATCTATCTGTAAATTCTTCCCATGTTGCCCAATAAATTCCTGGCGGCAGATTGCCATTTTCATCAAATTCTGGAATCATTCCCCACACCCTAACACAGCTTGATTATCCGGTTAGGAGCGTACCATATAAGGTCAAAACCTCACTCCTTCTCAACCCAGGCAGACTGGGACTTCGTTTCTGTGTTTGCCTTCATTGCCATCACCTAAACCTCCGACCTTTTTGAGGTCTTTGACTTCTCAACAGTGTGCTGTTTCTCCAGAAAATCCTTGACTTGGACCACTAACCAGGCTTTATCTGACTCCGTGAGAAATGACCCGAATCGATGCTTGCGTAACCTCGACTTTAGCGTACAGACAGTAATGGGTGCCTTGTTCATTGACAGACCAATTCCTCTGAGTTCCACCTGACTAATCTCGTGTGCCGGCCTCTGCATTTTCTAGTAGCACCAGCCCAGAAACCTACGCTGTAACTGGAAATTTTGGCGATCGATCTCTAGCCTTGTGCGAGAGGCAGCGCTGAGTAGGAAAGTCCCCAATATCCAAAATCCAACTAGGCCAAAAATTCCAAGTAAGAGCAACCCTATCTGGCTGACAAGAGGGATAAAACGAAATTCTATAGATGTTAAAACTATCAAGCTGCCGGATACTACGGTTATCCAGATGATTAGCAATAAGATGCTATTCCAGACTAGTGGAAGAAGCGCGAAAATTCGGCTATGAGCGCTATCTAACCACACAGGTCGAATTACTACTGTCAGTTGGTTCCCATCATTCATTAGGATGACAGGGCGCTCAGCAACTTGGCGGTTTTTTGGGGTCGCCGAACGGATGAATCCCTGTTTTCCACGCAACACAGCCAAAGCTTCTTCAGCTGACAAAAATCTGTCTTCTGCCACGGGTTCTATCATCCGCTCTAACCAGTCGGCAAACTGCTGAGTTACCCTGACATGAGGGCGAAAATCGATCTTGAGGTTGCGATGGGGCAAATCCGTAGGCGATTTCTGGGTCAATAGAGAAATCAGTGTGGCTCCCAGTGCATACAAATCAGTTGCTAGGACAGTCCGCCCCCGAAACTGCTCCGGAGCCATGTATCCGTAGGTGCCAGCCACTGTGCTGCCACCAGTTAAGGTGTTGTGATAGACATCCTGCACAGCTCCAAAATCTACCAGAAACACCCGTCCATCGTCACAGCGAATAATGTTCTGAGGCTTGATATCTCGGTGAATCACAGGGGGTGTGAGCTGCTGCAAATACACTAAAATTTCTAAAAGTTGAGTGGCAATAAGCTTCACCTCTGCTTCATCCGGTTGCCATCCCTTCTCAATCAGTACTGCTAGAGATTTTCCTTCTGCCAGTTGTTGAGCAAGGTAGAAAAAGCGTTTACGACGCTTGTTTATATGAAAGTAGTCCAAATAGCGAGGGATAGCCGGATGATGGAGTTGTGCCAGAATCTGGACTTCCCGTTCAAACAATTCCAAAACTTTGGCGTCATCCGTCCGTCGCAGTGACAATGCTTTCAGAGCTACTCGCTGGCTGCTTTTCATGTCTTCTGCTTCATAGGTAATACCCACGCCACCTTGTCCCAGGATATCTATGATGCGATACTTTTGATGAATGATTTCTCCTGGGTGGTGCAGACATTCCATGTGAGTTTCCCGACTTTAGCAGTCAATAACTTTATAGTAGTCCTAAACCAATAACGACGTATTTTGATAAAGATTGCTTGGCAAAATCTACAAATTTAGCCAAGTACATAAAAAAGTCTGAGTTAGTTACATCTTTTCTCCAGAACATAGTTTTCGCTCTTTCAAAACTACCTTGGGTTACTGCAATATGTAACGGAGTGTTACCCTGGTTGTCTGTAGCATTGACATCTGCGATCTGGGTAAGCATTAGCTCTGCTATGTTTTCCTTTTGAGCTGCCCGCGCACACTCTACTAGAGTCATAGGAGGAACAAAAGTTATATTTATATCAGGACCAGGAGGAGACATAAGATAAGAAGAACAACGAGCAAAACGAAACGAGGAAGCCTGCACTTGTACATACCAATAAAAAACAGAATTCTTAGATTGAGAATTCTTTGAGGTCATAGAGATGGCTTCCTCAGGTACCTCACCATCGTAAGTGAAAGGGTTTCCACCCTGATGCATATAGTTCCTGACAGTATCAATGTCTCCTCTGATAATTGCGTCATACATCCCAAAAGGTCGATTTCCGAGAGCGCCCAGTATACGCCACTTAAAAGAATTTAAGACAGTGACAGCAGCAACTGCTGCAACTTTCACTCCTACCAAAGCTTCGTAGAAGCTGAGAGCCACCGTCATTCATGGGGTGGGTGAA
>DALYIW010000037.1:3892-40063 GCA_031970155.1 Coleofasciculaceae cyanobacterium CTOTU46601 | reverse complement strand
ATCGGCAGGGTTTGGGCAATGACTACTTGATGAAATCGGAACGGCTGATTAGTGCTGAATCGCTGCTGCGCGATGGAAATATTAGCGTGCGAGAATTCGTGCGTTGTGTAGCGAAGTCAGAGCTATACAAATCCAAGTTTTTCTACAACAATTTTCAAACTCGGTTTATTGAACTGAATTACAAACACCTGCTAGGCCGAGCACCTTACGATGAGTCAGAGGTAGTCTTCCACCTCGACCTGTACCACGAAAAGGGATACGACGCCGAAGTAGATTCTTACATCGACTCTGTAGAGTATCAAGCTAATTTTGGTGACAGCATCGTTCCTTACTATCGCGGCTTTGCCACGCAACCAGGGCAAAAAACCGTCGGTTTTAACCGGATGTTCCAACTTTATCGGGGCTATGCCAATAGCGATCGCTCCCAAGTCGGCGGCACATCCTCTCGCCTAGCGCGGGAACTGGCAACAAACAAGGCCTCCTCAATTGTTGGACCTTCTGGAAGTAACGCCAACTGGTCTTTCCGGGCATCTAGTGATGTAGCTCCCCAGAAAGCCATGGGCAATGGAGTTGGCTCACCCGTTGGCGATCGCGTTTATCGCATTGAAGTAACCAGTCTTCGCGGACCTGGCTATCCACAGCTACGTCGTAGCAGTACCGCCTACATCGTGCCCTACGAAAGATTATCTGAAAAGATGCAGCAAATTCAGCGTCAAGGCGGAAAAATCGTTAGCATCACACCAGCTTAATCAGGGTTGATTGGTCATTGGGAAAAACTAACAGCAAATGGCAAAAAAATCAAGCTATTTGTTGTCAGAAAAAAGCAAAAACCCCACACATAAAAGCTAACACCTGAGCTAATGACCAATGAATAATGAATAATAAATAATGAAGAACCCATTCATAGGAGATATCCAAGCGATGTTCGGTCAAACAGCAGCAGGAAACGGTGGTATCAACTCAGCGGGTAGCCGTGTCTTTCGTTATGAAGTTGTCGGCTTACGTCAAAACGATGAAAACGACAAGAATAGCTACGACATCCGCCGCAGTGGCAGCGTGTACGTGACAGTACCCTACTCTCGGATGAACGAAGAAATGCAACGGATTACCCGTATGGGTGGCAGAATCGTCAACATTGAGCAATTGACAGCTGAATCGGCACTCAAGCCAGATAGCGAAAGCAACGGAAAGAAAGCCAAAGCTGAGGGCTAATTGAGGAATGTCGGATTTCAGTCCAGAGGCGTCAAGTGAGGCAGCACCACCGCTGACTGTGGAAGAAGCGATCGCCAACCTGCGTGGACCCGATTTAAGTCTCCGCTACTATGCCGCCTGGTGGTTGGGTAAATTCCGAATTTCAGACCCAGCAGTAGTAGATGTCTTAATTGAAGCCCTGGAAGATGAAGCCGACCGGACTCAATTGGGGGGATACCCAATGCGGCGAAATGCAGCTAGAGCCTTAGGAAAGCTGGGTGATCGGCGAGCCGTGCCAGGGTTAATCCACTGTCTAGACTGCGAAGACTTTTATGTGCGAGAAGCCGCTGCTCAATCTCTCGAAATGTTGGGAGATACAGCGGCTGTACCCGCCCTGATGCAGCTATTGACAGGTGGAGTGCACGCCGCAGACCCAGTACCAGGTCGCCCCCATCTGCAAGAACCCTGTGAAGCTGTAATGGAAGCACTGGGGACTCTGCAAGCGATTGAGGCAATCCCATTAATTCAACCCTTCCTAGACCACCCGACCAAGCGGGTACAGTACGCGGCAACGCGAGCCATGTACCAACTAACCGGGGATGATAGCTATGGAAGACCCTTAGTGGAAGCTTTACAAGGGACAGATATCGTACTGCGCCGGGTGGCACTGTCCGACCTCGGTGCAATCGGCTATCTACCTGCGGCAGAAGCGATCGCCACCGCACCAGCAGAAAACAGCTTCAAGCTCATAGCCCTGAAAGGACTGCTAGAGAAGCAAGTTAACCCAGCTAATCACAATACGCTCTCCGAGGATGCCATCCAGGTCATGAACCTGATGGATTCTCTTTTATAGTTACAGGTTGCAGCTTAGTAGATTTTTCTAACTTTCCAGTCTTCAACCTTCCAACCGACGCTTCGGCAAGCCGCTTTGTGTCTACAACCCTTTGACCAATGACCGATGATGCCCGTACCCAGGAACTTATTCAGGCTGTCGAACAAGCCAGTTCTGCCCGTAGTCTAATTGAATCCGTGCAGAAATTGGCAGCTTGTCAGTCAGAAGAAGCGATTCCTACCTTGATTGCGGTATTAGGTTACAACAATCCAGGAGCAGCAGTGGCAGCGGTAGAGGGATTGATTCAGTTGCAAGAAGTGGCAGTAATGCCCCTATTGGAACAACTGGACGATTATAACTATGGAGCTAGAGCTTATTCGATTCGGGCTTTAGCCGCGATCGCAGACCCTCGTGCCCTAGATGTCTTGGTCACAGCCGCAGCTACCGACTTTGCCCCCAGCGTTCGTCGCGCTGCCGCTAAAGGACTGGGGACACTGCACTGGCACAAGCTGATGCCTGAACAAATTGAAGAGGCTCAAGCCAAAGTCTTGCATACGCTGGTGCAGATTTCCCAGGATGCCGACTGGGCGATTCGTTACGCCGCAGTTGTCGGCTTACAAGCGTTGGCAGTAGGTGCAACGGCGACTACTGGGAAAATCAAAACTCAGTTTGAGCAAATGCTTTCATCTGAGGCTGACTTAGCCGTGCGATCGCGCATTTTAAGAGCGCAGCAACTACTGCAAGCTGCCAACCCAACGGCTATCCCAACAGATAGCTAAAAACAGAGTTCTCTATTCACACACAGAATAAGGAAAACGATAACATGTCGATTCCTCTCCTTGAATTTACACCAACAACTCAAAATCAGCGCGTTGATGGCTACGAAGTTCCCGACGATGATGACCGTCAATATTATCGTCTAACTTCAGTTAGCTCAGATTTTGAAATTAAAGAACTAATCTGGGCAGGCTACCGACAAATTTTCAGCGAACATCTAATTCTTGAAACTTATCGGCAACCCTTCCTCGAATCTCAGCTGAAAAATCGGGCTATTTCCGTACGAGAGTTCATCCGGGGACTAGGTAAAACCGAAGTTTACCGAGATTTGGTAGCCGGAACTAACGACAACTACCGATTAGTAGACATCACCTTCAAGCGCTTTCTCGGACGCGCCAGCTACGGCAAAGACGAGCAAATTGCTTGGTCAATTGTGATTGCCACCAAGGGATTAGCTGGCTTTATCGACGCCGTAGTTGATAGCGACGAATACCGTCAGAACTTCGGGGATGACGTTGTACCTTATCAGCGTCGTCGCTACAAAGACCGCCCCTTTAACTTAGTCAACCCCCGTTACAGTGATTACTGGCGTGCTCGCCAAATTAGCTTTGAGGGTTCCTACTATCAAGTCAAACTCTCTGGACAGTCGGTAGAACGAGGAGTTCGTCAAGCGATTCCTGATACCTTTTTGGCAATGGCTCGCAGTATCAGTCCGGGTGGAATGAACTATCAACGGACAAGCGATCGCGCCAGATCCCTAGCCTCAAGTAAGCCCCTTCCCGACATGACCCGGAATGCTACCACACCATCCCCTTCTGTAGGTCTTACTCAAACTGCTCTACCCTACCGATACCTCTACAAAACACCCACCACCTAACAACAAGTCATTGGTCATGAGTCAACTAACCAAAGACACCTAACCAACAACAAACAACCAACAACAAACAACCAATGTCAATACCTCTGCTAGAATACAAACCCTCGTCGCAGAATCAGCGTGTTTCAGGTTACGAAGTTCCTGGCGAAGATACTCCCCGGATTTATCGTAGTGAAGACTGCTTAGATCAAAATGATGTTTTGGAATTAATTTGGGCAGTTTATCGGCAGGTTTTCAGCGAGCATGTAATCCTCCAATCAACTCGTCAGACTAGCTTGGAATCTCAGCTGAAAAATCGTGCTATCACCGTGCGCGACTTTGTGCGTGGTGTTGCTAAATCTGAGGCCTATTACCGTCTGGTTGTAGAACCAAATTCTAATTATCGAGCCGTTGAACTCAGTCTCAAACGCTTGCTAGGTCGGGCACCTTACAACAAAGATGAAGAGATTGCCTGGTCAATCAAAATTGCTACCCTTGGTTGGAGTGGTTTTGTAGATGCTTTGCTCGATAGCCAAGAGTATCAAGAAAACTTCGGTGAAAGCACAGTGCCTTACCAGCGCCGTCGCTACAAAGGTCGGCCATTTAACCTTGTGACACCTCGTTACGGTGAATATTGGCGCGACAAACTAGAAGACGAGCGCTACAAGTGGGGCGAAGTTAAGAACTTCTTGGATATGGCAAGGTCAATCAATCCGAAAGTCGTTACCAATACGGTGACGGTTGACACGGATAAGATTAAAATCCCTGACATGACAAGGGATTTACCGCAAGGAGTACCCGTCTCAATTAACACCCCAGCGAGTTTTCCACTCCGTTAAGAAAGAGCTTCGGGTCGTCAGAGTTTTCACATCTATTGTGAAAGTTTTTTTGAAGGTCAAAGTCATGGTCAAATGGGATTATGAGCATCTACAAAAAAGCTCCACTCTGTTTAGTATTTTTTAATCCTCAACCACAGGAGATTTAACATGCCATTGCCATTACTTGCATACAAACCTACAACTCAAAATGTAAGGGTTGTTAGCTTTGGGAAAGCTGATGAAGACGAGGATACTCCGTACATCTATCGCCTAGAAGACAGCAATTCTCCTAATGAAGTGCTTGACTTGATTGGCGCTGTCTATCGCCAACTCTTCAGCGAACATGCCGTTCTTCAAATCAACCGTCAGAAACATCTGGAATCTCAGCTAAAAAACCGGACACTTACCGTGCGCGACTTTGTACGGGGGATTGCCAAGTCTGAGGCTTTCTATAAGTTGGTCGTTGAATGCAATGACAACTATCGGCTTGTCGAAGTCTGCCTCAAGCGCTTCCTCGGTCGGGCACCTTACAATCAGGATGAAAAGATTGCTTGGTCAATCAAGATTGCGACCCTCGGCTTCTACGGTTTTGTGGACGCCTTGATTGACAGCGATGAGTATACCGACGCTTATGGGGATTATACAGTTCCCTACCAGCGTAAGCGGATGGAAGGTCGTCCGATTAATCTGGTAACTCCTCGCTACGGTGAAGACTACCGCGAAGTCGTTGGTACAGTGAAGACCGACTGGCGCTTTACGGTGGAGAAGTTCTACAGCCGCAAATCCCAAGAGCGACAATTGCCCGAAGGCGATCCTCGTCGATATAGCGGTATGGCGTCAGCCGTCAATACCAAGCGCACCTACGCCCAAAATATCTCAGCGTCTAATATTGATTACCTGAGCAAAGTGCCTTACCGAGGCAAACGCTAAAGCTCAAAATTAGAGCCAAAAACTAGCTGGGTCTAGTTTCCGCTTATCAGACGCCTAGTTAAGTTAATTGGGTGTCTAGTGGGCAGAAGCTAGACCCAGTAATCGTTTATGTAACTTCTAGAAAGCTGTTTTCCTGCTGGCTTCTATCCGCCTTAATGTGATTGGCAACCTCTTGCATCGCGATGCAGTAGTTTCTTACAGGAGCTTTAGCCGTAGAGCCGAGTACTGCTTTTGAAGCCTCAATCGCTTTAATTTTTTCTTCTAAAGTATGAGGGCAGGGCAAGCCCAGAATCTCCAGTATTTTACTAGCCGCCTCTAATTGTATGTTTTGATACTTGTCCATTAGCTACCCATAAATAAGCTATATAAAAAATTATCTGTATATCAACGGCGCTAACAATGGCTATTTTACGGAAAAAACTAGAGTTTAAATCTCCTGCTGCTTTTTCCTTAACTCAGTAATTTTACTGATTTTTGAGGTAACCGATGCTACAGCTAAACTGAAGAGGGTGTTTCTACAATCCAATAGCTTTTGTGGCAAGGGCTGATTCTTAATATGCCATTCTGGCAATTTAAGGGAAGTACCCGGTTAATGTTGTAGCTTTTAATACTCTTAGTCAGGCAATCAGTCATTTTTACATCGAGCTAACCTGAACGATTACGGCAGAAGTTTTGACCTGGAGTTTCCCACTTTTAACAATTGACAAAATAGATATTATATGTATTACAGGGAAAAAAATTAATCTGGGCGAATGGGAATGGCGATCGCAAACTCGGTGCCTTCTCCCAACACCGTATTACAACTCAAAGTACCACCATGGGCTTCCACCACTATCTGACGACTAATAGATAACCCTAACCCCGTGCCTTGCCCTACAGGTTTCGTGGTAAATAGTTGGTCAAATATTCGAGATTTAACCTCCTCCGACATCCCCATCCCATTATCTTTAATCTTGATCAGAACACTTTGATTGTCCTGAGTCACTTCAGTTTTGATGGTGATGGTATTAGGATTATCTTTGATTTCATCAAACGTGTGACCTTGATTAGAGTCTTCACAAGCATCAATTGCATTTGCCAAAATGTTCATAAATACTTGATTAAGTTGTCCCAAATAGCATTGTATTGTGGGGATATTTCCATAATCTTTGATGACTTTAATCTCCGGACGATTCTCCTTGGCTTTCAAGCGATATTGTAAAATCATCAAGGTACTATCGATTCCCTCATGGATATTAGCTAATACCTTAGAGTTGCTATCAGCACGAGAAAAAATTCGCAGTGATTTACTAATCTCAATCAGCCGCTCTGTTCCGACTTGCATCCCTCCCAGCATTTTCGGTAAATTGAGTAAAAAGTACTCTAAATCTATAGTTTCAGCATCCTGCTGGATTTCTAATCCTGGGTTGGGAAATTTTTCTTGATAGAGTCGTAAGTGATGAATTAAGTTTTTGACGGACTCAGTAGATAAATCCATATAGCCCGTAATATAGCTAAGTGGGTTATTAATTTCGTGACCAATACCAGCCATTAATTGACCAAGAGCTGCCATTTTTTCATGCTGTATGAGTTGCAGCTGTGTTTGTTGCAACTGTTTAAGGGTTTCTCGAACTTCTTTTACATAAGCCAAAGTTTTGTTGATAGTAATTGTTAAATCATCAAAGTTTATCGGCTTGGTGAGAAAGTCAAAAGCACCAGAATTCATCGCTGTTCTAATATTTTTCATATCGCCATAGGCAGAAATGACAACAGCTTTAAGATTTTCGTCTATGTCGCGGAGTTTAGACAGCAAAGTCAGACCATCCATCTCTGGCATATTAATATCAGTCAGCACCATGTCTATTTGGCGATCGCTTTGCAGTTTCTCTAAAGCTTCCTTGCCATTACGAGCAAAGATCAACTCAATTTCTTTCTCTTTAATAGGCTTTCTCAGTCGCTGTTTGATTAGACGCTCTAACTCTAATTCATCATCCACAACTAAGATTTTGGCGGGACTCATAATTAATATAGGATGGAGTACTTGTCTAGCGGCTCTCGCATGAATGAAGTACAGTCATTGAGGTAACTCATAACCGCTCAAAGTACTCAATGTCAAGCTGGATACATGCAGAAGCACTCCCTAGTTAAGGTGTATTACATACAAGCGAGAATCTCTATAATCAATGAGTGTAAACAATAATGTAGAAAATTTAAAGGCATTCTAATGTTTAAAGATGAGGAATAAGAATTAATATCAAGTCCGTTGGCTTCATCCTTACATAATGGGTAATGGGTAAGGAGTGCTATCAATTATCCGTGCTTTTGTCTGGTAATATTAATGCAACCGACATATATAATCCATTTAGGTGCTAGGGTCAGACGTAAAAGTTTTCCACCAGTTCCAGCGTTGATGAGGGGGATAGGGAATGCTGATGAACTGGTGGGTTATGTGTGTGACGCATCACCAGGCATGGCTTTGTGTCATGAAAGCTACTACAGCTTGCTCATCAAGGGGTCGAGAGAAAAAGTATCCTTGTGCGTATTCGCACCCTAGCGATCGCAAAATGTCTAGCTGCTCTTGTGTCTCTACTCCTTCAGCAACTACATCTAATTTCAGAGAGTGAGCCAAGTTGATAATTGTTTGAGTAATCTCTAAGTTTTTCTCCCGTTTCTCTATGCCATTAATAAAAGAACGGTCAATTTTTAATGTATCAATGGTCAAAGATTGTAGGTACGATAAGGAAGAGTAGCCAGTACCAAAGTCATCGATAGATAATTGGATGTGTCTGGCTTTGAGTTGCTCTAGCAGTGCCGTAGCCGTTGACCTTTTATTCATCAAAATACTCTCAGTAATTTCCAGCTTCAAGCTTGAGCCACTTAATGAGAGCGACTGGAGAATTTCGTCAATTGAGTGGAGTAAATCTGGATTCTCTAGCTGAACCCCAGACAGATTGACACTCATGGTTAGAGGACTATAGTTGGAGAATTGCGATCGCCATAGACTGAACTGTTTACAAGCTTCTGACAATACCCATTCACCTAAAGGAATAATTAGTCCTGTTTCTTCTGCCAACGGAATAAATTTGACTGGGGGAACAAACCCTCTCTGGGGATGTCGCCACCTCACCAGTGCTTCAAAACTCACAACTTGACCCGTTTTCAGCGAGAGAATTGGTTGATAGTTCAGGTAAAACTCCTGGCGTTCAATTGCCTCTTGCAAATCAGCTTCCAGTTGTAGGCGCTCAAGAGTTCTATGCTGCATACTTGTATCGAACAGGGCTGTGCTAGATCGTCCCTGAGTCTTGGCGTAGTTCATGGCAGTGTCAGCTGCCCGCAGATAGTCTTCTGGTTGAGCGTAACCGACAGTGCTGTTAACAATACCAATATAGGTAGTTGAAGACACCATAGACCCGTTGAGTTTAAACGGGGATTTTAGCGCTTGACGAAGTAACTCAGCCTGGTTTTGAGCCTCTTGGAAATCTTGGAGATTGTTCAGCAACACCGCGAATTCATCTGTGCCCACACGAGCTACTGTATCTGTAGGTTGTACGCACTTTTCAATGCGACGGGACACTTCTACCAATAGTTGATCGCTAAAGATGTGACCTAGACCTTCTTTAACCGCTTTAAAGGAATCTAAACTTAAAAATAAAACAGCAAATAGACTATTGTGCTGTTCGGACTCGATACATTGACGGATTCGAGAAAGAATCAGATTCTGGTTAGGTAAACCTGTAAGCTGATCGTGAAAAGCTTGGTATTTTAGTTGTTCAAGAGCTTCTTGAAGCTGTTCTTGTTGTTCTTTAATTTTTTGGACAAACTCTATAGTTTTGTCGATAGTAATTGATAAATCTTGAAAATCTATCGGCTTGGTTACAAAATGAAATGCGCCCCGATTCATCGCTATTCTGATGTTGGGGAGATCGCCATAAGCTGATACCACTACAGCTTTGACATTCTGGTCAAGTTCGGTAATTTTACCGAGCAAGGTAAGACCATCCATTTCTGGCATATTGATATCAGTCAAAATTACATCAATTTGGTGTTCAGCGTGCAATTGTTGCAGGGCTTCTACACCATTGTGAGCAAATACAAAATCGAGTTCTTTAGCGACGATTCTTTTTCTAAATCGCTGCTTAATTAGACGCTCTAACTCTATCTCGTCATCGACAACTAAAATTTTGGCTGGTGACATAAACTAGCTCATAAAACAATCAGGTCGTTAGTCAAAGGACTATCTAATCAAACAGACAAAGTCCTCGGCAACGTGATGATAAATTCAGTATGAACCAGGTTTCGTTTCTACCTGTAGAGTTCCGCCATGCTGTCCCACAATAATGTCATGGGTTAGAGATAACCCCAAACCCGTTCCTTCTCCAGTTGGTTTGGTAGTAAAGAAGGGATGAAAGATTTTCTCTATTACCTGTGATGGTATCCCCACCCCATTATCGCGGATACGGATTTCTACAGTTTCTCCCAAGTTTTGAGTTTTGACCCAGAGGGTGGGAGCAAAGATTTGACCCTCATGAGAAAGCTCTTGCTGGGAACGTTTCTGTTTATGTAGCAGAGCATAGCAAGCATTATCAACGATGTTAATAAAAGCGCGGTTAAGGTCTGCTCCCACCACCTCTAACTGACCAATGGAAGCATCATAATCCTTGTGAATCGTCACGTTGAAGTGCTTGTCACTAACTCGTCTGCTGTGATACGCCAACTTCACCGCTTGATCAAGCAGGGCATTGAGGTCAGAGGCTTGACGCTGCCCCCGTCCCGCCCAGGTGTGCTGCATGATACTTTGAATCACGCTTTCAGCCCTTCGACTGTGCTGGTGAATTGAGAGAGCATTATCTCTAAGGTCTGTTAATGTCAGTTTGATGTAGTTCAGGGTATCTGCATTAGGAGGGGAGGATCGGTTGTTAATTGCTGCTAGCAATTCCTCGGTTAACTCCACTGACCCTTCAGCGTAATTTTTGACAAAATTCAGGGGATTTCTGAGTTCATGAGCAATGCCTGCGGTGAGTGTTCCCAAAGACGCTAATTTTTCTTTAGCAATAATCTGCTTTTGGGCAGATTTAAGTTGTTGCAAAGTCTGCTGCAACTGTACTTCTGCTTCTTGGCGTTGTTCGATTTCATTTTTGAGAAATATATTTTGCTGTTCGAGAGTCTTTGTCAAAACATGCAGTTTCATGTGCAGTCTGACACGAGCTAAAACTTCTTCTTGTTGAAATGGCTTAGTGATGTAATCTACGGCTCCTAGAGAAAACCCTTTAACTTTATCCGTTGTATCAGAAAGAGCTGTCATGAAAATTACAGGAATGTCTTTGGTTAAAGGATTTGTCTTCAGCCGATGGCAAGTTTCAAACCCATCTATTCCTGGCATTTGAACATCCAATAATATTAGATTTGGAGGATTAAATTCGATTTGCTCAAGGGCACTTTCACCATCTGCTTCTACAGCAATATCAAAGCCACTATTTATCAACGTACTAGCTAACACCGATAAATTAGTTGGAGAGTCATCTACAATGAGAATTAAGGGGGTAGATTGGCTAGTTGTCATGCTTGCATTTTCCCCAAAATAGCAATACTGAGATTTTGCATCATTCTCAATAAACCTAAAATTACGTTTGTTTGAAGTACTCTATTTAACAGAAAATGACTTAAAGATATGCAAACTTATTGTTGCAAAATAAAAGGGTATAAACGTTGATGTTTTATCTCACTTATAGCGATTCTTAAATGAGTTGATTACCGTCATTAGCTCCTGACTCCTAACTTTCTCAATTATGACTTCTCAAGAGTTATATCATGTCCGGTTGATTAGTTGACACCGAGAGGCCGGATGTTGGGTCTCGTACCTTGACCCAACCTACCCGTACCGTAAGTAGGTTGACACTGAGAGGTCAGATGTTGGGTCTCGTACCTTGACCCAACCTACTCATCTCGTAAGGATGTTGGGTCTCGTACCTTGACCCAACCTACTCATCTCGTAAGCGTTTAAGCGGACATGATATTACTTTATCTAACTGATAACTACTATATCTCTTTTAAATATGGCTTAATAAAATCTCGAATTTGTTTAATCTTAAATTCTCTAGATAGTTGAGTCAATTGTTGGCAAAATGGTATAAATTTTGGGTCTAATTGTTGAATTTTTTCCGCTTGTTCCTGAATGTGTGTTATTTGCCCTTTTCTAGCTAAATCCCATAAAATCGCCAGTTGATCAGCTGGTGGCGGTACGATTTTCTCAGTTAAAACTGTGTTTGATATAGATGAAGAGGAAATTGATAGTTGTTTCTTCTGCGGCTCAACTCTACTATCTTTGCAGTCGTAAATCCAGGTTAGTTTTAAATATTTTTGTAATAACTTAAATAGTTCATCAACCTCTACTGGCTTAGGGAGAAAATCATCGCCACCAGCTGCCAAACTAGATTTCTGGTCAACATCAAACGCACTAGCAGATGAAGCAATGATCACCACATCTTTCAGTTCTGGTGAAGCCCGAATATGCCGCATCATCTCAAATCCATCCATCACTGGCATCACCAAGTCAGTGATAATTGCATCGGCTCTAAATACAGCAGCTTTTTCTAGACCTTCTTGACCATTAGTTGCTTCGACTACTTCACAGCCAATCGGTTGCAATAAACTGACCAAGACTGAACGATTTTCCCATTTATCATCCACTACTAAAATTTTGGGTGTTTTTCCTTTAATACCAATGATATTTTTTTGTTCAGACACTGGAGTAGCTTGGCTCGAATCTAAAACTTCTGGAAAATCTAAATCTATCCAAAAAACGCTGCCAACTCCCACCTGGCTTTTCACATTGATTGTACTATCCATCATCTCGATAATATTCTTGCTAATTGCTAATCCTAGCCCTGTTCCTTCTGTCCGTTTTTTAAGGGAGCCGACTTGCTCAAAGGGTAGAAATATTTTCTCAATTTCCTCCGAATTCATCCCCACACCCGTATCTTCAATTTGAAATCTAATTGTGTGAGTTATAGATGTTTTGTTATTAATAGGATGAGTGCTTTCTAGAATTTCAATAGTAAATGTTACTCTGCCGACTTCGGTAAATTTTATGGCATTACTGAGCAGGTTAATTAGCACTTGTTTCAAGCGTTTTTCGTCTGCTAAAATCCACTCTGGCAGAGATGATTTAGGATAGTAACTCAAGGAAATTCCTCGTTGCTCGGCTCTAATTCGGCAAATTTCTGCAATCGATTGTACAAATGAGAGAAAATGAATACGTCTAATGTGTAGTTCCATTTTTCTGGCTTCAATTTTCGACAGGTCTAAAATGTCGTTAATCAAAGTCAGCAAGTGAGAACCGCACTGGTGGATGGTGCTGATGCTTTGCTGTTGCTGTTGATTTAAACTGTTGTCTAATTTGAGGATTTGCGTGTAGCCGAGAATGCCATTGAGGGGAGTACGGAGTTCGTGACTCATGTTGGCAAGAAATTCACTTTTGGCTTGGTTGGCATTATCGGCGACTTCTTTAGCCGATCGCAATTGTTGTTCGATATATTTGCGCTCTAACTCCGCTCCGGCTCTTGCTGCAAAAATTTTTAAGATGGACTCCTGAGTGTGACTGTGAGTCGTTGGCTTGACATCCAATACCGCCAAAACACCGATCGCGTCTCCGGCACTATTTTGCAAGGGCACGTCCCAGTAACCCTGAATATTAAAATCAACTAAATCCAGATCTTCGGGAAACAGGGGCTGTAAGTTTTCAGGATAGTCACATGGCTTGTGGTTGACAATCTCGATGCAGGACGTCCCTGCTAAGTGGTACTCAAAGTTTTCACCAAAGCCATCGCCGATCCAAAAGGCTAGGGTACGCACTCTAGTTTTTTCTTCATCTACATACTCAGCAACCAGAGCATAACGAACTTGTAGCACTTGAGCTAGATGTTGAACCAAGCAATGGAAAAACTCACTACCGATCGCAGATGCTGTTCCTTCAACAATGGATTGCAGGGCTTTTTCTCGCTGTTGGCGATCGCTAATATCGACGTGAGAACCAACCAGTCGAATTGGCTTTCCTGCTTCATCCCAAACGGCTTGGGCGCGTGCAAGAATCCATTTGTAGCTACCATCCTTGCATTGAAGGCGGAACTCCTCAATATAATTGGGGGTTGTCCTGGTTAAATGGTCTTGCACGCTTTGCTTTGTCCGCTCTAAATCCTCTGGATGCAAGCGGCTGAGGAATTCGTTGAGTTGATTTCCGATATCTTGGTCTTCATACCCCAGCATTTCTTTCCAGCGAGTGGAGTAGAAAACTTCATTGGTTTGAAAATTCCAGTCCCAAATACCATCGCTGCTGCCTTTGAGAGCTAAGTGCCAGCGTTCTTCAGAGGCTCGCAGGGCTTCTTGAACGTGGGTGCGATCGCGGATTTCTTGTTGCAGTGCCTGGGTTCTCTGTCTGACTTTCTGCTCTAGGGAACGAGCATAATCCTCTAACTGAACGTGAGATTGTTTAAGTTGTTGGCCCATGCGATTAAAAGCTGCCCCTAAAACACTCAGTTCCTCTACGCTTTCGATGGTGATGTTTTGGTCGAACTTACCACTAGCGATCGCTTGACTGGCATCTCGTAACCTTAATATTGGTTTGGCAATCCATTGAGAAATTAAGATTCCCAGTATGGTAGCCAGTACCAAAGCGCCCAGACAGAGCAAACTGGTAGTGTGAGTGTTGGCAGTGATTTGAGCCATGAAATCGGATTCTGGAATCACTACTACAATGAGCCAGTCCAAACCCCAACTATCTCGCATGGGAGTGACTTGCAGAAATTGTCGTACACCATCAATATCACAATTAATCTGTTGGCTGCCGTTAATTTGGGTAAGGTTGCCGAAGTGTTGAGTTATATACTTGGCGGTAGATTGAGTAATTGAATTACTACTCTGTGTTGCCTTCAGCCGTTGAAACTTTTTGTTTGTACTCTTGAGTAATGGAACTTCTGAAGTTGAAGTAGCTACTAGAAGGCCTGATCGCTCGATAATAAAGCTTTGTCCTGAGCGATTTGAGTGCAAATTTCGCAAAAACTCACTAATTCCAGATAGCTTCACCGGGGTATCTAGAACTCCGAGTAAAGCAGACTTTTGATTGTATACTGGCAAGACCGCATCAAAAGCAATTGTTGACTTATCAAAGCCAATATAAATTGGACTCCAAATTGCACGCTTTGCTTGCTTAGCCGCTTGATACCAGGGGCGTAATCGAGGGGCATAGATGGGGAGATTTGACCAAATTTTGCTGCGTTTTCCTTGGCTCGTAACCTTATAGGTATAAGTTTTACGATGAGTAGTGGAATTCTCCACAATTTGAGAGTTCAGCGTGCCATCCTGTAGCTGGACAACTCCTACGTAATCTCCTGACTCATTCATCCAATCCATGTAATGGACTGACTCAAATGAGCGAACCTCTTTCAAGAAGAAGTTTTCTATACTACGCAAGTTTCGTCCTGGCAAGAGTCCCTGCTGGATCGAATACTCGTTTGCCTTATTTACGAGATGGGGAATTTTTAACTGGGAATCTACATGTAGCTGAATGCGATCGCTAATTGCACGCTGTAGCTGAGTAGCTAAATCATCAATTGCTTTTTGCCCATTCCGTAGTGACAGCCAACCTGTTAGCCCAATCGCCACGGATATTTGTAGGATAAACGGTACTACTAAGATGAGGCGCAGCGAGATTTTCCGTCGGTTTTTTGACCTCTGATAGTCTGGAGCCAGTACTGTCATGGAGAAGAGTATGGGTAATGAGCTAGGAGTTGTCCTCGGTAGATAATCGTTTCAACACCTGCGTGCAGAGTAGTGTGAATTTGTTATTGTTGGAGGAATTTTATCTGAAGTGATGATTCTAATTTTAATTGTCAAAATGAAAGAATCTGTTTACGCAGACTAGGATTTTCATTTTGAACACCCCGATCCAACTGTTGTAATACATATCATACCAGGATTATCGCCGTTCTCAATCTAATGCAATACACCTTGGTATAGAAGTACACCGTGATCAGCGATCGGCGTTACTGTTTTTTTGGCGATCGCTACCTTTAAAGAGGGAGTAGGGAGTAGGGAGTAGGGAGTAGGGAGTAGGGAGTAGGGAGTAGGGAGTAGGGAATCTCATAAATAAATCTAGGGGACTTGATATCGACACCAAGTCAGGACTTACGATCAAGACACGACAAACGGGTAGGGGCGTATAGTTATATACCCCTACAGAGGGTGATTCGTCATGAGAAATTTACGTAAGTCTTGCAAGTCATTGTGTGCGCCTTCTTGGGTAGTTCAGTCTTTACCCGACTCCCGATTCCCGACTCCCGACTCCCTTCTTTCAAGCGGACAAAACCCTCGGCAACGTGATGATAAATTCAGTATGAACACCGGGTTCACTTTCCACCTGTAGAGTGCCGCCATGCTGCCCCACGATAATGTCATGGGTTAGAGATAATCCCAAGCCCGTTCCCTCTCCGGTTGGCTTGGTGGTAAAGAAGGGATGGAAGATTTTCTCTCTTACCTCTGGAGGCAGCCCCGTGCCATTATCACGCAGGCGAATTTCTACAGCTTCTCCCAAATTGTAGGTTTTGATCCAAAGCGTGGGAGTAAAGGCTTCCTCCTCTTCACCTGGCTGCTGCTGGTAATGTTTCTGCTTGGTCAAGACAGCATAGCAGGCATTTTCAATGATGTTGATAAAAGCACGGTTCAAATCAGACGATACCAACTCTAGTTGACCAATCGATTCATCATAATCCTTGTGCATCGTCACGTTAAAGTGATTGTCACTAGCTCTTTTGCTGTGATAAGCCAACTTCACCGCTTGGTCAAGTAGTGCATTGAGGTCAGTAGTTTGGCGTTGACCTCCTTGGGTTCGTGCGTGCTGCATCATACTGTTAATAATGCCCTCAGCTCTTTGACTGTGCTGCCCAATCGTGGCAGCGTTGTCTCTAATATCTGTTAACGTCTGCTTGATGTAGTCCAGAGTCTCGGCATTGAGATGAGAAGATGAATTGTCAAATTCTTCTAACAATTCCTCGGATAACTCCACCGACCCTTCAGCATAGTTTGTGACAAAATTCAAGGGATTTCTCAGTTCATGAGCAATGCCGGCGGTGAGTGTTCCTAAAGAAGCTAATTTTTCTTGAGCAATAATCTGCTTTTGAGCGGATTGAAGCTGTTGCAAAGTCTTCTGTAACTGTGCTTCTGCTGCTAATCGTTGTTCGATTTCATTTTTTAGCAGTATATTTTGCTGTTCGAGAGTTTTTGTTAAAAAATGCAGCTTTAGATGAAGTCTCACACGGGCTAACACTTCTTCTTGCTGAAATGGCTTGGTAATGTAATCTACAGCTCCTAGAGAAAACCCTTTCACTTTATCCGTTGTATCGGAAAGAGCTGTCATGAAAATTACAGGGATGTCCTTTGTTAATGGATTTGCTTTTAACTCACAGCAAGTTTCAAATCCATCTATTCCGGGCATTTGAACATCCAATAATATTAGATCTGGGGGATGGGCTTTGACTTGTTTTATAGCATTTTCACCATCTGCTTCTACGGCAATATCAAAGCCACTATTTGCCAAAGCAGTAGCTAATACTGATAAATTAGTTGGAGAATCGTCTACAATTAAAATTAAGGGAATAGATTGATGAGTTGTCATTTTGGTATTATTGATAGTAAGTATGATTTGTCTTGAAACAAGTTGATATAAAAAACTAAGAATACCAATAATTTTATTTAATTTTCTATTTTCAAGTATTGAATGAGAAAATCTCTAATTTTTTGAATTTCAAAATTCCGTGCTAACTGAGTTAAGTGTTGAGCAAATGGTATAAATCTTTTATCTAGCTGTTCAATTTTTTCAGCTTGCTTTTGAATGAGTATTACTCGTCCTTTGTCTGCTAAATCCCATAAAATCGCCAGTTCTTCGGCTGGAGGTGGGACAAATTCCTCAGGCAAAATTGTGTTGGATGAAGCAGAAAGTGAAAGGGTGTTGTTCAGGCGATCGCTATTGTCTTCCTTGCCGTCGTAAATCCAAGTTAATTTTAAATGTTTCTTTAACGCCTTAAAAAGTTCATCGGCCTGTACAGGTTTGGCCAGAAAATCATTAGCACCAGCTGACAAACTAGATTGCTGGTCAATATCGAATGTACTAGCAGACGAAACAATAATGATGACATCTTTCAATTGAGATGAAGCGCGAAGGTGTCGTATCATCTCAAATCCGTCCATCACTGGCATCACCAAGTCAGTGATAATAGCATCGGCTTTAAATGTAGCAACTTTCTCTAGACCTTCTTGACCGTTAGTTGCTGTGATTACTTCAAAGCCAATGGGTTGCAGCAAACTAATCAGCACCGAACGATTTTCCCATCGATCATCGACTACTAAAATTTTGGGCTTCTTTTCTTTAATACTAACAATGGTTTCTTGTTCAGAGAGTTGAGCAGTTTTCACCCAATCAAGAGCTTCAGGCAAGTCTAGATCTATCCAAAAAATACTGCCAACTCCTAGCTGGCTTCTTACGTTGATAGTACTGCCCATCATCTCGATGATGTTCTGGCTAATTGTCAAGCCCAATCCTGTTCCTTCAGTCTGTTTCTTAATCGAACCAACTTGCTCAAAGGGTAAAAATATTTTCTCCACTTGCTCAGTACTCATCCCTACACCCGTGTCTTCAATTTGAAAACGAATTGTGTGATGGGTATTATCGTTACTAATAGTGTTGATGCTTTTTAGCACTTCAACAGTAAAGGTGACTTCGCCTATCTCGGTAAATTTAATGGCATTACTCAGCAAGTTAATCAGCGCTTGTCGCAGCCGTTTTTCGTCCGCTAAAATTCCTTCTGGGAGTAATGGTGTAGGGCGATAACTTAAAGAAATTCCTTTTTGTTCGGCTCTAATTCGACAGATTTCAGCAATCCCTTGCAGAAAAGAAGGAAAATGAAAACGGCTGAGGTGGAGTTCCATTTTTCTGGCTTCAATTTTCGACAAGTCTAAAATGTCGTTAATTAAAGTTAGTAAGTGGGAACCGCACTGGTATATGGTACTGAGGCCTTGCTGTTGCTGTTGATTTAAACTTTTGTCCATAGTCAGGATTTGAGAATAACCTAGAATACCGTTGAGGGGAGTACGGAGTTCGTGGCTCATGTTCGCCAGAAATTCGCTTTTGGCTTGGTTGGCGAAATCAGCAGCAGCTTTGGCTTCTTGAAGTTCTATTGTGCGTTCTACAACGCGGCATTCTAATTCATTAAATGACTCTCTCAATTGTGCTGCCATTTGGTTAAAAGATTGAGCCAAAACTTCTATTTCATCTATACCTTCTATGTCTACGTTTTGGTCTAATTGTCCATTAGCGATCGCTAAACTAGCATCCCGTAATCTTAAGATCGGTTTAGCAATCCATTGAGAGGTAAAAATTCCCAGTACCGTAGCCAAGACCAACGCCCCCAGACACAGCAAAATAGTAGTGCGAGTATTTGCCTTGATTTGCTCCATGAAATCGGATTCTGGAATAACTAGAACAATTAGCCAGTCTAAACCTCGACTATCCCGCACAGGAGTGACTTGCAGAAATTGTTTAGCACCGTTAATGTCAAAACTCAGCTGTTGACGGTGGTTAATTTGGGTGAGGTTACCGAAGTGTTGAGTTAGATACTTGGCGGTAGATTGAGTGACAAGATTTCTGCTCTGTGATGCCTTAATCCGGTGGAGATTTTTGTCCTTGCTCTTGGTAAATGGAACTTAAGAGGTAGAACTCGCGACCAAAATTCCCGATCGCTCGATAATAAAGCTTTGTCCTGAGCGACTCAAATGCAAGTGCTGTAAGAAATCACTGATGTCAGCTAACGTCAGGGGAGTATCGAGAACTCCGACTAAAGCTGACTTTTGATCGTAGACTGGCAAGACAGCATCGAAGGCGATTGTTGAGTTGTCAAACCAAATGTAAATAGAACTCCAAGTGGCTCGTTTCGCCTGCTTCGCAACTTTGTACCAAGGACGTGTTCTAGGGTCGTAAATTGGGGTAATTCGTAATAGTTTTCCTCGTTTTCCTTGGCTATTAACCTGATAGGTATAGAATTGACGACGAGTGGAATCATCCACGACTTCAGTGTTGAGCTGACCATCCTCTAATAAGTCAATCCCAATGTATTCTCCTAACTCATTACCCCAAGCCATGTAACCTATTGACTCAAACGATCGCATCTGTTTCAAAAAGAAACTCTCAATTCCCCGCAAGTCTCGTGCCGTCAAGAGTCCCTGTTGGATGGGATTCTGGTTGGTCTGATTGACGAGATGGGGAATCTTCAAGTAGGTATGTAGGTGTAGCTCGATGCGATCGCTAATTTCACGCTGTAACTGAGTTGCCAAGTCATCGATCGCTTTTTGCCCATTACGTAACGACAGCCAACCCGTTAGCCCAACAGCAACCGATATTTGCAAGACAAACGGCACCACTAAGACGAGACGCAGCGAGATTTTCCGTCGGTTTTTTGACCTCTGATAGTCTGGAGTCTTTGCTGTCATGAGGTTTTCGGCAAAGTGAAAATAAATTCGGTATAAACTCCGGGTTCGCTTTCCACCTGTAGAGTTCCACCATGCTGTCCCACAATAATGTCATGAGTCAGAGATAACCCCAAACCGGTTCCTTCTCCAGTTGGTTTGGTGGTGAAGAAAGGATTAAAAATTTTATCTATTACCTCTGGAGGCATTCCTATACCATTATCGCGGATGCAGATTTCTACAGCTTCTCCTTGGTTGTGGGTTTTGACCCAAAGCGTGGGAGTAAAGACTAGTTCCTGATCACCCTGTCGTTGCTGGTAATGTTTCTGCTTGGCAAAGACAGCATAGCAAGCATTATCAATGATATTGATGAAAGCGCGGCTTAGGTCGGCCGATACCACCTCCAATCGACCAATTGAGTCATCATAGTCCTTGCAAATTACCGTGTTAAAGTCATTGGTGAGCGATCGCCTACTGTAATACGCCAACTGTACCGCTTGGTCAAGCAGTGCATTGAGGTCAGTAGGTTGACGTTGACCACCGTCAGTCCGTGCGTGCTGCATCATATTATGAATAATCCCTTCAGCTCTTTGACCGTGTTGGTGAATCGCTGCGGCATTATCTTTAAGGTCTGTTAACGTCTGTTTGATATAGTCCACGGTATCTGCATCGAGGTGTTCCGATTGGTTATCAATTTCTTCTAGCAGTTCCTCAGATAACTCCACTGACCCTTCCGCATAGTTATTGACGAAGTTGAGAGGATTTCTGATTTCATGGGCAACCCCAGCTGTTAAAGCCCCTAGAGAGGAGAGTTTTTCTTTGGCAATAATCTGCTTTTGGGCCGCTTGTAAGGCGGCGGTTCTTTGTTCGACTTTCTCTTCTAGGGTGAGGGAATACTCTTTTAAGTGCTGGTTTGCTGTTTCTAATTTTTCGTAGAGAGTTGCATTTTGTATGGCTATAGCAATTTGCGAGGCTAAGACGTTTAACACATCTACCCTCTCTTGTGGAAAAGCTCCCACTGTTAGATTGTTTTCCAAGTAAATCATCCCTTGCAACTTAGATTGATAAATAATTGGTAAACAAAGAATTGATTTAGGTTTAAATTTATGAATGTAGGGATAGGTGTTATGGGGTTCGGTAGCCGTCGCGTCATTTAAGATAAAAGTTTTTTGGCTCCTCAAGACTTGGTTAACCACCAATACAGGTAACTGTTCAATGGTAGGGGGAATCGATTGTAATACAGTCACTGCTTCTTCTGTAGCCATTCCCATCGCTTCGATGTAGAGTTGCTCATCTTTAAGTAGCAGCAGCACGGCTTTTTGAGCAGCAGCGTTTTTCAGCAGAAGTTTAATTAGCTTACCCAGCAAGTTTTTCAGGACAATTTCACTGGTAACTGTTTGAGAAAATTTGATAAAAGTAGCCAAATCTAAAGAGGCGCTAAAAAGGTCACTGGTAGTGCTTCCCGTTTTGGTAGCAGTAAGAGTGTCAGTAAGAGTGTTATTAAGTTTAGGAGTTTCTGTACTCCGAATTTGTGCGAAGAGAAAAGAATATTGGGCTTCTAAATGTTTCACTTTAGCTATGGCTCCCCAACGAATATAGCCGTAGTAAGCATCGGTGAGATAAACTCTGGCAATCTTATCTCTGCTGCATGAAAAATAAAACTCTGCTGCTAGTTCCGACGCTAGTGCTTCTTCCAGGATGTATCCTTGTTCTTGTGCTCCAACGATTGCGCGATCGTAATACTCCATTGCTTTGAGAGTTTCACCCAAAACTCTTGCTTTTTCAGCTTCCACCAAGTCGTATTTATGCTGGAAGTTACAGGAAGCATGAATCGCCCAGCTATGCATATTTTCCTGATGCGACTCAACTAGGCTAAGAGACTGTTCCTGTTCGCTTCTTGTTAGAAGAGGATAGTGAGCCAGCAGTGCCAGAGAATGATAGAAGTTAAGTTCAGCAACGTAAACTGTACCGATTACTGCATTCAGTTGAGCTGTCGCTAAATCAGCTTGATCAAGCGCTTCTGGATAATTTTTAAATAAATAAAATAGTATTAACTTAAAAAGATGAAAGCAAAAAATGATCATATAGTAATTTGCCTTCACCATTGTAGGAAACATTGTTGTTTCACAAAAACTTTTACCATTTAATAAGCATACGGTCTCATTAGCAGCTATTAAGTTCAATACAGATTGCCGAATAACTTTAAGATAAAAAATTCCAAAATCTTGTTTAAGATTTTCCAACAACTCTTCATAAGAAGCAGATTTTTTTTCAATTAATTCCAGATTTTCTCCACTAAAAAACAAGTATATACAGTATTCAGCAGACCCATAACCCAGATATTCAGCATTACCTGTTTCTAACCCAGTTTGAATTGCTGTTAAAAAGTTTGTCATTGTTGCCCGAAGCGGTTGCTTCCAGGGTTGAATATGACTTGCAAAAACTTTAAACACTTGGCACTTAATCGGATTAGATGCAAACTGCTCTAATACATTTAAAGATAATCGACCAAATTCATACCCTGCCTCAATATCACCTAACGCACCACACAGGAGCAATCCATACAGACAATATCCGTAAGTTAAGGGTGCAGCGTTGCCATACTTAATTGCTAAACTTACCATCGACAGAATCACTGGAAACAATAATTCTGGTTGAGCAAAGTAAACTGGCGGAATCAGAGTGACTAAGATATTAGCTGCGGCTAGCTTGACAGCATCTTTCATCACAGGCAACTCTTTTAAATCAGTGATTTTGCTCGTTTCAATCCTCAATTCTGAGCGCAGCTGTTCCGAAAACTGACTAATTCCTTCTGAGTCTTTCGGTAACGGATTTCCTAACATTGCTAGAATGTCTAGCCCTGTATCTATCCCTGACCTAAAGTTACCTTGACTGGTATAAAACTGGATTTTCTTTTCGTAGATTTTTACTTTATCTAGGATTGTCTTCGCCCGTTCTATGGCAATATCAATCAATACTTTACTTTGCTGATAATTAGTATTTAAATATTCTGCTTCCACAGCTTCCACGTATAGAGAAAGCGTCAAGTCATACTGATGAATCCAACTATCTTCTGTGAGAAGTCTTAACCCCGACGTTAAATATTTGATAGCCGATTCATAAGCCGTTGCTGCCTTGGCTTTTCGACCTGCTATTAAATTTAGTTGAGCTAGCTTGACTTTTTCTCTGGGTTCAGTGATGAACTCAACCCCTATATTTAGCTGGTTGACAATCTCAAAGATGTTTTCTTCGAGTTCAGATTCTGGGATAGCTTGCAGTAATAATTGACCAATTTTTAGGTGAGTTTCTTTTTTTGAGAATTCAGGAATCAGGGAATACGCCGCTTGCTGCACTCGGTCATGTAAGAATTTGTAACCAACTTTAGTAATTTGAGATTTAATTATTTCCCCACTATTTACTTCTGTTTCATCAAAGACTAAAGGAATTTTGTACGCCTCATTCAAAGGCAATATTAATCCCAATTGTAAGGCTGAATATAGTTCAACGGCTGTGGCTGACGGACTTTCTTCATTGACAATTGACAACACATCTAGAGTGAATTTATCTCCTATACAAGCTGCTAATTTTAAAACTCTAACTGTAGCTATTGGCAGTTTTTGAATCCTTCCTGCTACCAGTTCTACTACACTTTTTTCTGTGATACCGATTGCCTGAATCTCCTCCAAACTCCACTGCCAACCTCCTCTTGTCTCTCCTGTCTCTCTCTTGTCAAGGGAAGTAAAGTCAAATTTCAGAAGGTTTTCTTGATAAAGCGCCTGAAGTAATTGTGTCAAGAAAAATGGATTACCACCCGTTTTATTACAAATTAACTCAGCTAAAGGTTGGATTTGTTCAGTCTGATTCAACGTATCAGTAATTAACTGAGTTACATCTTCTATATTCAACGGTTGCAGCACGATATTATTAACAACTGTCCCAGCATTCTGAATCTCTTCTATTGTTTGAATTAAAGGATGAGTAGGACTCACTTCATTGTCTCGATAAGCACCGATAATCAGGAGATGTTGACTTTCTGAGTCAGTAACTAGCAGTTGCATTAACTGCAAAGTGGCTGAGTCAGTCCATTGCAAATCATCTAAAAAGATAACTAAAGGATGTTTTTTTTGGGTGAAGACTCGGATAAACTCTTTAAATACTCGATTGAAGCGATTTTGTGATTCTGTAGGTCCTAATTGAGGTACTTCTGGCTGTTTGCCGATGATTAATTCTACTTCGGGAATTACATCAATAATTACTTGCCCATTTGACCCAACAGCCGTTAATATTTTATCTCTCCAGTCTTGCAGTTGAATGGCGCTTTCAGTCAGTAGTTGACCCATCAAAGAGCCAAAAGCTTGAGTCAGGGAAGCATAAGGAATATTCCGTTTAAATTGGTCAAACTTTCCCGAAATAAAGTAACCTCTTTGGCGGGTAATCGGTTTATTCACTTCATTGACTACTGCTGATTTTCCAATACCAGAGTAACCACTCACTAGCATCAGTTCTGTGGTTCTTGTAAGGGTAGGTTTATCAGTATCTTGGTTGCCTGGAAAAGATGGTGATGAGCCTCCTACTCGCTCAAAGGCTGCTAGGAGTAAATCGACTTTTTTTTCTCTTCCATACAACTTTTGAGGGATGAGTAACTGACTCAATACATCAGCACGACCGGGAGTAAAATCAAGAATTTTTCCTGTTGTTGTTAACTGGTTAAAACAAATTTCTAAATCAGTTAATAATCCTGCTGCACTTTGATATCTATCTTCGGCATTTTTTGCCATCAACTTCATTACTACTTCTGAGATGGATAGAGGAATTTTTGAATTTAATTGATGCAGAGGTGTAGGGGGTTGAGCAATATGACTGTAAACGATTTCTAATGGATCAGAACTCTGAAACGGCAGTTGACTTGTGAGCATTTCATACAAGGTTACACCGAGAGAATAGAAATCTGTGCGATAGTCGAGGGTGCGATTCATTCTCCCAGTTTGTTCAGGAGACATATAAGCAAGGGTTCCTTCGACGGCATTAGGGTTATTAAACAGGGGGTTTTCTTTATTAAGGCGTGAGGCGATGCCAAAGTCAGTTAGTTTAATAATTCCAGTTTGAAAATTAATAATAATATTGCTGGGTTTGATATCTTTATGAATAATCTGGTTTTGATGCAAGTAGTCTAAGGCTTTTGTAAGTTGAATAGCAATGCTCAAACAAGTTATAAGAGAGAGTTTTTCCTTTTGGATCACTTGAGCGAGAGAATCACCACCACAATCTTCTAACAGCAGTGCTAGGCGATGGTTAAAGGTTTCGAGACTTATGGCTTTGATAATGCCTGGATGCTCAAGATTTTGCCGAATTTGATACTCGTGTTTAAGACGAGTAATTGCTTCCAGCGTAGGATACTCGGCTTTGAGAAGTTTGAGGATTGTTGACCCTTGGCAGGTTGGGGCTTGCCCTCGATAGACAATTGTTTCTACACCTTCGTGTAAAGTGGCGTGGATTTGATACTGAGAGAGAACTTTCATTTTTGTAGTGTTCTTAATTCTAAAATTGAAAAAAATCTATATTTCTGAAAGATAACATTTTCACTTAAAATATCCTCATCCGAAGGTTATGCTGTATACATATCGGCAAAGCCAATCTTCTCAACCTCGTATCATTGAAGTATAAACGCAAGCTTCAGCACTGACTGAAAAGCATTTGTAGCCCAATTAGGCTCTTGAGATATTAACTTCACACGATTGACACATTAGGGTTGTACCTTGCAAAGATAGTGATTGGATAAGTCAAGTGTGTAAGCACTAAAATAGTTAGATTAGAAGTAAAATTGAGCGTTGCGTCAAAGTAACACATCATCATGATTTCTTGTTATCAGGCTTTCTTAGAAATTGTTGGCATCCTGTTATACCAAGACCTTATCTAATTGCTTGCGTTTATGCATCCCCCAGATTCTAGCCTTCTCCGAAAGCACAAAACTCAAGCTTTGCGAGCTAAATCAACCTGTCGATTTACTCTTGCAGAAACTCCTAGAAGTTGGCTCAATCGCATTACCCGTCGTTGGAGTATTCACAAAAAAATTGCCTATGGGTATGTTTTGGCTATTAGTATTGCTGTCTTGGGAACGTCTGCGGGATTAATAGTGGGAGAGCATTATGATGACAAGGCAGCCCAGAAATTAAGAAGTTCTGATGAAAGATATGATGTAATGGATCTTTTAGAACAAGCTGTTGTAGATGTAAGAATTCGTCAGCAAACGATCATGGCTAAACCGGATAATACTGTACGCCAGCCAGACGAACTCAAGAAACTACTTGAGAGTATTAATGAAGCTAAAGGACATCTTTTTACACTTAAATCAAAACTAAGAGATGATACTACTTTTTCAGGAGAAAATATCAGCCCATCAAACCCCTTGTTACAAACCTGCAATATTGAGCTGAAATTGTATAGTGACTTAGTTAAGTCACTTCTAGAGCAAATAGATAAAAATCAGGCAACGCCAGGGGAGATTCAGAAGTCAAGGCAAGTTCTGTGGACAACTCTTGAAAGAGACTTAGCACCTAAACTTGAACAGCTATCACAGAGTTTAAATCAATTATCTAATTATACTAAAGCTCAACAAAATCAGGCAAAGGCTACTTTTAAAGCGGCTAAAGTCCTGCGGGTGATGATTATCATCGCTAGCATGATATTGTCAATGACGATCGCACTAGCGTTAGCCTTCTATACCAGTCGTGCGATCGCTCGTCCGATCCAAGCAGTAACCAACGTAGCCAAGCAAGTCACTCAAGAAGGCAATTTTCACTTACAAGCCACTGTCACTACCGACGATGAAATAGGGATTTTAGCGACTTCTCTCAATCAACTCATCCAACGAGTAGCCCTACAAATTCGAGAGTTGCAGCAAGCCCAAGCACAACTCATTCAAAGTGAAAAAATGTCTGGCTTAGGTCAGATGGTGGCAGGAATTGCTCATGAAATCAACAATCCTGTTAATTTTATCTATGGCAACCTTAGTTACACGCAAGAATATAGCGAAGACCTTATAGAATTGATAAAACTCTATCAACAACACTATCCTGAACCCGTGAGTGAAATTAGCAACAAAAGTGAGGATATTGATCTTGATTTTATCAGCGAAGATTTACCCAAAATTATCTCATCCATGCACATTGGTGCAGAACGTATTCGGGAGATTATACTATCTCTACGGAAATTCTCCCATTTAGATGAAGCTGAAATGAAAAAGGTGGATATTCACGAAGGAATTGATAATACTTTGTTAATTTTAAAACACCGAATCCACCCAGCAATCGTCGTCACAAAAGAGTATGATTCTCTCCCATTAGTTGAGTGTTATCCGGCTCAGCTTAACCAAGTGTTTATGAATGTTATTAGTAATGCTATTGACGAACTCTTGACCGCTCAAAAACTACATCAACTACAAATTTTAATTCAGACAAAGCATATTGATTGTAATCAAGTTGAAGTACGAATTCGGGATAATGGTTCAGGTATTCCCAAAGAGATTCAGGACAAAATCTTTGACCCCTTTTTTACTACCAAACCGGTGGGAAAAGGGACAGGGATGGGACTAGCTATTTGCTACCAGATTGTTGAGAAACATCACGGTAAAATTGAGGTGATTTCTGAAGCGAGTCAGGGAGCGGAATTTGTGGTAACTTTACCGATAGAACATATGCAGACAAGACTTGAATTGCAGTCCACTTAAATGGACTTAGGTTATTAGTCAGGGACTTGAGGATACTGTGGGGCTTACTGACAATGGTGCAAGATTCCCCATGAATTAGCGCACAAAACAAACGATAAAAGTCTGTCTTGCCCAACTCCCGACTCCCGACTCCCGACTCCCGACTCCCTATTTTTCTAGTAGATTTGAGCCAAACTTACCCTTGATTCCTAAAGGCAACCATTGAATGGAGAAATTCAATAACCTTGGAATCATTAGGCTTCAGTCTTAAAGCTCGCCTTGCAGAAACTTCTGCCTCTTGATAACGCCTTAACTGGGCTAACGTCCTAGCCCTACCGAGCCAAGCATCAGCGAAACTGGGCTGAATTTTAATTGCTTTGTTGTAGGATACAAGTGCTGCTTGATAAGATTGCAGGTTCTTTCTGAGCAAGTTTCCTCGCAGATACCAAGCTACATAGTCGTCGGATTTAATAGTAATCGCTTGTTCAAAGGACGATACAGCTTCTTCAGGACGACTAAGTAAAGCTAGCACCACACCTTTGTCACGCCATACGATGTTGAGGTTTGGCTTGATTTGCAAAGCTTGATTGTAGGAATCGAGAGCCTCTGTATACCACCCTAGGGTAGATAATACCCGTCCCCGGCCATACCAGGCTTGATAAAAATCTGGCTTGAGCCGAATTGCCCGTTCAAATGCAGCTAGTGCTTCGGAAAACTGTTCTAGACGATAAAGTCTATTGCCACGATTTGCCCAGTCGATCGCATTATAGTTTTCTGTTGCTTCAGGCAGTGTTTGGGATGTCGCCATAGAAGCAGCTTCTTGCGCGGTTAATTTCGTAGGTGGAGACTTTTCAACTTTCAACGCTAACTGCTGTACAGTTCGTGGTGCGAGACGCAATAACGTTGGCACGGGAATTCCTGAACTAAAGCCTTGCTTGAGTCGTAACATCTCTTTGGAGGCATCATCATAGATTTCCTCGCCGTCAGTGCGTCCATGAATCCCGATGACTCGTCCATTGGTATCTAAAACAGGACCACCACTCATTCCCACTTCAGTATGACTGGTGTAGAAAAGCCCATATCCTTTAGAAATGGGGTCTGGTGTATTAGCTAGGGCAAAATTTTTGCTAATGAGTAATCCTTGGGAAAACTGGCGAACCGATGGGGTATCGTTGTTAGCTGGACTGAAGCCAGAGACAAAAACATTCCGGAATTCGCTAGTGTAATCGTAGCTGGCTAGGGTGGCAACTTTGTATTTGCGATCGCTTGTAAACTGCAATATCGCCAAATCTGCACTGGGCAGTTTACGTACAGTACGATAATTTAAGTCATATCGCCTACCATCAGGAGCGACCACTGTATACTCATCTTCTGTCGCTACAACATGTTTAGCCGTAAGAACGTAGTAAGTCTTGCCACGTTTAGCAATAATTACTCCAGATCCAGGATTTTGCCCATCGATTAATACCGTAATCTGATTAGCAATTTGTTGAACAGCATTAGCAGTTAATGCTGTCGCCATTTGCGGTTGAGCTAGCACAATTGCCGCACCAACTAAAGCGGCTGGTAGTTGATAGGATAATTTCATCTTTTTTCTATAAGTTAGTATTAACTTGTCTCCTGTCTCCTTCTGAACACTAGATTAAAATCGAGGTGCCAGTCTGGAAAAAGTCTTGATCGGAATGCCCCAACTGAAATGAACCATTTGTTTCCGGAGCAGTAAGTCAGGTTTAGAGCCATCTTTATAAATGTAAGGATCGCCCCAAAGAGGATACTTATGCATCCCATTAATCCCGACAAGTTCACCCTGACGATTGAGTATTGGTCCTCCACTCATACCCTTTCGGATTTCATTGGTATACCCAACTTGGTAGCCACCGACTAAGGCTCTATTAAGCAATAGTGATACCTGTCCAGTTGTCAGAACAAAACCCATTGAGTCAGACCAATCCATGGCAAAGGGAAACCCGGCGGCAAAGACTTCATCACCCACTTTTAGGGAAGAAGTACTCCCTAAAGATGCGACAGGATAGATAGTATGAATACTCCGAAATTGTACAACGGCTAAATCGTTGCTCCTGAAGGAAATACTACCTAACAAATCTGCGGAATAAACTTGACCATCTGAGGTTTCAACTTGATAGGTTTCTCCGGCTGATAGCACATGCTTATTAGTCACAACAGTGTAAACCTGTCCTTGCTGTCGCATCAGAATACCTGAACCCCAATTACTTCCTGAAGTGACTTTGACCGTGATTGAGTGAGCTAAGTTATGTAGTTGCTCCACTGATAGTTGACGTGGTTGTTTATTGGGTATAACTTCCTGGATGTTAGTGGGGGTACAAGTACAGGTATAAGATGCCTGAAATGGCAGCTTGGGCGCTGAACTAAAAATACAGGCAATCAGGGTTAGTATGCACAAATGCACTTTATTAGTTGTTTGTTGTTTGTTGTTTGTTGTTTGTTATTTGTTGTTTGCTCCTAAATTTATACGTGATGGTTCTAACAACTAATAACTGAAACTCAGTTTTTTTATCAAATTATTGGGCAGGCGGGACGCCTACCCCACAAGCAAAAATGACTTTTGTGGGATAGGCCGAAGAGCCTGTCCAATGCTATTACTGAATTGGTGTTTTAGAGCATCGATTCAGTATTAAGGACGGGAAGTGTTACTCACCGTTTTGGTACTCACAATTCCCTGTTTTTGCAGGTACTGATTCATGTCAAAATAGACTCGTGAGCTACTTTCGTACAGTGGCCCTGAAGCACCAGCTCGGATATCAAACAGTTTCTCGATGACCTTACTAGCATTTTGGTGAGGCTTGAGAGTAAAGAGTACTCCTTGGCAGGGACCACCAGTAGTATCAGTTACGCACACAACAGGTTGGCGATTGACAATCCCGGTTGTGATGTAATTGAGCATACCGTTGTTGTAATAGGTCTGGAATCGTGCTGATACATCTTCGCACCGTGTCTGTGGATCGTAGCCAGATGGCATAAAGTAATGGGACACCCAACGAATTACTGGCATAACGCCTCCAGGGGTGCGAACGGCTGTGGTAGGCGTACCATAACGTTGTTCGCAAAAGAAAATGTTGTGATCGTCGAAGACCTGGTGGTATTCAGGGATACAAGGCTCTTCAGTTGGGCAAGCATTGCTAGGTTGACTGAAAGCAGCCGTCCCACTCAATGCGATCGCAGCTCCTAAAAAGCATTTAGCAACTGACTTCAGCTTCATCGCTTAAGCTCCGTGTTTTTGAGTACTGTGGTTTTTACTGGAACCGGGTTACTGACAATCAAGGCAATTGAGCTTTCTTTTATCTGGCAGGACTTACGTACAAACTCTACAACTAGTGTTAAAAATAATTATTTAAACTCTACGCGTAGTCTTGTCAGTAGCTGACGCATCATAAGTTCTGTAGGGTTGTCTAACACCATTCTCCTAATCAGTAACCCACATTCCTTTTATCCTGACTTTTCAGAGAAGTCCGGAAAATTAGCACGAAAAACCCATCCTGACCTGTGTCTTAAGTCAGGATTTACTCAAGTTAGCGATTAGTAATCAGTAGTTAGTGGTCAGCCGTGTTTGCGACTCATCCCTCATCCCGGACTAACGTCCCGCTGCGCTATCATCCCTCATCCTTCATCCCTTCTTTCAGACGAATAGTTACTATCCTCCCAAGCGTTTGAGATAGTCCCAGCCTCGCTGAGGCCAGACTCTTTCACGACCTGTTTTCTGAGCAATCCAGTCAGCCACCTTCGGGCCAGACCATGCTCCACCATCGGGGGCCGGTCCTTGCAAAACTTTCTGTAGTTCCTGCTGTTGTTCTGGTGTCAGTAGAGACTTCCGGGGTGGAGATTGGCGGTCTTTATTCCGGTTTCTCACTGACTTTGGTCCTTCACGGTTGTAGCGCCTGACGATTTCTTTGGCGTAATCGTAGTTCAGCCCCACTATTTGAGCCGCCTGCTTGATAGTCCACTGTTGAGCGACCAATTGCAGGAGGTGCCACCGCCTTGCTTCAGTAATGTCTTGAGCCTTTTGGTAGCGGAGCTTGAGTTCCTCAAGTGTGAGGTACGGTTCTAGGTAAGCTTTTAGTGGCATCCCTCAGATTCAAGCACAAAAGATTAAATCACTTCGTTTATAGTTCTTGGTTCTTGGTGGTTGGTCTTTACGGTAAAAGATTCGTTGACCAAGAATTAGACCAGGAACGGTAGCACCCCAATTTTGCCTGTTCGGTATTGTAGGGGCGAACGGCCGTTCACCCCCACAGTGGATATATTTGCAAAAATGGGATGTTCCCCCAGGAACTTTCTTGTGAGAGATGACGACATAGTATCGATGGAAATAGCTTAGATGATTTTGCATGGGAGATTTGATGTCAGAGATAGTAGTGAATTAATTGGGAAAAACTCTAGTGACCAAAAAAAGATGAAGGATAAAGGATGAAGATTTTTGTATACAAAGAGTCAATATAAGGATGAAAGATGATTGAAAGTAGGAATGCTTTATCTCAAACCCCTTAATTGATTAGCGGGATACTCATTTGTGATCCTTCATCCCAGGCTGACGCCGACGCTACGCACCGTCGCTAACGCTTCGCTATCGCAACGTTCATCATCCTTAGGGCTGATTTTGGTCAAGTAATCATGTCCCTCACCCGATAAGGCGAGGTAGATATCTGCTGAGAGAAGATACCTTCGTTTCTTTTATCTTCTGCCTCTAGAAGATTCCGGATAAAAGTGGCTAAATTTATGAAATTAGTTATCTCCATAAATTAAGGCTCAGCCTAAGCAGTACCGGAGTTCCATGCTAATTTTTGGCGCTATCTATTAACGCTATTATTCAGTGACAAATTGTTGTATTTATAAATAAAAAATTACAATAATTGACAAAATTCCTGGCATACGCATGTTTGTGTTTACGATGCCAGCAATTGTTACTATATTCCGCCATCTTACGGATATAAAGACGCCTAAATTAGCAACTTCAGAACGTTAATGTTTGAGGCAAACACATAAGTCAGCTAATGTGCAGAAAATATTGCATGTTGTCGTGAAGTCCATTAACAGTCAACAGTTACAGAACTTACGCATTGATATCACATCTAGTAGGGGTGAACGGCCGTTCACCCCTACAAACAGCCTTTCAACAGAAAATTTGCGTTAGTCCTGAATTAGCTGCTATAAGTCCGTCAGCAGTCTAGCCTTATTCAAAATGAAGGTAATTACTCGCTCTCTTCGAGAAATAATGTCTGCTGTAACTTCCATGCCAGGTTGGATGGGATACTGGCGTGAAGTTGAGCTATTTGCATTTCCCTGTATCGTTCCTGCTTCGTTAAGGCGATCGCGAACCGACTGACCTTTAACTAAGTAAAATCTATCTGGCTCAATAGTCACCTCGTAGTAAGAAGTTGCGCCATCAAGACACTTGCCCTCGCAGGGTAGCGCATCAGGAGCGATCGCTGTCACTTTCCCTAGCAGAGTTCCGTAATCTGGATAAGGATAAGCAGACACTCGCAGTTGCGCTGTTTGACCTTCTTTTACTTCGCCAATATCCTCTGTCGCCACTCGTGCCTTAACAACCAGAGGTGCTTCACTGGGAACAATTTGGGCAATCTGATGTCCAGAACGTATAGGTTGACCTGGGCTGGGTATGTCTAGTGTCAGGATTTTGCCATCAGCTTGGGCACGAACTTCACTTTTGCTAATTTTTTGTTCAATCGATTGCAAAGCTTCTAGCCCACCCTTAAGTTGCTGCTGGCCGTCATTCAAAAATTGTAAGAGGGCTTCTCGCTGACTAGCCAATTTCTCAGCGTAGTCTGGCCGCGAACCAGCTATTTTTGCTAAGGCTGCCTCGACTTCCTCATTGATTTCACCACTTCGCTCACTTTGGATGGAGATAGCTGGAGGGGTTGCCACGCCGGATTCCTTGAAAATCTGAGTATCCAAAGCTACCAGTAACGTTTCTCTCTGAGCAAGCTGACTCTTCTGCTGCTGGATGTACCTTTCCCAATTGCTCTTTAGGTTCCGGAGAGAGTAGAAGCGGGAGTCGTTGATGGAGGCAATTACATCTCCTTTTTTAACAATCTGGTTTTCCCGTACTTCAACACTTTTGACTGTTCCTCCAGTTTCGGCTACAGCGGCTTGCACGTCTCCACTCGGACGAACCTTTGCGATCGCTCGCACTGTAATGTTGTACTCAATGAATGAGGCAAGAGCAACAGCCGCGCCAAAAGTCCCTACGAGCAACATTCCTCCTAACGTTGTCCAGCGACTAATCGGAGGTAAAAAATCGTCACTCTTGAGTGGGTGGATAGAGTCCAAGTCAAGCTTGCTAAACATGGTTTGATTAAAAACTGTCAGAAGTCATTACGGTTCACGCGACAACGCGATCGATGCGATTAAACCTAAATCGAATGTCACTCAAATAATCTAAATTGGGTAGTTTTGTAGGTTGGGTTGAGGTCACGAAACCCAACACTGGTAATGATTTGTTGAGTTACGCTATCGCTGAACCCAACCTACGCTTTTCTTAAGTCAGTGTCATTCAACCTAAATCACACTTCATCGGACAGAGGAAAAATCAGGACAGTTCTCTACTGTTGTTACTTGTGATCTTTGAAAGGATGAGGGATGGGGGATGAGGGATGAGGGATGGGGGATGATAGCGCGAGCGTTGCGTCAGCCTGGGATGAAAGTACAAGCAGATGAATCTATTGATGAAGAAAAAAGAAATCTTCAATCCCCGACTCCCGACTCCCAACTCCCGACTCCCAACTTTCAAGATAAATTTATTTTGTGAAGAAATAGTACAAACAATTTAAGCTATCCGGATGGAGCAACTCTCTTTAGAAGATTGAACTAAATTCAATTTGTAGTGCTGATCAAAGCAGAAATAATCCACCATCGATAGCAAGAGGCGAGAAGCTCTCTTGCTAAAGGCGTTTTTTTCAATAACGAAAAACTTTAGCAGCACTGCAATAGAGCCTGTTATAACCTTGGTCGTACCTGGAGCTACAGCTACGACTACAGTGTTCAGATACCTCTACCCCAAAGCTTCTTCCGGATGAATTTATATGGGTGATTTGCGATCGCACATTGCATCACCCAGAGGGTAACAGCTGCTCATTTGTAAAAAACAAAAACATTCAGAACAGAGGGTTGGCATGACAAGAAAAAAAGGAGCAGCATCAATTCTGTTTGTCAGCTTATTGATGCTTGGCGCGTGTAGCAAAAATGTTGTATCTAAGTCAGAGTCTACCCTGACCCCCACTAATACTGATTCTGGCGATCGTTCAAATGTAGTATCCCCGTCAGAGTCTACCCCGACTCCGAGCAGTACTGAGCCGAAAAAGGGTTCAAGTTTCGAGTTTCGGTCAGATTACAGTAGCAGCACAACTAGTCCTGATTCTGAGAATCGTTCAGATCTTGAATTCCCGTCAGATTCCAGTACCAGTACAAATAGCGATCGCTTTGACAACAATTTAAAAGGAGAATCTATGTTTGTCCTCAATGGTGTTCAAATTAAGATAGACCCATCTATAGAGTTGGGAGACAACAGCCCGACTCACCGTTCTCGTTCAAGTACAAGTATCACCGTCAACAGTCAAAACTTTGGCAAGGGTTCGATGAGCAGCAGTAGCAGCAAGATTGACGTTAACGGTAGACAAGTAGAAGTCGTAAACGGTAATCTACGCATCGGCGGACGCAGCTATGGCCAGGTGAAATCTGGAGATCAAGTTCTCATCAGTGCCAGTGGCGTTCAAGTTAACGGTAAAGAGCGTAGTTCCCAAATCTTCTAATACCATTTCTCGCGTGAAGATGCATGAAAGTAGCCTGTGCAGACAGGCTTAGTTGGTGTAGCCCCAGTCTTCTAGACTGAGGGCAAGTAAAGTGCACTCGTCACGCGAGAATTAGTATAAAGTTTCAACAAAGCACAGAAAATTGTTCGGAAGCCCACTCACAAGAAGCGGTGGGAGGAATAACACGCGACGATTTAGGTAATAGATAAGCTTGAAACTCTTATCCATTGCTCACTACCTATTACTCATTCAAAGCGTTTAAAAAAAATCTAAATTCATTCCTAATCGATCCGGATGGAAGAACTCCCTTTAGAAGAATGGATTGTCAACCAAATTAGTAGAAGAGAGCTAACAAAAACGCTCATTCCACTTGTTTGGATTCATCAACTTCTATGGATGTTAATCATGAACGATACTCAAACCAACTCACTCTTTACAGAGCTGACCACTGAAGAATCTGCCACCATCAATGGTGCTCATTACTACTACTATCCTCGTCGTTACGCTTGGTGGCGTAATCGTCGTCGCCCCATCGCCTACCGTCCTTACAACAACAACTCTACAACGGTAAACGTCAAGGTCAAGGTAAACGTTGATAGCTAAAATCCCACTGATGGTAGCAAGGGGTCGTCTAAAAATTACTTCTGCCTTTTTCCACTTTGGCTAGTTGTCAGTAATTCCCCAAACAGGCAACTTACAAAAAAGCAGAAAATCAACTAAAAATTTGATTTTTAGGCGCTTCCAAATCTGTTGAACATTTAATTTGCAGATTT